>NZ_OY762015.1:2802500-3039039 GCF_963665055.1 uncultured Methanobacterium sp.
CATTGCAGGGTAAATGTGAAAGATGGAATGACACCTACCAGGACATAACCAGCAAAATATTTTCAGATGCAACTGAAATTTACCTAAATCCCATAACCGGGGGATACAGTGGTTCTGCAGTGTTCAAGGTGGATGCATGGGATCGCTCCGGTAGAAAGGAGATGCCTTTTGTAATGAAATTGGGGCCCTGGTTTGAATTAGGGGATGAGCTTAGAGGATATGAGGATCATGTGAAACGTTACATACAAAATAACGCCACACAGATCATAGACCACCGTAGAATAGCCGAATACGGTGGAATATTATACAACTTCGTGGGTATAAATGGTAGGGAAAGTACCATAAAAACCATGGAAGACTATTACGCCTCCCATGACACTGGAGAGGTTCTAACTGCCTTGGATAAACTCTTCAGAAACGTTCTCCGAAGTTGGTATGGGCAGCCCAAGCTAAAGGAACTGTTGCTTTATGAGGAGTATGACTTTTTCTTTAACTACGAAAATATCAAACGGTTTTCATTGGAAAAATTTGGGGTCACATCTGGTGATAAGTACGTTGAACTACCACATGATCTTGGAAAATCCATAAATCCATTGTACTTTGTGGAGAAGGTAATGAGTGAACGCCGATCCCAATCAGTCAGTGCCTATGAAACCTCCACCCATGGTGATCTGAACCTGAGAAACGTGCTCTTGGATGATGATCTGAATATGTGGCTCATTGACTTTGCTGCCACCCGGTATTCTCACATTCTCCGTGATGTGGCTAAACTGGAAACTGCCTTCAAACTGGAATGTGTGGAGGTAGATTCTCTGGAAAAGTTAAAGTACATCTTAGAATTGGAAGAACAGTTTATTGATGCTGAAAATCTCAGTGACATACCACAGATACCCATTCAATCCAATGAAATTCAATTAAATTTTGATAATTCAGATGTTATCAAGGCGTTTCAGTGTATACGGAGGGTAAGGGAGTACGGTAATATGATAACTCTCTTAGATGAAGATATATCTCAATATCTCCTGGGATTATTATCATACACGTTATCTGCGATTTCATTCGTCAGTCTCAATGATTACCAGAAGGAATACGCCTGGATATCATCATCTCTCATCTGTCAGAAGTTGATTTAGATTTATAATTTTCCAAATCATGATTTTCAATGTGCTGTGGTAAATGCAATTATGCAATTATAAAACAATAGAAACAGAATATTTGGACAGTAGAAACAGGATGTCTAGACAATAATAACAGAATATTTAATGAAATTTTGTTGATTTTAATCAAAAATGAACAAGTTTACTTGGTGAATTTTTTCATGACTTCACGGGCAGCCTTGGTTTTCACCAGTATAGAAACCTTCATACCCTTTTTCAAGACGATGTCTGGTTTGGGAATGGTTATATCTCCATTTTCATAAACTGCAACGATTATAAAGTCTTCGGTGGGACTAATATCCCCAACTTTCTTACCTACTACTTTCTCATTTTCCAGGTTAAAATCAAGTAATTCTGCGTCACCTTTCCCCATTACCACTAAATCGGCGATTTTAGGTCGAATAATCAGTTTTTCAAGGTAACTGGCTGCAGTAATCTCGGGACTGATAACCGAATCTATACCTACTTTGCGGAAAGCCTCAGCATGGCTGGGTTCACTTACCCTGGCGATGATTTTGGGGAGTTTGAATTCCCGTACCAAAATACATGCAAGTAAGTTGGCCTCATCATTCCCAGTTGCTGCCACAAATACATCTGCACTGGACACATTAGCCTCTTCCAGGGTTTTAGTATCGGTACCGTTACCACAGATCACCAGTGCATCCAGTTCTGCTGCAGCATGGGTGCATAAACTTTCATCATTTTCAATTAGAGTAACATCATGACCATCCGCAATTAAGAAGGAAGCCAGGTTCAATCCGACTCTTCCACCACCCATTACAACCACGTACATCTTGAACCACCTTTAAAGTAACAATTAACATAATAATAGGAGCATAAAATACTCAGTGATGTGAAAATCCTTAGAACGTTTCTAATAGAAAGATTATATTACATGCACTGAATTCTAGCACCTTTCCCAGAGAATATACTCCTGAGGCGGGTGATTTTTCTTTGCATTCCTGCAAACTAACAATATTTCTAGGTAGGACTTAAAGATAGACCTTACATCCCATATAAATTTTCCGACAGATATTAATGAACAATAATTCTGCAAATTGCCCAGTTCTTGATTTAAAGGATTGAATAACTTTTTCTATCTGATCTTTCTCAGCATAGGAAACATATCAAAGAAATTGATTGTATTTTATTTATTTCCACTGTATAATGCCTTAATTTTAGTAAAAAAAGAATTTTTTTTAGGAGAAATAGATTTATTATGGGAAAAAATTAGTAGGAAGCTGTATTTTATGTTAAAAATAAATAAAGTAATGAAAATAAAAAGAAGATTAGTTTATACTGCTCCATGTGGGTGGTGTTGTTTTTTCAGAACTATGGTGCTATCTGCAGAGTTTTTTAAGGCGATGCTGAAACCGGGTTCTGCACCAATCACCAGGGTTTCTTTTCCATTTTCCTTGGCAATATTGATTAATGGTAAAAAGTCAGTATTACGGGTCATTAATGCCACAACGTCAATGTTGGGGTTGTGTATGGCTTCAAAGGCTTCAACTGCCATTTGAACGTCTATATCTCCAGCAACAATTATGGGTGATAGGCCCTGGTTAACTATGGCTTCAATGAGTTTGTCTGAAGCGTACTGGTTTAAGAAAACTTTCCCCACCTTTATTTTCCCATAATCTGCCAGTATTTCCTGTACTACGTCCAGATCGAAGTCGAATTCTTTTCGTAGCATGTTAGGTCCATCTATTAATAAAGCAACACTTTTTACATTAGGTTCTCCCATTCGGGGAATATATTCTTTAAATTTTTCGAGGTTACGCATTGTTCCTCCTGGTTCTATTCAAGATAAACACGAGCCAGGTGTTTTAATATTAGTTGTAATATTATTAATATATTTTTATTATTGTTCTTATTATTATTGTTAAATTTATTAGTTTTTTAAGCTTTTTTAAGCAGCATGACATTCATATCTACATTTTTAGGTCATACAGATTCGTGGTGTGGTCCTTTTAATTCTTTTGGAATCAAGTAAGAACTAGTCTATTTTATTCAATCCGAATAATAAATAGCTATGCCCAAATTACACCCAAATATTAAACAAATCTGGGGAGGTTTAAGCAACCCTAAATATCTGAAGTGTATTTTAAATTTTTTATTTGCATTTTGGGATATTTTAAAATGGAGAAAAGTCTAAAAAAAGGTTAAAAAAGAGATTTAATGAAATCATTTGATTTTCATGACTGGAAACTGCACATCAGTTAAAAGTTCACTTTCAGGAACTTCTGCTGGATCATTGAGATATACTTCAGTTACCGGTCCCACAATGTCATAACCATTTGCAACAGCATAATCCACCACTGCGTGTATAACTGGCCCTACTTCAGTATAGGGGCCCTGGTGCATGGCTGATAGTACGGTATGTTCCGGGATTTCTTTAATACCGATCTTGTCTTCTGGTAATGCATCTCCTGCAAATGAAAAACCGATTTCATATTGCAGATCTTCCTCCGCCACATCTTCCGGGCTGTTGAAATAGGTTCCGTAAACCCTGCCAGTCATTTCAAGGCCTTTTTCCATAACCCACTGTCCTACTTCCTGGATATGTTCTGGGATACGGTCATAACTTCCACTGTATGGAATATAAGCAACTTTAGTCTCTTCTATTCTTTTTTCTATTACATCCATAGTTACACCCAATTGTAATTTGGTGTTCGGTTTGTTAATATTTTGTGATGAGACATCTACATAATTAAACACATTTTTGTGTCTTAGGAGAGCTTCTGGGTTTTTCCGAACCTTATACCCAAGTGAAACTCCGAAGTGAACTTCATAATTTTCTGGTATGTTGAATTTTTCCCTATTCTCACCATTAAGGAAGTAAAATTTAGCCAATCCTATCCAACAGGAACCAATATCCATACTTTCTGCAGCCAGGAGCATGTTGCTAACCGCTGCTGAGCAATCAACCAGGGGTGTGGTGGCATCTTTTCGTCCGGAGACTATTATAACTGTTGGTGCCTGGTGGAAGATGTTCAAACTCTCAGATTTCCCCATATTCGCTATCCATTCCACATCCATTGTTTTCATAACTTCCTTGGCACCTTCATTGATCTGATTTATTAGATCCCTATTTTGAATTATGGTAAAATGCCATGGCTGGTCATTATGGCCTGTAGGGGCATAAATAGCAGCTTCAAGGATTTTTTCCAGTTCTTCATCTTTAATCTGCTTATCCTGATACTTACGAACACTTCTTCTGCTTTTAATAGTGTCAAGGACTTGGTTCATATTCTCACCTGAAATACAAAATTTTAATATTTTTAGAACTTTCAGTAATGAAGGTTATGAATAGTTGATTGAAATCATATATAAATGATAGAGAATTTTAAAACAAAATTAAAGGTTTAAAAGACTTAAAAGGGCATTTAATAATATATTTGGATAAATTAATGATTTATTGAACAATTATGGAAATAGAGGGATATCAGTAATTATTTCCAACAATTAAGAAAATATGGGGATATTCGGGGAAATGATAATGTAAATACTCAAAATGAAAATAGAATATTGAATTTTATGGGGTCAGATTAATCATACTTCCATAGATTCACGAAATAGCAAGAAATTGGCCGAACTGGACATTGAGGTGATTTATTGGGCCACTCCCGGCCAATAACTTCTCATGCATCTTTAAATATTAAATAAATATTTAAAAACAGTTTAACATATCAAAATCTAGCTGATCATAAATATGGTAACTATTTCCTGTGGTAACTATTTTTTCACCACAGGGAATTGAATTTCGGTTAAAGCCTCACTCTGAGAGACTTCAGAAGGATCATTAAGATAACTTTCCAGAACAGGACCCGCGATCTGATAGCCTTTTTTTGCTGCATACTGGATGAGATCCATGTAAACCGATGCTGCTTCACCATAAGGTCCTTTAAACACAGTTGTAACTGCTTCATGCTGAGGGACAACCTTTATTTGAATATCATTTTCCCTTTCTAATTCTCCAATGAAGGCTGCGCCAACTTCCCATTCCAGCTCTTCTTCAGAAACATCCATAGGACTGTTATAGTATAATCCATAGACTGGCATTTGAATTTCTACGTTTTTAGCCATTAACCCTCCCACAACTTTGCTTAATGTATCCGGAATCTGCTGATAACTTCCTTTCTTTACGATGAAAGCCACCTGATATTCTGGGATGTTTTTTATTTCGATTTTCATGATTTTACTCCAAATCTTATTTTTTAGTCTATATATTCTGATTATTAATATTGGATTATTTAATCTTGTAATTTCATCCTATTTTATTATTGTAATACACATGAACATATTATTTTACTAAGACCACCTGAAAAGTAATGCACTTAAAAAATAATGATATCATTTGTTTTAGTGGTAGAATCTACTTTAAGGAGCCATTATTTCCAATTTTTAGAACAGGGTGAGGAAAAGGAAGTCTTAAAAAACCCAATAATTTTTATAGCCAAAAGGAATATCATAATCTAATGTCAAAAAACCCGGATTCTATTGACTTATGGATGACCACCAGCCGTATTGAAACCCTGGTGGATGGTATATTTGCCATTGCCATGACTCTTTTGGTTTTAAGTATTGGGGTTCCTGATATAGCCTATAACTTAAGTGAAGCTGCATTTCAACAGCAGCTCTGGTTATTATGGCCTAAAATAATGTGTTATGCTCTTTCTTTCTGGATCCTTTCCGGTTTCTGGCGTAATAATCATCAGCAGTTCCAGTTCATTAAACGTTCTGACCCCACTTTGATAACTATTAACGTCTTCTGGCTGCTATTCATAGCGTTGATGCCTTTTTCAACTGAAATAATATCAGAATATGGTGGAACTTACTTCACAGCAAACCTAATTTTCCAACTCAACCTTCTATTTGCAGGAGTTTTATACTACTTGAACTGGTACTATTCTGTTTGGAAAGGATTGGTTAATGAAAATCTAAATGAAAATACAATTAAGTTAATGAGGGACATTAATCTTATTCTACCCCTGTGTTCTGTTCTTGCTTTAGGTTTATCTTTTTATTTCTACGCGTGGGGCAGTTTAGTGTATTTGTTCAGTCCATTTTTAAAGAAAATACTGGAAAAAAAATATTTGGGTTAATCCTAATAAATTTGATAATCAAAACGCCATTTAATTGTGATTTTCGTGTATTCTAAAATTTTCACTTGTTCCAAATAAAAGATGATCATAGAACAATCATTTTACCAGTATCTTTTTCCTTAGGAATGCGGTTGGTTCCTTTTTAATTTCCACTAATAATACTCATCTAAGAAATTAGGGAAGATCACAGCCTAGAACAAATATAACCCCTTAAGTTATCTGCCTTAACTTCTACAGAATCAATTGAAAATCCTGCTTTTTCCAGTAAACCTTCCATTATCCAGTCATAGGTGCTGAATTCATCACGAATATGAACCTTTAATTCATCAGCCATTGAATCACCCGCAGCATTTTGCATCTGGTTTATCATCTGTCCAATGTCTTTTTGATGATCCTGGATATTGAAGGTGAATACAACATCGAAAAGATAAAGTTTTCCACCTTTTTTTATAATTTTGGCCATGTTAAGTAGTGCCACTGATTTCCAGAAATCGGGGAGATGGTGAAGTGCTACCATGGACACAATTTTATCTACTTTAGCTGACCTGTCATGATTGTAGGTTAAAAATCCTGCGCAATGAGTTTCAATATTGTTAACATTCTCCTTTTTAGCTTTTTCTTCGAGAATATCGAGCATTTCTCTTGATATATCCACACCAATAACCTTCTTACAATATTTTGCCATGTTTAATGCAATTCCACCAGTCCCACATCCAAAATCCAGTACAGTGTCATCAAGTGTAATTCCTAATATCTGAACAATGGACTCTGTTTCATCCTCGAAGTTCCTGAATTTTTGATGTTCTTTATTATATTCTCGGGCTATTTCTGGATCTAAATAATCCACTCCTACCGGTTTTTCATTGTAATACCATTCTGGGTTATTCTTCATTTTTTTACACTCCTTGACCACTGAATAACGATAAATTTTTCTGTTATTGTAAGTTAATTAACATTAATTATTTTGAAGATTAATAATAACTACATAAACCAACATTTGTATGGTTGAATGATTCTCCATGTACGGCTATTTTGAAATCCAGGCAAAAATTGGAATAACCAAACACATGGGTGGAATGGAAGCCACCCGAAAACTCCTGGAGATGTGTGGGGTTGATAAAGCAGATTACGTACTGGTTGTGGGTTCCGGTAATGGTGTGTCAGCTATTAAAATCTACAAAATGACGGGTTGCAAGGTATTGGGGGTTGATAACTCGGAAGACATGGTTTTAAGGGCCCGGGAAAAACTGGAACCACAAAATAAGGGAGTTGAATTTCAACTGGGGAATGTGGAGAATTTGGATTTTCCAGATGGCATCTTTGATGTGGTTATATCCGAATCTGTAACTGGGTTCACTGATAAAACCAGGTCCATCTCTGAGTATTACCGTGTGCTCAAAAGTGGGGGTTATGTTGGTCTTAATGAAGTAACATGGCTTTCGGATCCATCTCCTGAGCTGGATCGGTACTGCAGGAGGGTAATGGGTCTCGTGGCCGAGACAAAGAAAGATTGGTTACATCTTCTGGATAAAGCTGGTTTTAATGATATGAAGAGTTCAACACATGCCTTGAATCAATGGAAACAGGTAAGAAGTGATCTTGAACTGCAAAGTATGGATTTTTTCAGAATATGGGCTAGATTCTTCATACTGTATTTTAAAGAACCAGAATATCGGAGATCAATTCATAACCTTGCTTGGGAGGCTTTACATATCCCAAGGGGATTTAACCGTTACTTTGGATATGGGATTTATGTGGGGCAAAAGTAATTTCAAACTGTAATAATATAATCCTCCACTCCTTTTAAAAAACTCATTTTAAAAAATATTTTGAGTGGTTATTTCTATCTTTAGCCATCATTTCCGCCTTAAAAATAATGAAAACCTGCTTATTATTGAAATTAGGCATATAATCACCAATAAAATAAGTAAAATTGTTTTTATCAATGGTTCGGGGAATAAGAGTGTTACAAAAAGCATAAACATGAGGAAGGCGCCTAAGTATTTTCCCACTGGATCGTAAACCAGCTTTTTAAGGCTGGAAGTGGCTAAAAAGAGTGCAAACATGGCAATGATTAACAACAGAATTAATGGATCGTACCATCCTTTAAGGACAAATGCTGTAAAACCAAGGACTATCAGGATGAAATCAGATATAACATCAAGGTAAGCCCCACTATCAGATGATGCATCCAGTCTACGGGCTAGATACCCATCCAGAAAATCAGTGAATCCTGCAAAAATCAGTATTAAGATAGCTCCTAAGTACTGGTTCATCATTATAGTGTAGAATAATGCTGGTGCTACCAGTAATCGAAGTGCAGTTACTATCGATGGAATCAAAGCTTTTTTTGACGTATTTTTCAAGACTTTCCCCCACTCAGACTTAAAAATAAATATGGATATAAACATCCCTTACTTTATCAGAGTGTTTACGAAGGTAATGGTTTTGGTGTTATCTGCGTTTACTCCTTTTGCCACGGTTTTAACGGTGATGTTACTACCATCTGGTAATGGAACTGCTTCTTTCATAAGCAACGCATTATCATTGGCAGTATCTGGATCACTTCCAGTTACAAAAACACCTACCTTGGTACCTGTGGCTGGTTTGAATGTTTTAAGGTACTCTTGAACGGAACTAGCAACTTTACCCATATACACGGGTCCAACAATAGCAATAACATCATAATCTGAGGTGTTGGTTGCCTGTGAGTTTCTAATACCAACCAGATCTACATTATAACCGTGGGTCTGCAGCTGACTGCTAATGTTACTGGCAGTGTTTTTAGCAACACCACTGAATCCAGGGTCATACACAACCAGAGCGTTTCCCACTGCAGTTCCATCTGTCTGTAATTTTTCTGATCCAGTTGCGGTGTAACTGGCTGCATCAAAGATAATGGATCCCATAACTGCAAATAATAGTACGATAAGTATCACCAGGCCAATTCCCACTTTTTTCAATATACTCTTCACATTCATTTTAAGGGCCTCCCCAGTTTTTCATATAGCCTCAAATTTTCGTATTAGAGTTGATATTCATTTTATGCTTCGTTTTTTAACTCATCAACCAGACCACGTGCCCAGGTTCTTATTTCATCCCAGTCACGGTAATCTAAGCGTTTAGATGGGTCTATACCCTGTTTTTGGAGATTTTTCCTCACGGAACGGTTAACCATTTTAAACATCAGGCCATGGTTGGCTTCAGGATCGTAAACACTGCCAAAGAGTCCGGTGGATAATGGTTCGTTTATCAAGTTTTCGGTTGCCACTTCATCCAAGTATTTTTCCTGACCTTCCGCTCTGCTACTTTCTTCATTGGCGGCACCACAGCTGACAAAAAGGGCAACTTTTCTATTTGCTAAGGAAGATCTATTGTCTTTAAGGAATTTAAGGGATTTACTGGTCCATTTACCGATTTTTATTCCACTTCCCACCACCACCAGGTCATAGGGAGAAACATCACAATCCTTAATTCCTTGGGTGTCTTCCAGATCAACTTCAACTCCTTCATCTTTAATAACACGGGCTACTTCCTGGGCTATTTCAGCGGCTGTTCCGTATCTGCTTCCATATACAACTAATGCTTTCATATTAATCACAACTTCTAATTTCGAGTATTATTTTAATTCCACATTCATTTCCATTATCCAATAATTCCAATCATCCTTTGGATTTTTCGTACAATTTAAGGGATGATTTCTCAAGTTTGGCCATTATATGGAACAATGATTTGATTTCTTCATTGTCCAGTGATTCGAAATGGGCATTTATAGTTTTAATGTCTTCTGGAGCTCTTTTTTCCCAGTAGTTATGACATTCTTCAGTTACTTTCAAGCGCAGTATGCGACGATTTTCAGGGTCTCGTTTGATTCTTAAAAATCCCCGAGCTTCCAGACGGGTGGCTAATTGTTTAACGTTCTGGTGGGTGGTGCTCAAGGCATCAGCCACTTCCTGTATGGAAGGTGGACTCTGGAATGCATGGGCCATTACAATCACCATCAACCACTGTTTGGTTGTAATATTGTCTTCTGCTAGTTCTCGACCAATCACATAACTCCATCGCTGCTGAACCAGGAATAAAGCCACCAGAATATATTTTTCCATGTCCATTCTTTCCGCATTGTACTCTGCTTTAATGGTGTCAGAATCTTTCATTATTCTCAGCTCATTGGTAATATATTACATGTTAAGGTAATATATTACCTAAAAAGTTGTACTTTATATATAAACTTTGTGGTATGTACAAAAAATCATAAGATTGTAGGAACCATAATAATAACTACAGAATTGTTTAAGGGGTAGGGGTTGATTAAATGGAACATTCTCATCAGGACCATGAAATGGACCACAGAATGGAAAAGAAAACTGGTGGCCATGACCATCCCCATATGATCACCGACTTTAAAAGACGTTTCTGGATTTGTTTAGTTTTAACCATCCCTGTAATCTTTTTAACACCAATGATTCAACATATTTTGGGTATTCAAGAGATAATAGGTTATGGGGATTCATATGTTCTGTTCGTTTTATCATCTGTGATCTATTTTTACGGTGGATATCCTTTCTTTAAGGGTATGTATACTGAGTTTAAGTCACGAATGCCGGGGATGATGACCCTGGTGGCGGTGGCCATAACCACTGCCTATATTTATAGTAGTGCAGTGGTTTTCGGACTTAAAGGTGAGATTTTCTTCCTGGAACTGGTTACTTTGATTGATATTATGCTTCTGGGGCACTGGCTGGAGATGCGATCAGTTATGGGGGCATCAAGAGCCCTGCAAGAACTGGTAAAACTCCTGCCCTCCTCCGCCCATAAAATAATGACTGACGGGGAGACCATGGAGGTTCCACTGGAAGAATTGGAAGTGGGAGATCGGGTAATGGTTAAGCCAGGGGAAAAAGTCCCTGCTGATGGTCAGATCACGCGTGGCGAGACCAGTATTGATGAATCTATGCTCACCGGTGAATCAAAACCAGTATACAAAACCATTGAAAATGAAGTTATTGGGGGATCCATAAATGGAGATGGCTCAATACAGGTAGAAATTCTCAAAACAGGAAAGGACTCATTTTTATCCCAGGTGATAAACATGGTGGAAGAAGCCCAGGCCAGTAAGTCCAAAACTCAAAGCCTTGCCGATCGTTTTGCCATGTACTTAACCATTATAGCACTAACTGGAGGTTTAATAACTTTGCTGGTCTGGCTTATGGTAACTGGGCAGGATCTGGCATTTTCCCTGGAAAGGGCGGTTACTGTGATGGTAACCACATGTCCACACGCACTGGGGCTGGCTATACCTCTGGTGGTGGCGGTTTCAACGGCATTATCTGCCAGAAATGGTTTATTAATAAGAAAAAGAACTTCTTTTGAGAAAGCACGTAACATAAATGCCATAATATTCGATAAAACCGGAACATTAACTCGAGGGGAGTTTGGAGTTATTGATGTGATCTCCACTGATGAAACATTTGATAATGAATCCATTTTAAAATATGCAGCATCCCTGGAGGCCTATTCTGAACATCCCATTGCCAAAGGGGTGGCTGCAGAGTCTAAGGATCATTTGCCGGTGGAAAATTTCAAATCAAACCCCGGTAAAGGTGTCGAAGGGATAGTTGGGGGAAAAACTGTAAATGTGGTAAGTTCAGGATATTTAAAGGAGATAGGCCTTGAATTTAAAGATGAAAGGGTCGATGGATTATTATCTCAGGGAAAAACCACGGTCTTTGTCATGGTTGATGGTCAGTTAAGGGGTGCCATTGCACTGGCTGACATCATACGCCCGGAGTCAAGGGAAACTATTGCGCGCCTCAAGGAAATGGGCATCAAGTGCCTCATGATTACCGGAGATAAGGCAGAAGTGGCTGAATGGGTTTCCCAGGAAGTGGGTCTGGATCAGTATTTTGCAGAGGTCCTACCCTCGGATAAGGCCAAAAAAGTAAAGGAGATCCAGGAAGATGGGTTGATTGTAGCAATGACTGGTGATGGTATCAATGATGCTCCTGCACTGGCCCAGGCTGATGTGGGAATTGCCATTGGTGCTGGAACCGATGTGGCCATAGAAACAGCAGATATAATACTGGTCAGGAGTAACCCCTTAGACGCTCTTCACATTATACAGTTAGCCCGCTCCACCTACCGGAAAATGTTGGAAAACCTGGCCTGGGGAGCAGGATACAACATATTTGCCATACCCTTAGCAGCGGGTGTTTTATCAGCTTATGGGATTATTTTAACCCCTGCCATGGGGGCAGTCTTAATGTCAGCCAGTACCATAATTGTGGCGGTTAATTCCAGGTTTTTGAGGATGGAAAAATAGGTAAGTACACGGAAGCATTGGCTGTTAAAGAGGGTTATTTTTCCTGATTTAACCAATCAATGATTATTTTCCAATCGATGATTCATTTTCTGTTTACTACAACTTAATCCTGTCACTTTATTTAGTCTAAGCTAATTTATTTTCTGATTATGGTTTCTTTATTGATTATAGCTTCTGCTTTCTGATTACTACAGTTCTTGCAACCATATCCCCAATCCTCTGCTTTTTATCAGACTTTGCACTGACTATCAGGCCTAATAAACCGGGTATAATAAAGGGAATCAGATCTGCAACTAAAAAAAGGTTCCGTGCAATGCTCTGACTATAACTTATTGGTTTTTGAGTATCTTCTCTGACCACTTTTAATCCCAGGGCAATTTTGCCTATTGTATTCCCTTTTTTTTCCATTAAAACTAGGTAAACAAAGATTATGATACTGGTTAGAATAATCCAAATTCCAGAAATTAACTCTGGGCTGAATGTATCGTTATTGGGAGTCACGTAAATTATTAGAAGTATAATCGCCAGTAAAACTCCGGATATCACCAGTAACAGTGCCATATCAATGAGGAAAGCCACCAGTTTTCGGGGAGTGGAAGCATATTCTCTTACTACTTTCTCTCCACATTCTCCACAGTAAACTGCGATTCCAGGATTGATGGTTTTACAGTTAACACACTGGATTTCAGCGGGTGTTCTGTTAATTTCATTTAATTTATCCTGTGTTTTAAATATCAACCCGATTTTATCACTTTTTTTCCAGAATACGACGGTTAAAAGGATGAATGGTAAAATAAAATATGGAACACCAAAGGATGATCCTCCCGCAAAGGTTAACATGGCTGGAAGGTCATTGATAATGCCAACATTACCCACAATGCTTGTAACCAGGATGTTATTGGCAATATGGGCGCCAATGGCTGTTTCCAAACCGTTTTCTCCTAAGGTGATGATACCCAGTACCATCCCAAAAATGAACATATTAATTACTGCTGTGATTCCGGTTATAATACTGGTTCCGTTCCAGAAATGTCCAATGGCAAAAATAACGGAAGTTAAAAAGAGGGGGATGAATGGTTTTCGGGTTAAGAGTCCTATTCCCTGCATGAGATACCCTCTGAAGAAGATTTCTTCGAAGGAGGCCTGTATAGCAAAAATGATGAGGCTTGCAATTAACAGGGTGAAAAATGGCAAGTCCAATGATAATTTGACTGCTGATGGACTGATGAGCACATCCACCACCAGGGAAGCCCCTATGATAATGGACCAGAGGCCGGCTCCCTTTAACACATTCTTCCAGTTAAACTTGGAAACAGTGGTAATCATTTTTTTAATTGTTTTACCCTGGATAAAACGAGAACAAAGATAAAATAGTACGAATGACAGGATGTAATAAACCCCGAGCATTACCATTAAAAGTAAGGGGTTTATGGTATTTACCACGTTATCTGGGTTTATATCCATTTTAACAGGATGACTCAGAAGGATAAATGGAACTAAGATTATTAAAATCAGTATAAATGGTCCTATCCAGGCTACACTGCTGGTCAGAAGATATCTCCACCAGTTGTTTTTTCCCTGATGGGCGTTATCTAAAAAGGTTATTCGATCCATCTTATTCAGAACCGCTGTTAATTACCAAATATTCATTCAATTAAATAGGACTTGAACTGTTTTTATAAATTATATATTATATTGAGGTGAGTTCATGTATTATTTTTTTATTCTATATTACTATTGCTATTTTGTGGTATTTTCATCAAATTTAATGCTTTTGTAATTAAAACCATTTTTTTAGAATGTGTAGTTGGAAAAAGAATTATTTTAAAAATATCTACTTTTTTAATATTTAATAGTATTTAATTTAAGCGCCGGGACTGGGATTTGAACCCAGGGTGAGCATCGCTCATAGGATTTCGAATCCTACGCCTTACCTGACTAGACTATCCCGGCATCCACATTGAAATTAAATTCGCATTGCATTAATATTTTTGGTTGATTATTACAGAATGCTGGCTGATTGTTATGATGGATTGACTTTAGTGATTTGATTGGCTGTATCTGGATCTGCTGTTTATATCCTTGGATTGTTGTTGATGGGGCCACAACATTTATATGTTCAATTGAACATCTATTCATATGAACATATTTTCTAAGAAATGAAGTTTAGTGTAAATAATTATCTGTAGGTAATCTAAAAAATAGAGGAATTTTCTATGTCCATAGACAATCAGCATAATCATCAACATAACCCTCAGCAATGTACAGAAGATGAAAATTCACCTGATACTTGTAGCTGCTGTGGAGGGGACCTGTTCGAGGAAAAACAGCCCCAGTGGAAACATAAACCCCTACTAATCATCATTACATCTGCAGTAATCTTTGCTATTGGTATAATCCTTGAAAACTTCCTGAACCAGGGGCTCCTGGCTGAGGTTGCATTCCTGGGTGTGGTAGCAGTGGCTGGTTTTGAAATAATTAAAGGGGCATTTAAAGGTTTGTTGAAGCTCCGTTTCAACATGAACCTGCTCATAACCATTGCAGCTGCTGGTGCATTTTTGATTGGTCACGGTGAAGAGGGTGCTGCAGTGATGTTCCTGTTCTATGTGGCTGAGTTTCTGGAAGACTATGCCAGTGAAAGAGCGCGCAGCTCAATAGCAGCCCTCCTTAAACTGGCACCTGAAACTGCACATGTCATTAGAAATGGCCAGGAACTCGAGATTCATACTCATGACGTGAACCTTGATGAGAAAATGGTGGTCCGTCCTGGTGACAAGGTACCTCTTGATGGATTGGTGGTCAAGGGTGCATCAGCAGTGGATCAATCTCCCATAACTGGGGAAAGTATACCAGTCACCAAAAAAGAGGGTGATGAAGTCTTTGCAGGTTCAATCAACACCGAAGGTTACCTGGAAATCAGTGTAACCCGGAAGTCAGATGAAACCATCATATCCAGAATAATAGAACTGGTGCGTGAATCTAAAAATAAAAAATCAAAAACAGAAGCTTTCATTGACCGCTTTGCCACATATTACACTCCCACAGTTATCTTTGCCGCGGTATTGGTCGCTTTAATACCTCCATTCTTCCTTAACATGTCATTTGATGAATGGTTCTACCGGGCTCTGGTTTTACTGGTGGTATCATGCCCCTGTGCCCTGGCAATATCCACCCCTGTTTCCATGGTTTCAGGGATCACCGCTGCCACCAGAAACGGTGTTCTCATAAAAGGTGGAGAATATGTGGAAGAAATGAAGAATGTGAAGGCAATGGTCTTTGATAAAACAGGAACCTTAACCGAGGGTCGTCTGGAAGTGGCAAATATTATCAGCTTCAATGACAATTCTCGAGAGGATATTTTAAAATTAGCTGCTTCCTTGGAATCACGTTCCAAACATCCCCTGGCCAGAGCCATACTCCAGAAGGCAACAGATGAAGGTCTGAAACTGGAAGAGGTTCATAACTTCAAATCCATTACCGGAATCGGTTTAAAAGGTGAAATAAGTGGAAACACATTCTATGTGGGAAATAAAACCCTCTTTGAAAATTCAGGTATTTTAAATGAAAGGGAATCTCATAATATTGGTATTCTGGAGAAAATAAGTGGATATGAGACTGAAGGTAAAACCACCATCTTGCTGGGAACCGAACAGGAGGTTCTGGGGTTAATGGTTCTAATGGATCGCATTAGGGATGAGGCCCCAGAAACTGTTAAATTCCTTAAAAATAACGGTATTCGGACGGTAATGCTCACTGGGGATAATGATGGCACTGCCCGGAGGGTAGCATCCCAGTTAGGTCTGGATGAATATTACCACAGTCTCCTGCCAGAGGATAAAGTTAGAAAAATAGATGAACTGGTTGAGAACCACGGGCATGTGGCCATGGTGGGTGATGGTGTTAACGATGCACCTGCCCTGGCAAGGGCCAACATAGGAATTGCCATGGGTGCAGCAGGTTCAGACGTGGCCATTGAAACTGCCGATGTGGCCTTGATGCATGATGATTTATCCAAACTGGAATATCTTTTAAAATTGAGCCAGAAGACAATGAGGGTGGTGCAGCAGAACGTGGCACTCTCCATACTGGTTAAAAGTTCCTTTGCCATCATGGCAGTGCTGGGTTTGGTGACACTGTGGATGGCTGTGGGAATTGGAGATATGGGCCTTAGCCTGGCAGTCATACTCAACGCTATCTGGATAGGCAGTCAGAAAATCCAGTAAAATTCTTTTATTATTTTTTTTATCCCTTTTTTAAATCCTTTTTCAAGTCCTTTTTTCTCAAATCTTTTGTTAATGTTTCATTTTAACAAATTCTTTTTCTCAAGTAATTAGTTTACTTTTTGTTAACTAGACACTGTTGTGATTTGTTGCTTTAGATTGTTTGAATCCGTGCTAACTCTCACAAAATCCTTCAATTTTTCCAGGGCACATCCATTATTGATGTTTTCTCTGGCTAAATCCACTCCCTCTTTAAGGTCATGGGCCTTGCCTGCCAGAAAAAGAATAGCCCCTGCATTGGCCAGACAAATATCCATCCGGGCCTTCTGAGCAGAATTTTCCATTTTCCCTTCCAGAACTTCCATTGCAATCTCCAGATTTTCTGAAAGAGTATCCTGAGCCCGGATCAAATCTTTGTCAACCATTTCAAGTCCAAAATCTTCAGGGTAAAGTTTAAGGACTTCTATTTTACCATTATCCAGGATAGCTGCTGTGGTTTTGCCAATGAGGGAAATTTCATCCAGGGCTGGTTGGCCCGCTTCATCAAAACCATGCATTACCATGGCCCTTTTAACTCCTAAATTTTTGAGGACCTGGGCAATTAACTCCACATAGTCTGGATGGAAAACACCCATGAGATGGATATCTGCACTAGCCGGGGAAGTTAATGGTCCTAAAATGTTAAAAACCGTGCGAATACCCAGCTTTCTGCGCACAGGCATAACCTGTTTCATGGCTGGATGGAAGTTAGGGGCGAACATGAATCCTATCCCTGCATTTTCCAGGCAAAACTCCACACCAGCTGCATCACAGTTAATATTAACTCCCATAGCCTCTAGAATATCTGCACCACCACATTTACTGCTTATAGCACGGTTTCCATGTTTGGCAATGGGAACGCCCGATGCTGCTGCAATTAGGGTGGCAATGGTACTGATATTAAATGTTTTAAAACTATCTCCCCCAGTACCACAGGTGTCAACCAGTGGTTCATCTAACTGAGGGGATACCTTGATGGAGAACTTACGCATGGCCTTAACAAATCCGGTTATCTCATCCACAACTTCACCTTTAGTGGCCAGTGCCGATAAAAATGCAGCCATCTCCATATCACTGGACTGACCACCCATCATTTCCACCATACACGCATAAGCTTCATTTTCGCTTAGATCCTGCCTGGAGGTTACCTTACCTAAACATTCTGCAATCATAGAACCATAACCTTCCTATTAATCTAATCATTTCCTGGTTGCAATTCATTGGATGTAATTCATTTTTTGGTTGCTTCCTTGAGTTGGCGACAGAAAGACCCAATTTCATCCAGCATTATCTTTTTATTCTCCAGATTTTCAGTTACCAGGTCCAGTATGGCACTGGCCACAATGGCTCCATCTGCCCCGGCACTGATCACGCTGGCAACGTGTTCCGGTTTGGAAATACCAAAACCAACACTCAGTGGGAGATCGGTGTGACTTCTCACCCGCTTAATAAGGTCTACAGAACTTGTCTGGAGATTTCCTCTTGCTCCAGTGACTCCCATAACTGCCACTACATATAGAAATCCATCACAGAGATTGGAAATTTTTTCCAACCTTGCATTGCTGGTGGTTTGGGCAGCCATGAAGATCTGCTGAACCCCATACTCTTTGGAGGCATTAATCGCATCTTCTGATTCTTCAGGAGGTAAATCTGCCGCTAAAATGGCGTTGACTCCACTTTCAAAGGCAGCTTCATAGAACTGGTTAACACCCATCTTGTAAATCAGGTTGTAGTACACCAGCAGGCCAATGGGTATGGATGTGAACTCTCTGATTTTTTTTACAAATTCAAATCCTCTCTTGGTGGTCATACCAGACTTAAGTGCCCTTAAATCGGAATCCTGAACTGTAGGGCCATCAGCAACTGGATCACTGAAAGCAAATCCTATCTCCAATGCATCAGCACCATTTTCCACGAAAGTCTTCACTATCTCCAGGGAGGTGTCAAAGTCAGGGTCTCCTGCCACTATAAATGGAATGAAAGCACCCTCATTTTTGGATTTAACCCGGGCAAACATTTCCTGGTAACTTTCTGCTTCTTTGGTATTCATAAGTCCACCCCCAGTTCACTGGCAACTAAAAACATGTCCTTGTCTCCTCGTCCCGAAAGGTTAACTACAATGGTTTTACCCTTATTTTCAGGCATTTTAGCATACTTCTCCATGTAAGCAACAGCATGGGAGCTTTCAAGGGCTGGGATAATACCTTCGTATTTGGAGAGGAGTTCAAAACCACGAAGGGCTTCTTTATCAGTTACCGCTACGTAGTTTGCCCTTCCACTGCTGTGGAGGTAGGCATGTTCCGGACCAACTCCAGGGTAGTCCAGGCCAGCGGATACTGAGTAGGCTTCAGATATTTGACCATCGTTATTCTGGAGCACATATGAGAATGATCCATGGAGCACACCCTCGGTACCTTTACATAAGGTTGCACCGGTCCTGGGGGTTTTGATTCCATCTCCTCCCCCTTCAACTCCAATGAGTTCAACTGCCTCATCATCCACGAATCCTGAAAAGATTCCTATAGAATTACTACCTCCACCAACACAGGCAATAACTGCATCTGGAAGTTCACCCTCTTTTTCAAGGATTTCAGCCCGTGCTTCCCTGCCAATCACGCTCTGGAAGTGTTTAACCATGGTGGGGTATGGGTGGGGGCCCATAGTGGTACCGATCAGATAGTGGGTGTGTTCCACACTGGAAGTCCAGTCCCGGAAAGCATCATTTATAGCATCTTTCAGGGTGCGTGAACCCGCATCAACAGGTAAAACCTTGGCCCCGGATAATTCCATTCTCAGGACATTCAATTTCTGTCTTTCCACATCGTTTGATCCCATGTAAACTTCTACTGGAATTCCCAGCAGGGATCCCACCACTGCAGTGGCAATACCATGTTGACCAGCACCAGTTTCAGCGATTAATCTAGTTTTGCCCATATATTTAGCTAAAAGTCCCTGTCCTATTGTATTATTTATTTTATGAGCTCCAGTGTGAAGCATGTCCTCCCTTTTAAGGTATATTTTACATCCCAATTTTTCTGAAAGATTACGGGCATAGTACAGGGCAGTGGGTCGTCCTGCGAATTCCTTTAAGTAGTAATCAAGTTCCTGGTTGAATTTTTCATCATCCTTGTATTTCAGGAAGGCCTTCTCCAACTCCTCTAAGGCAGGTATAAGGAGTTCTGGAACGAATATTCCCCCGTATTTACCAAATTTTCCATCATTTATCATTAAATCACCATTTGAATTTAAAGAGATTATCTAAATTTTAATTCCCATTTAAATCGTTTATTTATCCTTATTTCAATCATTAAAATATTTCAAGTTCATTCATTGAAATATATTTGATTTAATTGTCCTGTTTATGTAATTATTTAATTAAATTCCTTAATTTTCAATTCCTTAATTTTCATTAATTCCATTATTTTAGCAGAATTTTTAACCCCGGGCTCATCTTCCACTCCAGAGTTAACATCCACAAAGTCAAAGAATTTTTCCAGGGTCTCTGATTCTGTTTGGATCCTTTTTTTATCCATTCCTCCGGCCAGGAATAGTTTTAAATTAGGGTTACTATCCTTTGCAATTTTTGCAGCTTCAATAGCTGTTTTTGTGGGGATACATCTTCCAGTTCCACCTGTTTTCCCTTTAACTTCATAATCAAAGAGAATATAATCGCAGACGCTGGCAAAATCCTGAATTTCCTTAATTTTTTCAGGATACATTACTTCTGATAATCCCAGGGCCCGGGTAACTGTTAAATCACTGTTATTATCTTCAATCAGATCTTTATCCCTTGAATGTTCTTCCCTAATTTGTTGATTTTCCTCTATTTCTCTGGTTAACTGATAATCTTTTTTCAACCTATCTATCTCACAAGCAGAGAGTGAATGGAGTTGTATATTCTTTAATCCTGTTTTATCTATCCTTTCTTTGGCATCCGCCATATTTTTGGGCTCAATTACAAGCACCGCCTTCTTTTTATCATCTATAAATGAGGTTAAATCCTTTATGTCTTCAATTTCAACCATTCTTTTGGATCTTTTGATGTTGATAAATCCAATTAGATCTGCACCAGCTTTTAAACAAGTTGAAAGGTCTTCTTTTCGGCATATTCCACAGATTTTAATGTTCATATCCTTAACCTTTCGTATCCTTAATTATTCCTTTGATATCCTGATTTTCTAATTATCTCTTTTGTCTTCGGGTTTTGGAATTTTTCCCGGCAAGTACCAGGCTGTTAACTTTTTCCAGGATATTGGAAGATTTCATAATACTGCTTCCCACCAGAAGAGCGTCTACTCCCAGTTTGGATAGGAAATCCACATCTTCCGGACTTTGAACTCCACTTTCTGATACCAGGGTGATATTTGATGGCACATAACTGGCCAGTTTTTCGGTTCTCCTTAGATCAATCTTAAAATCATCGAAGTCCCTATTGTTTATTCCTATCACTTCTGCTCCGGCTCTAACGGCTGTTTCTATTTCTTCAGGGTTTTTACATTCCACCAAGGCATCCATATCCAAGTATTTGCATATTTCAATCCCTTCCTTCAGATCTGGATATATGTCGGCCATTAAAAGAACTGCACTTGCACCGTAGGCCCGGGCTTCGTAGATCTGATAGGGATCCAGGATGAAATCCTTGCGAAGTAGGGGAAGTCGGGTTATTCTGCAGGCCAGTTTCAGATTGTCAATGTTGCTTTTGAAATATGATTCTTCAGTCAGCACACTCACTGCACTGGCTCCTCCTTCCTCAAACAGGGGAACCACATCACCCACTGTAAGCTGGCTGATTTCACCCAGGGAGGGTGATGCTGGTTTGTACTCGCAGATAATGGAAACATCTTCCTCTTTAAGTAGTGATTTTTTAAAGTCTGTTCGAAGCTTAACCCGTTTAATGTTCTCTTTAAGTTCAGCCAGTGGTTGGTATTTTTTCCTTATCTCCAGCAACCTTTCCCTTTCTTGGATTATGTCAGTGAATTTCATGAGACTTCCATCTCCAGGAAATTTTTCATGATTCTTTTACCATCACCAGTTCCAATGGATTCTGGGTGGAACTGAAGGCCAAATATGGGATAATCATGGTGTTTAATTGCCATTATCATTCCATCCTCTGTTTCAGCCAGTATGTCCATGGAAGGTGGTGTGCTGTCCCTTTTACAGACCAGGGAATGGTACCTTGCAGCGGGAAGTGGGCTTTTAACACCCTGGAACATGCCTGTATTCTGGTGATGAATCAGACTTTTTTTCCCATGGACTGGTTCTGTACGTGTGATTTCACCACCAAAGGCTGTGAAAATTCCCTGATGTCCCAGGCAAACGCCCAGTACTGGTATTTCCTGGCCAAGTTCCAGAATGGTATCGCGGGAGACACCAAAATCCCTCTCATTTTCCGGGTTCCCAGGACCAGGGGATATTATGATCCGGTCTGGTTGTAGTTTTCTTATTTCTTCCACAGTTATTTCATCATTTCTAAAGACGCGGATGTTTTTTTCAAATTCTCCCACCAGTTGATAGAGGTTATAGGTGAAAGAATCGTAATTATCGATTATTAGAATCATTTAGCTTCACCTGACATGTTCAATGCACTTAAAAGTGCCTGGGCTTTGTTTTCGCATTCCTGGTACTCGCTGGTGGGAACTGAGTCATGGACTATTCCTGCTCCGGCCTGTATTTTCCCGTGGTTACCATCACAGACCAGGGTTCTAATTGTAATTGCGAAATCTGCATTACCATTTAAGGAGAAGTAACCCACTGCTCCGGCGTAGGGTCCGCGGGCTATGCCTTCTAACTCATCTATTATTTCCATGGCCCGTATTTTGGGGGCTCCGCTTAATGTGCCAGCTGGGAACATGGAGGCAAATGCATCCACCGCATTTTTGTCCTTCTGTAGTTTTCCCTTCACGTTAGAGACAATGTGCTGCACATGGGAGAATTTTTTCACAGTCATGTATTCGGGTACGTTGACTGTGCCAAAGTCACTTACCTTACCTATGTCGTTACGGGCAAGGTCAACCAACATCAGGTGTTCTGCTTTTTCCTTTTCATCGTTTAAGAGTTCTTTTTCCAGTTTCAAGTCTTCTCCTGGAGTAGTGCCCCGGGTCCTGGTTCCAGCAATGGGATAGGTTTCAACATCCCTTCCTTCAACCCTCACCAGCATTTCAGGACTTGATCCAATTATTTCCCTTTCACCAAGCTTCAGGTGATACATGTATGGTGAAGGATTGATGTTACGGAGAGTTTCATAGAATGCGAGTTTATTTCCCTTAATGGTGTATTCTCGGGCATTGGAAATAACGCCCTGGAATATTTCACCGGCTTTAATTCTTTCCTTGGTATCCATAACCATGTTTTCGAACTTATTTTGGGAGAAATGATGTTTTATTTCATGGAAAGTCATACTTTCCCCATTAAATTCTTCCTTTTCAAGTTCTTTGATTTGGTCTATTCTGTTTTCACCCAGAGTGATGTATTCACATTTATTCTGGAGCCGGTCGAAGATCACAGCATCTAAAAAGAGTCCGAATTCATAATCAGGGAATGTTCCTTCCTGCACCGGGACTGGTTCAAAGTACTTCACTGATTCGTAGGATACGTATCCCACCAGTCCTCCCTGAAACCCTTTCCTTTTACTTCCATTTCCAATAAGACTTTTTATCTCATTAAACGGATTTAGGGTTTCTATCTCCTCGGTCACATCTTCTTTTTTAATTTCCAGAATTCCATTATGGGCTTTCAGGGTTGCCACTGGGTTAAATCCCAGAACTGAGTACCTAGCCAGTCCACTGTCACTTTCCATGGATTCCAGGAGGAAACTGCTGGGGTATTTAGAGTATATTTTTTGAAATAGTTCAAAAGGAGCGTTAAAGTCAAGTTTAGTCCTTTCAGCTACTTTATTTTTCAGGTTGTATTCGCCAAAAACATTCACTGCCTTGCATGTTGTCACCATATTTATTCACTAACATTCCTATACTTCATTGTACTATTTAAATCTTTACAGTACATATATGTGCATAAAATTAATTATATGGGCAATGCCAAATGAAAGATCACAAATTTAAAATATATTATAATTATGAAATGTGGTAACTGAAATTCATAAAATATTAATACTTAAATTCAGAAATTAATCCATAAACTAATCCATAGATACTTAAATTAAATGACTAGGATTTCAAAGAATTTAAAAACAAAAAATTTTAATTAAATGGGGTTAAATTAAAATAAAACTGATAGTACAAATTAATCAGGTGATTATTCCATGTGGGATCGTATTAAACACAAATTCGACAAATTTCCAGCTAGAATGGGAGTAGCCCGTAAGATAGTTGAGTTAGGACTTAGGGTGGGTGAAAACGGAAAGATATACTGTGGGAATGTTGAAATAAGTGATGTTGCCCTGGCCAGAGGAACAGGTGTGGACCGCAGGTCCATTCGCTCCACAGTGGAGGTTATAATGGATGACCCTGAACTGGCATCAATATTTGGAAACATATTCCCAGCAGGAGCACTCTTAAAAAACGTGGCAAGTGATCTCCGGTTTGGGGTGGTAGAAATAGAAGCCCAGGCTGGTACGCCTGGAATACTGGCTAAGGCCACCCAATTAATATCACAAGAGGACATCAGCATCCGACAGGCCCATGCAGGGGACCCAGAACTGGAAGAAAATCCTAAACTAACCATAATCACTGAAAAACCAGTTAAAGGAGAAATGATCCAGGAATTTCTGGACATACCCGGGGTAAAGCGAGTTTCGATTTATTAAGAAGTGCCTATACGAATTACCTTTATAGGAATTATATTCTAAGAACTATCTTACTAGGATCTATCTTACTAGAACCTAACTTTTTTAGTAAATGAACGCATTTTTAGTAATTTATGATAAAAATAATAAATTTTAAAATAGGATAATTTTAAAATAGGATAAAAATACAATGAATTTCTAAAAAAGGATAAAAAAATGATTTTAAGTTTTTAAACAAATCATTTCATTGATTCTTTTCAATTTATTGATTGTTTTCTTTGGTGGTGTCTTCTTCCTCAAGAATCGTTAAAAGTTCATCCCATGCTTCCAGAGATTCCTGAGCTTCCTGATCTGATAAAACTTCTATTGCGTATCCTGAATGGACCAGAACATAACGACCAACATCAACATCGTTAACTAAATCCAGTTTAGCCTGTTGCTTTACTCCACCAAAATCCACAGTAGCTACATTATCTTTAATTTCTACAATTTGAGCTGGTGCTGCTATACACACAATTTTCACCTTTTAAAATTCATTTAAAGAGTCAATACTAGTATTTTCATAATTTAGATTAACTTTATATTGAATAGTATTAAACCGGGTTCTCCTGAGATTGCCCAGAATAAGTTTAGTTATTTTAATAGATACTCATCACCATATAAATATCTTGGGGCCAAAATTTTTTGGTAAGAATGTTTTGAGGAATTAAATTGATTTAAAAATTTCAAGGTTAAAAAATTATGAGGGGATATTAAATGAAAATGGTAATTATTGGAGGAGGACCAGCCGGTCGCAGTGCAGCAACAGAAGCAGCACAACTGGGAGCAGAAGTTACATTGATTGAAATGGAACACGTAGGTGGAACCTGTCTGCACGAGGGTTGCATGGTGATCAGCGGGCTAAACGACGTGGTACGCTTCCATGAAGATTCCAAAAATTACCGGAAGATGGGCATAATACCCGAAGAACTTTCCATTAATTACTCACACCTTGCTGCGGGAATAAGAAAGATCACCGGGAAAATAGAGAATGTATTGAAACACGAAACCCGACAATCAGGGGTGGAAATAATAATGGGAGAAGCAACAATTGCCGAAGGCAAAGTCCTCCTTGGTGGAGAAGAGCACCCCTATGATAAACTTTTAATCGCTACAGGGTCCCGGCCATTTTTACCATCCATACCCGGTGTTGAACAGGCCTTAACCTATAAAGATGTACTGAACCTTAAAGAAGTTCCTGAAAACCTGAACATAGTAGGGAGCGGTGTGATTGCCGCGGAATTTGCAGGAATATTCTCGGCTTTAGGTAGTAAGGTCACCATATTATGCAGAGGCCAATTTTTACGTAATTTGGACTCTGAAATAAAGGACTATATTGTAAAACATCTGCTTAAGGATGTTAAAATTCTGGAAAATAGTGTGGTAAATGAAATAACCTCTGAAGGCGCTCTGGCATCCACGGAATTTGTGGAGGGTTTGGTGTTCATGGCCACTGGTATGGTTCCAAACTCTGAAATAGTCCAGGAAATGGTCGAACTCGGTTCAAAAAAGGAAATCATTGTTAATAAACAGATGAGAACCAGCAATCCTTCTATTTATGCTGCAGGAGATGTGGTGGGAACTGTGGGTAACGTTCCGGTGGCCCGCAGAGAAGGGGTGATAGCTGCCAGAAATGCCTGTGATATATCCTCCACCATGGACTACCAGTTGATACCCCAATCACTGAACCTTTACTATCCAGTAAGCTTCTTTGATTCGGATAATGAAGACACTGAAAACGAGTTCAACGTGCGTATTAGAGGATCTGCCGGGCCAGGATCATTCTGGCATGCACTGGATGGGGAAACTGGATTTACCAAGATAACCTCAAACCTTGAAACCGGTGAAGTCACCAAAGTATCTTCAATTTCACCTTCTTCCAGCACTAGCACTCCATACCTGGCCAAAATGATCAAGGAAGGTTATAAAACTTCAGATTTTGATGATTTCATTGAAACTCACCCCTCAACTGATGCCATTTACAAATTACTTCACTATCTATCCAGATATGGTTGAATATAATTTTAAGGTGTGCTATTTTAAAAAACTCTGCTGTTTTAAAAAAAAGATGGATATTTTAAATTAATAGATATTTTAAACTATAAAAGGTTTAATCCAGTAAATTACTCCTCTTTTTTTATTTTACCATATATTATTTGGGCTATGCTATCGGAAGCTTCCAGAACATCCTGGCTGTATCTTTGAGCATTGGCGGTGAGTTGGGCAAGATCACTGAATGCATCTTCAGTGACTGTGACAATGTTTTCCAGTTCACTTTCCAGGACTGCACCCTTAAATATGTCGGCCAGGTTATGATAACGCCCATATTTAACTCCCAAAAGAGCTATAATTGGTAACTGACAGGCAATTGCTTCCTGAATCATCATACCATCATCAGTCAGCACAGCCAGGTCCACTACTTTATAGAGATCCCGAATCCAGTCAATATACTCCAGATAAAAGATATTCTCTTCTTTAAGGTATTCTCTGTATTTTTCTTCCAGTGGTGCTCCAACTACCAGTATGTTGGCATTTAATCCGCTTTTAGCCAGTTTTGATGCCCCCAGTGCCATTTTTTCAAATAGAGTGGAACCTGAGGAAAATAGAATTGTGGGGCGACTATTGTCAAACCCTTCTGGCATTAATTTCAATGCCTTCTCACGGTCACCAACAATTATGGAAGGATCCACAGGTGAATAAGCTTTGTGTATATCCTTATTCTCCAAGTTCATCTGGAATAGGTTAGATTCAGGAAGTGCCACTGTGGTGGTTATTCTGGTACATACTTTAGCATCTGTGGGAGTGATTAAAATACCAACCGATGGCGTGTTAGCCATTTTAGCCCCTAAACATCCCACCACTGCTCCACCTCCAATAACACCAACCACCACGTCAGGTTTCACTTTTCTTATGAGACGAGCAGCTTCAACAGCTGCTTTTGAAGTTTTGACCGCAGCCTTGGCCAGAGTTTTTTTGGTGGCAGCATGACCTCCTGCCTGAGGAATGCTGATTTTATACCAGGGTAGGTCATGTTTTTTAAGCAGTAATCCCGGTGCACTATGATCCAGTGCAAATTCACATTTAACACCATATTTCTCAAGCGCTCGGGCAATGTTAAGACCGGTAACTGCGTCTCCACCTATTCCTCTTCCGGTAACTATGAATAATGCTTTCATTTAAAAAACCATTTATTTTTTTTATTTAAAACGTTCTCACACTGAGTAAAGATTATATTGGGTAATTCACACACATTATTGGCTAATTCACGAATAATTTTACACAAATATTGGATAATTCCCTCTTAAATCTATAGATAATTATGCAGGATTTGATTTGGTTAGATAGAGATTGAATCCAGAAATGGTTACTGTAAGAATTTTTGAATGTCAATATATAAAATTGTGACCTTAAATCCATCATATTAATTCAATCTTATAGATTTATTTAATATTCATAATCTATCAAAATCATTTTTATTCATATGAAAATTTATCTGAAGATTTTTTTGGATTAAAATCCTGACTGAAAAAGTCCATACTCCAAATGAAATCGTAAATTCCAGCAATGGTGTCCACGAATTCCTCGTACTGGTTCCATATGCAGATGGCTGTTTCGGATATGGCAGTTTTTCCAGATAGTTTACAAAAGGCAATCAGCATCTCCTGCTGGTCCCGGACCACAAGTTTAATGTAGGGAACAGGGAAAAACTTGGTTTCTGTTGGTAGTTCTTTCAGAACTTCCATTACTGGAACTTCCACTCCATCCACATTACAGGTAGGTGCAGTTAAGATTCGAGTATCAATCCCTTTTTTAAGAGTTTTTTGAAGATTCATTCCAAGTTTTGCGGGTTCCCCTGGGAACATGAGCCCTCCCATAACAAATATGGATTTTTTAGCTCGGGAAATTATTTCCATTTCTTTATTTACTATCTTTTCTGGCCCGTGGAGAATCCAGATAGGAGCCGGTACCTGGGGGATCTGATTTTCATAAATAACATTCAATTCTGTTTCGGCTCGTTCCAACTTCCTTTTGATATTATTTCTATTTTTCTCAAAAACCTCATGTGGGGGGATTACCGTGAAAGTCAGTGGTTTTCCCCGGTTTATCTCCAGGAAACCTTTACCTGCCAGACTTTTAAGTATGTTGTATATTCTGGATCTGGGAACCTGGGAGGCCTGGCTTATTTCAGTGGCAGTTCCAGATATTATGGAATTCAGGGCCACGTAGGTGCGGGTTTCATAGTCAGTGAGTCCCAGACTCTCCAGGGCTTCTATGGTTTCTCTGCTTACGGTCATATCTATCACCAGTCTGTATCAATACACCATCTAGAGTTGTTTTATTTTATACTCATTTAGTGACAAAACTTATAAAGCTTGCTCATTACAAGATCATAATCGTGGTGAAATAGGTCTTAAACCAGAGAAAAATATTAAGTGGGGATCGATCATGAAACAACATGGTGAAATGGTTATAACAACATCTAAACTGGTAAAAATGTATGGAAATTTTATGGCTGTTGATAATTTGAACTTACAGGTTAAAAAAGGTGAGATATACGGTCTTTTAGGCCCTAATGGGGCGGGTAAAACCACTCTGATTAAAATGCTATGTAGTATACTGAATCCAACCAGTGGAGAGGCACGGGTTCTGGGAGAGGAAATACCGGATGGAAAGGTTGTATCCAGGATAGGATACATGCCCCAAGAAACTGGTTTGTATCTGGGCCTTACCGTGGATCAGAACATGAAGTTCTATGGTCGGATCTTCAACCTGAAAACGGAAGAAATAGAAAAAAGGGAAGATGAACTGTTAAAATTTGTGGACCTATCTGACTGGAAACATGAAATGGTGGAAAACCTTTCCGGGGGAATGAAACACAGGGTTTCACTGGCATGTACCCTTATACACCAGCCAGAGCTACTTTTTTTAGATGAACCCACTGTAGGAGTTGATCCAGAACTTAGAGTTTCCTTCTGGAATTATTTCAACCGGTTGCGTGAAAGGGGAGTTACCATTCTCATCACCACCCACTACATGGATGAAGCACGGCACTGTGACCGAATAGGATTCATGCAACGTGGCCGCATAATAGCCGAGGATGCCCCCCTCAATCTTCTTGAAAAAAGTGGGAAAGATTCTCTTGAAGATGCATTCCTGGTATTTTCTGGTAAAGATAACTCAATTAACGGGGTTAAATCATGAAGTTCTACCGGATCATGGCGGTCACTCGTCGCGTCTTTCGGGACGTGGTCAATGACAAGCGCAGCTTAGCAATGCTCTTTCTAGCACCGATATTCGCCATGTGTGTCTTTGGTGTTGCATTCAGCGGTGATGTGGAAGGGGTAAATGTTGTAATAGTTAATCAGGACCAGGGTTACACTCCTGCCTTTGGAAATACCACCTACCTTTCTGATAAGATCATCTCCCACCTGGACACCAAGGTGCTGAACATTGAAAACATGAACAGTACTGCTGATGCTCGGGAAAAAGTGGCCAGTGGCCAGGCATCAGCAGTCATAATATTTCCTGAGAATTTCACCAGAAACTCCATGTTAAAAACTTCAAATTCATCCTATCCTGATAATGGTCAGATCCTGATCCAGGGCGATGACAGTATAACCAACGTAAAAAGTGCAATCCTGAAAACAGTTAACCAGGCACTTTCTGACACCATGGCAGAAGAAGGGGTCAAACCAGCCATCAACGTTACTTCTGACCCGATTTATGGTCAGGATGCTGATTTTGTTGATTTTTTCGTCCCAGGAATTCTGGCTTTTGTAGTTTACCTTTTAACCACCATCTTAACCCTGATCACCTTTGTGGGGGAACGATCCAGTGGAACTCTGGAACGGGTACTGGCCAGTCCAGTGACTGAAGGTGAGATCGTAACTGGATACGCAATTACATTCGGTACCTTCGGAATTATACAGGTTGCACTACTCCTTTCAATTGCGATCCTGGTTTTCAACATTATGGTAGTGGGAAATGTGCTACTGGCATTTTTGGCAGTGGCTATTCTGGCTGTAACTTGTCAAGCCCTTGGAATACTCCTTTCAAGCCTTGCAAAACGTCCAGAGCAGGCAATACAATTCTTCCCATTTGTAATTTTACCAGCATTCCTACTTTCGGGTGTTTTCTGGCCTATACAGGCTATTCCTGAATGGTTAAGACCATTTTCCTATCTGGTTCCTCCCACCTATGCGGTGGATGCCTGCCGTGCAGTCATGCTCAAAGGATGGGGTCTGGACATGATATGGCCTGATCTTTTGGCCCTGATACTGTTTGCAATTGTGTTCATGGTTCTGGCAGTTTACACACTCCGGAGGGGAAAACAATAAAATCATTTTTTTCGCATTTTCAAGAAGCCTCGCTATTTTAAAACTTTTGGGGGATTAATTAATTCCTCCTTTCAGATTTTTTTTAAACTGAATGAGGGTTATAAAAAAGTCTTCTCATACCCAAAACAATTAAAAACCTGTTTTGAATAGTTATGGTCCGTTTTCTGAGTATTATTCTTCGCAAAAGGTCCCCTAGGCCTCCACCGGTCAGTACGTCCATCAACAAGTCACCGTATCTTGGGTTGGGGATTTGAAGGTTGGTTTCCAGGAAATTCTTAAGATTCTTCTGTCTCAGGAGGGCTATGAGTAGTGCGGTAAAGAGTAGAAGGATCAGTACAATTATAAACACTCCTCCACTTCCCCAGTTATGGAAAGTGGCCATATTACCCGCCAGCAGAGTGTAGGTTACTCCCAGGCCAACTCCAAAGGAGTGATTTCCAACTTCGCCCATCATTATCTTTCCCTGATAATCCAGTGGTGCGTAACCCAGGCATACTATCAGTAAAATCAGGGCTGGTGAGTAGGGATTACCAGTGGTGAGATATAGAAGGATGGCCATTAGGAGGCCCATTATAATAACTGTTGATGCAGTGGTACCTGGTTGCATGTCTGCGATGTTCATGGGCTGGATCATCAGTGCAATCAGGATGGATGCTGGCCCAAAATAGGTATATCCAATTACCATAACCAGAAGCATACCTATACCTCTTGAAAGTTGACCGAACTCAAAAGGCAATCCTTTAATCTTTTTCCTACCAATTATGTCATCTAAAAAAGCGAATATTCCAATTAAAGCTATTAAATAGTTTCCTGGCTGTGGAAAAAATAGTAAAAGAACTATAAATGGGGCAATTCCCACTGCACGGGGGGTTCCGCCCCTTATTGGTGTGTAAAGGTTACCTCCCAGACGGGTGAACAACTTCTTAAATAGGACAGTTAATACAACCGATAAAATAAAGGCAACCAAAACCAGGATAACCGGGTAATCTATTCCATTCATTCAAAATCTCCCTAATCTCATTGAATAACTGTATAATGCAATATTGAATCTTATTTTAACTAAAATCTGTATTTAATATTGGAGTTTATATTACTTTACTAGATCAAAACTCATCATGAAATAGTTTTTATCCCCGTGATGTTTAATTATTTTTTTTAATAAATCATCTAATTTTAATTTTATTATCATGGGAATGATAGTGTTTTAATTCAATGACTACCATCTTCAATGAGTACCCTCTTAATTCAATGAATACCTTAATAAAGCAGCCACTCCTCCCAGGGCACCTAACTGTTTTCCTCCATCGTGTTCACTGCTTATGACCATTACTTTACCTCCCAAGTTTTCAACCAGATCCATTATCTTTTCTATGTCCCGTTCCCGGAGCAGTTCGTCGATTATCAGCAGTTCTTCAATAGCCCCTGCTTCAGCAGCAGTTTTAACCTCTTTTTTCCCGTAGGTTACCATGTTGGAGCTTTTCCCGATTTCTTCCAGAACACGCGCTATCATGCGTGTTTCCTGGGCAATTCGTCCTTCTGTGGCCATTTCTTCCAGGATACCCTTCTGCAGCACCTCGTGAATTCCGGATCTTCCTCCGGCACCTGTACTTTCCACCCGGGAAATACGGGTGATATCTGGATATTTCTGACTTATGAACTGATAAAAGTCGTTTTTACCAAATCCTGGTCCTGCAATAACTATGCCTTCAATTCCCTCAAATTTTTCAATGGTGCTGACAATTTCCTGGTAAAAATTATCAATGACCTTCTGACGGTTTTTCTGGATGTTCCTTTTTCCAGAGATTCCCCCAATAATTGGCCCGTAATACTCCACTCCGTACTGCCTCAAAATACCCATATCAGCATTATCATCCTCAATTACCACTACCAGAGCTTTTGGTATTTTAGAAGCTTCTATAGATTCTTTAATTCGTTTACGATGCCACCGGGACCATCTTTCCTTCTGTATTTTTACAGAATTGTTTAGCTTCAAATCCAGGGTGTGGTGGGAACCCAGTGAAACCAGGTCCTCCGGTCCTCTTTCAATAACTCCCTTAGCTCGCAGTTTTCCGGTGTATTTGTGGAAATTAATGCTTTCCACTCTTATTCCCATGAAAAAAGTTTTTTTAATCCCCCTGTCACTTCGCAGGCGTTCTCCTGTGGTGTCCTGTATACGGCGGGTGGTTCGAGATGAGACCAGGTCTCCTGGTTCTATTAAGTGGGAAAGATGCCAGAGGTCATCCAGAGTTTCGGGAAATAACTCTATAACTCCTCTTTTGGTATCCTGATGAACTATGCGCATTTTAGTACCTTTTTTTTGAATTTATGTGGATTTTGATGTGTTTTAAGAATTATACAGATTTTTTTTGATGAAATTTTAAGAATTAATTTGATGTTAGAATTAATTTTTGAATTAATCCAATTTGATTCTACATTATATGGAATGAAAATAACTTTAGGAATGAAATAACTTGGCTTTTTTTATCCCTATATTTTCCGTATTTTATCTTTTAATCTTTTTTCAACATCCTTAATTTCTCCTATCTAACTCATAAGTTTTGTTCCTTTAATCATAACTTATATATAAAATGTATTACATATTATGGGTTGGTGATTAAAATGGACAATCAACTGGAAAGTAAAATAAAAGAAACCCTAGATAATGTAAAACCGTGGCAAAGGGTTCCAACCTCTTTGGATGGTGTGTTCCTGATAAAAGCTCCTACCAGGGGTGATCAGGAGAGTATAATGGTTGAAATAAACCCTTTGGATGAGTTTGGGCGACCAATTAAGCGTAGGGGTATATTTATACAGCAGAAAATCCAGCTGGAAATGTTTTTGGAAGTGATGCAAAAACCAAGACTCATGGAGTTTATGGAAACACTGGATTCTATGGCAGGGAATGTGGGTAAAGAGAAGGTGGGCACACTGAAGATTTAGTTAATACTGTTATTTGCAGGGATGGTATGATCCTTCTATAGATAAGGAATCTTCCTCCACATTAAATGATTCTTCTGCTTGGATTACAGGGTTCTTCTGCAGATTATATGATTCTTCTGCTTGGATTACAGGATACTAATGGAGTTACATAATAATGCAATGTGGTAAAAATCATCAGTGATATGAAAAATTTAATATCCTTCGCTGCATAATAGATAACTCTATGCATGTAGCGGTTATAGGCGGGACCCGGGGACTGGGAAACTGGATAGCTCATTTTCTTCAGGAGAAGGGATGTCAGATTACCCTCACCGGTAGAAATTCCATTGTTGGAGAAGATATAGCCAATAAAATGGGTGTATCATATACATCGGACAACATACAGGCAGCATCACATGCAAATGTGGTAATAATAGCAGTTCCCATTGAATTCACATCCCAGACCATAAAGGAAGTGGCACCCCACCTCCAGGAAGGATCACTGCTGGTGGATGTGACATCGGTTAAAGAATTACCTGCAGAAACCATGCAAAAATACACTCCTCCGGGTGTGGAAGTACTCCCTACCCATCCCATGTTTGGTCCCAGGATAAGATCGCTGGAGGGACAGGTAATAGTGCTCACCCCTCAAAAAAAAGGGATATGGTACCCGAAGGTTTTAGAACTATTAAAATTAGAAAGGGCTCGTATTCTAGAGACAACACCAGAACAGCACGACCGAATGATGAGTATTGTTCAGGGTTTAACTCATTTTGCTTACATTGCCATAGCCAGCACCATTGAAAAGATGGGAGTGGATATAAAAGAATCTCGAAAATTTGCCAGCCCCATTTACAATCTGATGCTGGATATGGTGGCCCGAATTGTGGCTCAAAATCCTTACCTTTACTATTCCATTCAAACTCAGAATAAATACATTCCTGAAGTTCACCAAACATTCCTGGAGACATTTCAAGATCTTCAATCCATGATAAGCGATGAAAAGCAGGATGAATTTGTAAAAGCAATGAGTTCTGCTGCTAAACATTTAAATGATCTGGAAGCCTCTCTGGGAAGATCAGATAAAGCCATATCTGCTTTGAATGCCGAGGTAACCCACCTTAAAAACTCGGTGGGAATGGAAGTGGGCCTGCGCCATATGTACTCTGGAAAAATCCATCTGGGAATCTTGGATTCATTATCTCCTGATTTTGTTATTTTGAAAGAAAATAACCGAACTGTGAAGCTCAAACTTTCCAATATTGAAATTTTAAGTGGTGAAGAATTAAAATCATGGAAAACTGGTAACTTACCTTTGAAGAAACTCGATGTTTCTGTGGTTTTACCGGAAACCTCTCAACCAGAGCTAATATCCAGAGTCATCAGATCAGTAGAAGGGGTGGTGAGTTCTGAAGTTAAGGATGTTTACCACGGAGGTCAAATTCCAGAAGGCAAAAAAAGTATCACTTTTACCTACCAGGTGTTATCACTTGAATCAATGGAAAGAGTACAGGAACTTTTAACTGGATTTGGTGGTATAATCCGTTAAAAATTCAAATTCGCTTTAATAACTGAATTAAATTTGATTTTAAAATTTTTTCAGGTTTTTTTTAAATAATGATTATTATTTTTCAATTCTCTTTGTGTCCATTTTTTGTAAGTTCATAAAGAAATATTAACCACAACCTTTAAATAGTAGAACCTACAATGTTAAAGTAACATAAGTTAACTAAATACAATAAAGATTTATATTTATTTTTTAATTGATAAATTATTTTAATTCTAGATATAAAAGAATTTACAGGGGGAATTATCATGAAAAGCGAAGATATGAAATTAAAAGTAGCAGAAGCATTTTCACAGGCCGATGTTGGCAGATCCATAGCCAGGATAGACCCAGCTTGCATGGGCAAGCTCGATCTTCTGGATGGAGATATGATTGAAATTGAAGGTCGAAAGCTCACCGCCACCACTGTGGCTTCATCCCAATCAGATATAGGACTGGGAATCATACGGATCGATGGATACATCCGAAAAAATGCAGGAACATCCCTGGGAGAAGAAGTAACTGTACGAAAAGCCCAGGTTAAAGAAGCACAAAAAGTGGTGCTGGCCCCAGTGGATCAAAAAATCATGATCCGGGGAGATGTTAAAGGAGCATTCCAGGGCAGAGTACTATCCAAAGGAGACATCATCGTAACTGGAATCAGGCAACAGCAGCAAACCGCCATGCGTGGAAGCTTATTTGACGAGTTCTTCCGGGATGCCATGACTGATGTCAGCCCCATGGGAGAACTGAAACTGGCAGTGGTCTCCACCAAACCAGCTGGAGCAGTTAAAATAACAGAAATGAGTGATGTGGAAGTTCAAACCGATCCAGTTGATGTATCCAAACTGGAAGGAGTGAAAACCCTGGTTGATGTCACCTATGAAGACATAGGCGGCCTTAAAGAGGAAGTCAAAAAAGTCAGGGAAATGATTGAAATACCTCTGAAACGTCCAGAACTCTTTGAAAGGCTGGGAATATCCCCACCAAAAGGAGTCCTGATGCACGGACCACCGGGTACTGGTAAAACATTACTGGCCAAGGCAGTGGCCAATGAAAGTGACGCCCACTTCATTGCCATACAGGGCCCCGAGATCATGAGTAAATACGTGGGTGGTTCCGAAGAAAAACTGAGGGAATTCTTCGAAGAAGCAGAAGAAAACGCTCCATCCATTGTATTCATTGATGAAATTGATGCCATCGCTCCAAAAAGGGAAGAAGTATCAGGGGAAACAGAAAGACGTGTGGTTGCCCAGTTACTGACCCTGATGGATGGTCTTAAAACCAGAGGTCAGGTAGTAGTTATTGGTGCCACCAACCGACCAGATGCACTGGACTCTGCTCTGCGCCGTGGTGGAAGATTTGACCGTGAAATAGAAATAGGAGTACCAGATAAGGATGGACGACAGGAAGTCCTACAGATACACACCAGGGGAATGCCCTTAGATGACAAGGTGGATCTTGATGAAATTGCAGAAACCACCCATGGATTCGTTGGAGCAGACCTGGAAATGCTCTGTAAAGAAGCAGCAATGAGAGTCCTGCGCAGGGTGCTCCCGGATATCAAGGCCGATGAGGAAATACCCAAAGAAACCCTCAAAAAGATGATAATCAAAAAATCAGACTTCAAAGAGGCCTTAAAAGAGGTTCAACCCTCTGCACTCCGTGAAGTTCTGGTACAGGTACCGGACATTAAATGGGATGATATTGGGGGTCTGGAAAACGCCAAACAGGAACTAAGAGAAGCGGTAGAATGGCCTTTAAAATATCCTGAAAGTTTCGACAAGTTTGGAGTCACACCACCCCGTGGTGTGTTGATATATGGACCACCCGGTACTGGTAAAACATTACTGGCCAAAGCTGTAGCCAATGAGAGTAAAGCCAATTTCATAGCAGTTAAAGGCCCGGAATTACTATCCAAATGGGTGGGAGAATCAGAAAAAGGTGTAAGAGAAGTCTTTCGTAAAGCAAGGCAAACCGCACCCACAGTGATATTCTTTGATGAAATAGACAGTATAGCTTCAGCAAGATCCGGTGCAAGCTCTGACAGTGGAGTAACCCAGAGAGTGGTGAACCAGCTGCTCACCGAAATTGATGGATTGGAAGAACTGCAGGATGTGGCAGTAATTGCCGCCACCAACAGGGTGGACATCATGGATCCCGCTCTATTAAGGCCGGGCAGATTTGACAGACACGTGAAGGTGGATGACCCTGATGAAGAAGCCAGATTGGCAATATTCAAGGTACACACCAAAGACATGCCTCTGGCTGATGACGTGGACCTGGATTACTTGGCCAAGAGCACTGAAAAATACGTGGGTGCTGATATTGAAGCAGTATGTAGGGAAGCAGTAATGTTAACCCTTAGGGATGACCTTAAAGCAGAACAAGTGAAGATGAAATACTTCAAAAAAGCTATGAAAAAAGTCAAAACTGAGGAAAACGTGGACATGGTTCAGTATCACTAAAACACATTATAACTCCAACTCCAAAAACATCATAACTACAACTTGTAAAACCTTAAGACCTTAACCCCCTGGAGGAAATTCCATATTATCTAATGGAATCTTCTCCTTTTTTTATTTTCATCTATTCATGAATTTTAATCTAATTCTACTCTAATCTATTAGCCTAATTTAATACTCAATCCTATTTTCGCCTTTGTTATCCACACTCTGCCTATGAATTATTTATCCTCAACTGCACTGGTTTTATAATTAAAAGATAAAAACGATAAATATTATCAGGGAACAGGGAGACTTTATTATATTAGAACAGAGAATTAACATTTATAACTTGATATTATTTTAGTATTGATTTGACATGGATGTAACGGTGATAACAATGCCTTATAAAGTAAAAGATATGGACTTAGCCCCTCAGGGTATAAAGAAGATCGAATGGGTTCAAAGACACATGCCAGTTCTGGAAACCATAAAAAAACGTTTCGAAAAAGAAAAACCATTTGAGGGGATCACCATAGGCTCCTGCCTGCACCTGGAACCTAAAACCATCAACCTGGGTTTAACACTGCAGGCTGGTGGGGCAGAAGTGGCAATGACAGGCTGCAATCCGCTCTCAACTCAGGATGATGCCACAGCCGCTGGTGCCAGCCTGGGACTTAACATGTATGGCTGGAGAGAACAAACCAATGAAGAATACTACCAGACCATCAACATGGTACTGGATCATGAACCAGACATCATCATTGATGATGGAGCTGACATGATATTCAGGATTCATCGCCAAAGGAGAGATGTCCTGGATAAGATCAAAGGGGCCTGTGAAGAGACTACCACTGGAATTCATAGATTGAAATCCATGCACGCTGATGGAGCACTTGAATTCCCGGTGATAGCGGTTAACGATGCCTACACCAAATACCTCTTCGACAATCGTTACGGAACCGGACAATCAACCTTTGACTCCATTATGGGTTCCACTAACGTCCTGATAGCTGGAAAAAATGTGGTTGTATGTGGATACGGATGGTGTGGTCGTGGAATAGCCATGCGTGCCGATGGACTGGGGGCTAACGTAATTGTAACCGAAGTTGATCCAATACGGGCATTAGAAGCGCGGATGGATGGTTATAGGGTTATGACAGTTCGTGAAGCAGTTAAACACGCGGACATACTGGTTACTGCCACTGGAAACCTAGATGTTGTCTCTGGAGATGACTTTAAGGTAATGAAGGATGGCTGCATAATGGCCAACTCCGGTCACTTCAACGTGGAAATAAACAGGGAAGACCTGGACCAGATGGCTGTAAAACAGGGAAAAATGAAAGCAGACATTGATGAATTTGTAATGGAAGATGGTCGCAGAATATACCTCCTTGCAGAAGGAAGGCTGGTTAACTTGGCTGGTGAAAGAGGACAGGGACACCCTGCCGAGATCATGGACCTGAGCTTTGCAATGCAGGCATTATCTGCAGAACAGCTGGTAAACACTTCTATGGAAGTAGGAGTACACAAAACACCTGACGAGGCAGATATGCGCGTGGCACGACTTAAATTAGAAGCCATGGGCATTGAAATTGATGACCTGACCGAAACACAGGTTGAATACCTGGAAGGATGGGAACAAGGAACCTAAAACCTAAAAAATTTCAATCGGTTTGTATTAACCTATTAAATCCATAATTGGTTTGATTGGCCCAATGAGTTAAGTTACAAACTATAAAGTCTAACGAGCTTTAATAAAGGAACTAAAAATGGTGATGGATTTTTTCAAAAGAATAGGTGTGAATAAAGGAACTTCACGCCTATTTGTGGGAGGAATACATGGTAAGGAAAGTTTAACCACCATACGCATCATTGAGGCAGCTAAAGATATCCAAGTCACTGAAGGATACCTAGAATTATGTAATATGCCTCCCAGCCCTTACCTGAGCACCCTAAATCCTCTCTACTACCTTTCACTTGCAGGCAGCAAACTCATTGACCTTGTAATGAAAAATCAGCCAAGCATATACCTAGAACTGCACTGCTATCACTCTAAGAATTATCCTAAACTCACTCGAGAAGATCGCAAAGAAGTTTTCGGAGTGCCCGGCCTGGTGGAACTTGAAAATGGAGTATTAATCGGTTCTATCTCTCCATTTGCACGTTCTGTTTTTTTTGATCTTAATGATTTTCCATTTACTCTGGAGGTACCCTGTGATCCTTCCTCACAATCACTGCAGACATGCATTTCATTCATAGAAATACTTGCTGGATCCAGTAACCGTCTGGAGGTAATGGAAAAATTAAAGAAAATTTACCCTGAGCAGGTGGAACGTTTGGATTCTTATTTTAAGGATTATTCCCTAAATTTTCACCCTGCATTTCAGGAAATTAAACAAAGAGCACCGGAAACAGATTTAAAAGATTTCAACGACCTGAATGAATTGATAGTTGATGTTATAGAAAAAGGAAATTTTAAAGTAAATCCTAAACAGATCAAGCAATTAGAAGGAGCATTCCTAATTTTTAATGAATACAATTCATTCAAATGTAATAAAAGACCTTGAACAAAAAAACCAGGAACATAATATAATTATTTTTAATCAATTCTATTTTAATCAATTCTAAATTTCACTAAAACCTTGGTAAATGAACTTTAATCAGGTGATGGTTTGGCTTACTTTAAAATCATAGATAAAGGAAATGGAATTAACCGGCTTTTTATAGGTGGAGTTCATGGAAGGGAAGGTTTGAGCACTATTAAATCCCTTCAGGAGATTAGGGATGAGGATGTGGACGAAGGAAAACTGGTAATCCACAACTGTGACGTGAGCCTCTACCGAAGCACCATTGATCCTCTTTACTATGAATCCAAGGTGGGTAAAGAAGTTCTGTATCTGATTAACTATTATAAACCACAGATTTACGTGGAAGCGCACTGTTATAAAAAAGAAAGCTACAATAGATTGACCTCTCCGATGAGATGGATCAAAGAGAAAGTTCCACCACTCATAGAACTGGGTAAAGGAGTACTCCTAGGATCCGCATCCCCGAATATTAGAACCACTCATTTTACCAGAAATGATGTTTGTATCACACTGGAAATGCCATGCAATCCTTCACAGGATTCTCTGGATGTTTACCTGAATGTTTTAAGAATATTCGCAGGCTCAAACAGTAGGGATGAAGTGGAAAAAAGGATGGAAAAAAGTTATCCATCTCAGGTGGAGACTGCCCGCAAGTATGCCATGGAGTTTTTCGGGGATTATCCACCATTTTAGGATGTTTGGTTGGGGAGTGCAATGATTTAAAACCACTGTTCCAGACTGCTCTGGGTGGTTTGCAATTTTTTGAGCTTATCCACAGCACTTAAAACCCTGTTTTGGGAAAAATCATGTTTTCCACAGAGGAAATTCACAATACCTTCTTCGTCTGCTTTCTGCCATTTCAGATCATAGTCTGAATCCACATCGTGGTTAAGGAACATTTCACGCAGGGTATGGGGGTCCACATCAAGTTCAATATCCAGTTTTTCCAAGATATGATAGATGTTTCCATGTTCTTTAATGAGTTTCAAACCCTTTTTAGCTCCAATTCCCTTGATTCCCTGGTTGAAATCCGTGCCTACCATAATGGCCAGATCCACCAGTTGTTCACGGGTTATACTCAAGTTTTCCAGGATCTTGTTCAGTTCAATGATTTCAGGGGTGTTCTGAGTTCCACTGATGGTCAGGTTTTTAACCATGCGTGGGGCTCCAAATAACATGCAATCATAATCCTGGGAGGCAACACACCATGCATCTCCTTGTGCAACCATGTAAGATGCCTGGGCTTCCCCTTCTCCTTTAGCCTGGATATAGGGAATGCCCATGAGTTTAATGAGTTTTTTAGAACCTTCCACAATTTCTGGGGACATGCGGGATGATCTAACCGCGAATTTCCTGGCATCATCTAAACGCCCTTCTTCTAAGGCTTCTTTCCACCTGCGCTCTGATTCTTCCTTTATTTCCCTTCTTTTCTGTTGTGTTTCTTTTTTCAGGGCACTGGATTGGCCGTCAAAAACGTAGATGGGTTTAATTCCCTTTTCCACCAGGGATGATGTGCGGTATAAGATTCCACTAAAATGAGAAGTAATTCTTCCATTCTGGTCTTTGAGGGGAGTGCCGTCGATCTGACGAATGCTGGAAAGAAACTGGTAAATGACATTGGCTGCATCCAGAGCTACCACTTTACCATCCAGATCCTCAAATCTAATTTCTTCGGGAGATACTATGTCCTTAAACTTTACACCCATACTGATTCAACCCCTAAATCGTAAATAAATCATTAACAATATTTGAATCATTAAAAAGTACTATCTAATCTGTATCATTTATTGGATTTTTTGTTCAATTAGCTTCTCAATCTACTAATGGATTGATTTATAGTTTAATAAATGAATTTAATCTTTAAATAAACTATGAGGGAATGTTTCCATGAGCCAAACGAGTACCTGGTCCTTATGGATTATGTTGTAGGTCCTCTTCAGCATGGGGGTATCAGTTTTGAAGATTTCAACCATTTCTGGGTCTGGTTCTTCTAGTGAAACGGATTTTATCTCTCGACGGGATTCAATATTGTGTTTGCGAAGAATACGGCCTATGGGAATATCTGCCCTGATGAGATCTTCCTTGAAATCATTGTCTAATCTTTCCATGGGGATCATGGAAATAGCATATATCAAAGGAGTTTGACCTTCAATAACCACTACGCGGTAGTTGATGGTGTCACCAACTTCAATATCTAGGAGGCTAGCAGCTTCTTCATCTGCTTTCTGGAATTCTTGAATTAGGGTCCTAATGTGCACATGTCCTTTGAGCACGTCCAGGATGGTGGTTACCGAGCCATCAGTTGCTAAAAGTATTTTTTCAGCACTGGAAAGAGTTCCTAACTCTTTTTCAATCTGTTTTATTCCTTCAAAGATTTTTGGGTCCATTTTTATTCACTGGGGTTTCTTATTTCACCGTGAATGGCAGAGTAAGCCACTACAGCCGGGTTGGCCAGGTACACTTCAGATAAGGGGTCACCCATACGACCAACGAAGTTACGGTTGGTGGTGGAGATGCACACCTCTCCTGCAGTTAAAACACCCATATGGGCACCTAAACAGGGCCCACATCCGGGGTTTATGACGATGGCTCCTGCTTCCAGGAATGTTTCAATGATTCCTTCGGCTATTGCCGATTGATAAATTCGGCGAGAGGCCGGTGACACGATGAGTCTAACATCTGGATGAACTTTCTCATTTTCCAGTACATGGGCAGCCATGCGCAGATCCTCCAGTCGACCATTGGTACATGAACCAATGAATGCCTGGTCAATGGTTTCACCAGAAACCTTAGAAACAGGGTGCACATTATCCACATTGTGGGGGCATGCTACCTGTGGTTCCAGATCATCCACCTGGAAATAATGGGATTTTTCATAAACAGAATCCTCATCTGAGGTGAATATCTGGAAATCAGTTACATTACGTTCTTTTAAATATTTTAAAATAGCCTGGTTGGGTTCCATTATCCCATTTTTGGCCCCTGATTCTACTGCCATGTTACACATGGTCATTCTTCCGGATACATCCATATCCTGGACTGTATTTCCACAAAATTCCAGAGATTTATAAGTAGCACCGTAGGAACCTATTTCACCAATTATATGGAGAATCAGATCTTTAGCTGTTATGTTTTCGGTTAAAATTCCATCCACTTCAATTTTCAGTGCTCCAGGGACCATGAACCATGTTTTTCCTGTTGCATATACCACTGCCATATCAGTGGCACCCATACCAGTGGCAAAGGCACCAAAAGCTCCATAAGTGCAAGTGTGGGAGTCAGCACCCACCACTACCATGCCCGGTTTGATGAGGCTCTCTTCAGGAAGGACCTGATGGCATATTCCTTCTCCATGGCAGTAAAATTTTTTGATTCCCTGTTTCCGAGCGAAATCTCTGGTTATCCTCTGGAATTCAGCAGAACCAATATTATTTGCCGGTAAATTATGGTCATAGACTAAGACAATTTTTTTAGGATCCCACACCTTCTCGGCAATTTTATTGAAGGTGTTGATGGTGGGGGGTGATGTTCCATCATGGGTCATGGCCAGATCTACCTGTGCTTCAATGATCTCTCCTGGCTGAACTTCTTTTGCTCCAGAAGCATTGGCCAGTATCTTTTCAGTGATATTCATAAATAAAACACCATTAACAATAGTAGAATGTGATTATTATTTTCATTTTTAGATTGATTCATTAAATAATGGGATGCACTTAAAACTCAAATGGTCCTCGAACTGAACGTACGATATCGTTGAAAACGTTATCGTTGATATATTTCCCTTCTTCTCGTTTTTCTTTTACCATGCCAACGATTTTACACAGCTCGTCTTTGGTAACAGCAATCCCGCATTCATCCAGTTTGGCCTTCACTGCTCTGCAACCGGAGTGTTTACCAAGCACAATACGTCTTTGATGGCCGATCAGTTCAGGGAGGAATGGTTCATAGGTTAAGGGTTCTTCAATCACTGCGTCCACGTGTATGCCTGATTCGTGTCGGAACACGTTTTTACCCACAATTGGCTTGTTATCTGGAACTTTCATATTGGTAAGTTTTTCTACCATCTGGGAAAGCTCATAGAACACACCAATGTTATAGTCCAGATCCACTCCGTAAATAAGAAGTAAAGTCATTACCAGTTCCTCAAGGGAGGTGTTGCCTGCTCTTTCACCTATACCATTAACTGTAGTGGAAACTGCAGTGGCACCTGCCAGTAAACCTGAAATACAATTTGACACGGCCATTCCAAAGTCATTATGGCAGTGTAGTGCTATTTCTATGTCAATTTCTTTTCTTAACTCCCTAACCAGATAATCCATACCCTGGGGACTTATTGCACCAACAGTATCGGCTATGTGTACCCGATCAGCACCATAAATCTCTGCTTTCTTGTAAACATTTTTCAAAAAGTCTAGATCAGTACGGGTTGCATCTTCTGCTGAGAATGCCACAAAAAGACCGTGATCTTTGGCGTGTTCAATGGAGTTCATGCAGATGTTCAAGGCATCTTCCGGGGTTACGTTAAGCTTATGTTTGAGATGAAGAGCAGAAGTACCCAGGAAAGTGATTATTCCATCCACATCACAATCAATGGCTGTGTCTATATCTTCTTTTTTGGTACGGGAGAGGGCTAATATCTGAGCATCTAAATTTTCATCTGCAATGGCCTTCACTGAACGTTTTTCTTCACGGGAAACTACTGGGAAACCTGCTTCAATTTGGTGTAATCCCAGTTCATCAAGTTTTCGTGCTATCTGAAGTTTTTCTGGTGTTCGGAGACAGACACCTGGTGTTTGTTCACCATCCCGAAGTGTAGTGTCATAAACAGTGATATTTTCCGGAAATTTTAAATCAACTGACTGGTTATAAGGACTTACGAAATATTTCAAAACATTACCACCTGTTTTTTGGATATTATGCATATAAATGTCGAATTCCATCCAATAATGAATTAAATGTGGAATTTAATATTATGGCTATGATTTTTCTGGAATTCTGTGAATTTCATTGGATGATCATTAGGATAGAAATTACATAGACTATCTTGGATCATTATTATTTAAATATAAATGAACTTTTCGTTTTAATCCTAAATTTCACCGGATAACAAATTCCGGTTGCCGGTGGAGTAACATTTAGCTCTTTGTTAAACCGCAATATGTGCTCTTAATAAAAACAACAGGTTTTCAGGATAATTTTGGGATTAAACTTAAAATTCAAACTTAAAATTCATCTAATTTTTTATAAATGGGAATTAAGATAGTGAATTCATTTTAATAATATAAATATTTAAACTTAAATTCAGGTAATGGAAGTTCCGGTATGGGATTGTTCAAGAAGGGGATCATCCTGGTATGGGATGATCTTAAGAAATTTAAGATTATTGATTTAATTTTAATAGGATTATTGATTTAATTTTTTCTTGAATTTTCATGACTTTTTCACTGAATCTCCATTAGTTCAAGGTAAGATCTTCTTTCAAAACCATCTTTTATCCCTATCTTTGAATATGTGGCGAAAATTTCATCCAATGCTTCTTTGGTATCGTTACCCTCTTCAATTTCTTTTTCAATCTCCACAAAACTGCCCACTTTCTGAACTTCATCCAGGGTTATAACCAGATCTTTTAGGGCGTAAATAGTTCGATTCTTTCTCACGGTTGCTACAGGACGGAAACTGAGGTTTTGAAAAATATCAGCCACTTTATGAGGGTCTTCCACTCCCACTTCAATTTCTTTCCGGGTTTTACTCACTTCATCCATCTTGGCGCCCTTGTAGGTTATGAATATTTTTTCTGAAGATTCATCTGTGACTTTTCTTATTCTGAGGGCTTCATCAGTCTGTGCGAAGTCTCTGTGGGGTGCGTTAAAATAAATGTCCTCCTGAAATTCATCCCCAACTCTTATGGCACCAATTTCGACCAGTTTTTCTTCCAATGCACCCTTGTCTTGAGGTGCGTGGGCTTTAACTTCCACTTCGATCATGTTTAACTCCTGAATTTTCCATAAATTTAGTGATGATTATAAAGTTAGCTGATTTTAAAAAAATGTATTATGTTTATGGGTGTTAACCACTCGATTCTATTTTACCCCACACGTGTTTCAATTGAATTTCGTATATAGATGCGGGCATCATCTATCTGAGTTAAATAATTATCTACCATGTTCTCCATAATTTCATAAGATTTTATTTTAGCATCTCTCTTCTTTAAAACGCCCTTCTTCTTTTTTATTCTTTTTTGAACTTTCCTAGCACTTTCTTTTTGTTTATCTTCGGGTGAGGGATTCAATTCCTTTAAAATCAACAAATATTCTTTTCTAATATTCCTTATATCCACCCTGATGTTGTGCCTCATCTTTTTCAAGATATCTTCATACTCTTCCAGTTCATTAAGGGTTTGCATGGCTTCTTTGATGGTTGAAACATCTATTTCCATTCCGTCAATTCCGAGTTCATCGAGTTGTTGTTGGTAAAATTTGGGACCGAACATTGCCCCTCACCCCAGTAAGCTTAATATAACATAAGATCAATTGGTCTTGATGGTATTATATTTGTATATTATTTAATAGTTTAGTGTGAACAAAGGTTTATTAATGTGAATATATAGTTACACATGATATGGACAAAATATTCATTTAATTTTAATCCTGATTAATTCTTCATATCACAAGATGGGGGCACTATTGTGCATGAAATATTAATACTATTATAATAGTAGTTTCAAAAAACCCATAATCAGGAAACTAATATATATAGTCATGAACATATCTAGATAAAAGTGAGATAATGAATCTTTTTATAAAAAAATTGGCAGTATAAAACTAACTATTTTTATGTCCAATTCACGGTCATTTATATAATTTATATAAAGCCTTTTATAAAAGAATAAAATAGCACATGGTTACAAGTAGCCATGGGAGGATGTTAGATGACAAAAGTTGAAATCAAAGTGGAGAACATAGTGGCTTCCGCAACGCTCGGAAAGTCCGTAGACCTTCCTCAAGTCGCACCAGCGCTGGAAGGTGTAGAATATAATCTGGAACAATTCCCAGGATTAGTCTACAAGCTTAAAGAACCCAAAACTGCGGCTCTTATTTTCGGATCCGGTAAACTGGTGTGCACCGGAGCTAAGTCCATAGAGAACTCTAAAAAGGCTATACACATAGCAGTAGACAAGATGCGCACCCTTGACCCTGATATACCCCATGAATTTGAAATTAAAGTTCAAAACATAGTTGCTTCTGCCAACCTTGATAAAACACTCAACTTGGAGGCAGTGGCCCTTGACCTGGAAAATACTGAATACGAGCCAGAACAATTCCCTGGTTTGGTTTACCGACTAGGTGATCCTAAAGTAGTACTGTTACTATTTGGATCTGGAAAAGTAGTATGTACCGGTGCAAAAACTATCTCAGACGCACAACTTGGTGTAGAAAAAACGAAGGAAAGATTATCTGAATTAGATTTATTATAATTCTATCTTTTTACGTAAATATTTGGTGATCTTTTGATTAAACTTATCGCATTTGATCTTGATAACGTCCTTATAGACGGTGAAGTCATAGACGAAATGGCTAAATTGACTGGAGTAGACGAAGAAATTTCCAAAATAACTAGTCAAGCCATGGAAGGAAAAATAGATTTTGGAACAGCCCTGAAAGAAAGAGTATTACTCTTGAAAGGAGCATCAGTTGAAGATATCAACAAGGTAATGCTGGAAATTCCCCTTATGGAAGGGGCAAAAGACAGTGTTAAAGAGCTCAAAAAGAGGGGTTACAAAATAGCAACCATAACTGGCAGTTTTGATTGTATTGCTCAACGCATGAAAGACGAACTGGATCTGGACCACGTGTATTCCAACTCGCTCCAGGAAGAAGATGGTGTTCTAACCGGTGAAGTAACCGGTCCGCTGATAGATGGTTCTAAAAAAGAAGTTCTTCAGGAACTGATGAAACTAGAGAAAATCTCAGCTGAAGAATGTGCTGCAGTTGGCGATGGTGCCAACGATGTTTCCATGCTTGAAGAAGCAGGTCTAGGAATAGCATTCAACGCTAAACCTGTTTTAAAAGAAATAGCAGATGTCATCGTCGAAAATAAGGACCTAAGAGAATTACTGGAAATATTTGATGAAAATTCTGATAAAGCTTCAAAAAAGGCTGAAGATGAACCTAAAGAAAGCTTCCCCGAACTTTTATCTAAGAAAAAGGATCTTGAAAAGACCCTTAAAGAACTCACAACCCGAAGAGACAAGCTAAATGATGAGGCTAAAGTATTCCGTCAGGAACGGGATGAACTTAACTCCCAGATAAGAGGAAACCTGGACAATGCCCTGAAGTACAGGGATGAAAGGGACCAGATTAACCAGGAAGTTAAGAAGTACAAAAAACTCAGAGATGAAGCCCATCAGGCCTACAAAAAAATGGAATGGACCTCCGGAAGAAGGGAAGCCGTTCAGATTGAAGATGAAATAAAACGTCTGGATAAAACCATTGAAACCAGAGTTTTAGACATCCGAAAAGAAAATGAACTGGTTAAAAAGGTTACAGATCTCCGTAAAAAGCTTCAGGGTATGCAAGAAGATGAAGAAAGTCGTAGTGAAGCTTTAAAATTCAAAGAAGTTTCTGAAACCCACCATGCTAAAGTGGTGGAGTTATCTGACCAGGCACAGGAAACTCACGAGAAAATGCTGGAATACTTCCGCAACATCGATGAAATCCGCAGTCAGGCAGATGCAGCCCATCAGAAGTTCATAGAAACCCGAGAGAAAGCAAACAAAGTCCATGAAGAAGTTAAAGCCACCTTTGGTAAAATTAGGAAAGCCAATAAAGGCATGGACAGAGTTAAAGCTAAAGAACGAAGCGCTGAAGATGAAGTCGTGCGTAAGAAAAACTCCGAAGAAAAGGAGAAAGCCGAAGAAATCTACCGTAAGTTCTTAGAGGGTAAAAAAGTTTCCACAGAGGAACTACTTCTCTTACAGAAACACAACATTGTCTGAGGCCATTTCTGGCCCACACCCTCATTTTTTATTTTTTATTTCAGGTTTTTTTGTTATCAATTTATCTAGTAACTAATTTAAGGCATAATTATAACCGAAATAGTTATTAATTCCAATTTATTATTAATTATAAAAATTTTAATGGGCTTGGTGAATAAATGAAACCTACTGATAGTTCTTTTAAGGTTAATAATGATGTTAAAATAGCTGCACTTTTAGTAGCATCCATAGCTTCCTTTTTTACACCCTTCATGGGAACTTCAATTAACATTGCTCTACCCACCATTGGAATTGACTTTGGAGCAGATGCAATCCTCTTAAACTGGGTTACCAATGGATTTCTCTTAGCAGCTGCTATCTTTGCAGTTCCATTGGGAAGGGTGGCGGATATACATGGAATGAAGAAGATCTTCACCTATGGAATTATCATATTCACGGTGGCCTCACTTTTCTGCGCCTTAGCTCCCTCTTCAATTATTTTAATAGCATTCCGGGTACTCCAGGGAATTGGATCAGCCATGATCTTCGTCACCGGCTTGGCCATAATAACTTCAGTTTTTCACCCTAAACACAGGGGAAAGGCTATTGGTATAAATGTAGCTGCGGTTTATGTTGGACTATCACTGGGCCCTGTAATTGGTGGCCTCATGACCCAGTATTTGGGTTGGAGGAGTTTATTTTTATTAATGATACCCTTTGGTCTCCTGGTGGTGGCTATAGTATTCTGGAAACTCAAAGATGAATGGGCTGCCTCCCGGGGAGAGAAATTTGACTGGGTGGGTTCAATACTCTACAGTATCATGCTGTTCCTGGTTATGTATGGGTTCTCCAATCTACCACAACTTGATGGTTGGATTATGTTAGTTCTGGGAATTGCAGGATTTTTTGCATTCCTCAGATGGGAACTCCGGAGTAAAAGTCCGGTGTTTAATGTCAGATTATTTAAAAATACCTCCTTCACATTTTCTTCCATAGCAGCACTTATCAATTACAGTGCCACATTTGCGGTAACTCTGCTGTTGAGTTACTATCTTCAGTACATTAGGGGATTTGAACCCCAGACTGCTGGACTAATACTGGTGGCTCAGCCTATACTAATGGCCATAACCGCACCTCTCGCAGGTCGAATGTCAGACCGGATTGATGCCCGTCTTATTGCTACTACGGGGATGGCAGTGGTTGCTTTAGGTTTATTCACATTCACTTTCATTGGTTCTGACACCTCCCTGATTAATATTATCATAGGGCTGGCAGTACTGGGACTTGGATTTGGACTCTTCTCATCACCAAACACCAATGTAATAATGGGCTCAGTGGAAAGGAAATTCTATGGAGTGGCCTCAGCCACAGTGAGTACAATGAGGCTCATAGGCCAGACCATGAGTATTGGGATTGCCACCCTGGTATTTGCCCTTTTACTGGGTAGGGTGCAGATCACACCGGAACAATACCCTGCGCTTCTGGGAAGTATACATATTTGTTTTGTGGTTTTCACTATCCTCTGTTTTGTGGGAGTATTCATATCCTGGTACAGAGGAGAAAGTGGTTATCAGGAAGAAAAGGATGGACACTAAATTTTTTTTATAAAATTTAAACATTTTATAAAATTTAAAACAAAATATTTTTTTTTAAATACCACCTTTTTTTTAACCCCACTGAATTATCAAAATGGTAATTATCCAATATTAAATTCTTTTTTTGGAGTATAAAAAGTGCAGAGGATGATTTTAGATATGGGGGACATGTTTTAATGGTAGTAGAAATAGTATCTGAATGAAAACCTTAAATTAAAAAAATGTTCAAGTACCGATCATTGAATTTTCATTCAAACTTTTAAGGAGTTTAATAGCAGAATATGCGGCCAAAACACTTGTTTTTGGATTAGTGGCACAGCTCCTATTTTGAGTGGTGGTCTTAAACTCACCAAAGTCACCAATTACCTGGATTTCATGGATATTATACTTCACTGTGGGGTCAGCTATGATCTGCACATCCACTTCTCTATCGCAGGCAATACTTAAAGCTGCAGCCACGTTCATATTCTGAGGGAATTTACGCACTGCTGCAGTGGCTTTACCTTCATATACTGTGGTTTTATTGTCTACTGAAATTCCCAGTGATTTTGGTGGTTTTCGGGTTACCAGGTTCACTCCTGTGATTTTACCCATTGAAGCTGCTTTGATACCATCTAAACCCACAATAGCTCCGGATGGAGTGTATATTCTGGATTTATTTTCCATTGCCATACTTTCAAGCTCTTTTTTCAGTTTTCTGTCTATTAAAGCACCTATGCTCATGATAATAACGTCTTTTCCATGGGCAATGACAGATGGGATGAATTTTTCTACTGCAAGAGGCGATGCCGCTTCAATCACCAGATCGACCTGGTCCAACATATCATGAACAGAAGTGACTGTTATTCCATTTACCTTAGATGATAAGTTCCCAGCCCTTTCAGAGTCCTGGTCATAGAAGAATTTCAGATCAATGTCTATTTTTCCTTCTAAAACAAAATCAGTTATTATAGTGGCTATGGCACCGCAGCCTATGATCCCCACTTTTATATTATCATTTTTATCCGCACTAATAATATTTTTAGAATTGGATGTACTGAATATATTTTCATTTTCTTCTATGAGTTCATGCAGAACTGTTTGATTCATTTTAATAGGCCTCTTTATTGTTGATTTGAGAATTTAAGTATTGATTTTTAGTAATTTCCATCATTCTTTCAATAGCCACCCTTGATTTATCCTCTATTTTTTTATTCACTTGAACCACGAATTCTTCATTTAGAAGACAGTTTTTAACCTTTTCAATGGAGTGCATTTTCATATTCTCACATGTAGCTTTATTAAAAGCGGGAATGAATTTTTTATCTGGATTTTCTCTTTTTAAGCGAGTAATCATGTCCAGTTCAGTGGCTATAATGAATTTTTTCTGCTTTGAGGGTTTTACGTGGTTGATCATACCCCCGGTACTCAGTACTTTATCAGCAAATTTCTGCACGTTTGGATTACATTCTGGATGAACTAATATCTCCGCATCCTGATTTTTCTCACTTAAAAAATACAAATCCCCGAAATTGAACATTTTATGAACGTAACAATGTCCCTGAGGGGGTAAGGGGATAATCTCCTTGTTCACATGTTGGGAAACATACCAGGCCAGGTTCATATCTGGACCAAAAAGAATTTTTTCATGGGGGAGGGTTCTCACCACTTGAACTGCATTGGCGGAGGTACAAAGAATATCTGCTTCTGCTTTTGCTTCAGCTAGGGTGTTAATATAAAGAACCATAGCAGCTTCAGGGTATGTCTTTTTAGCTTTTTTTATATCTTCTGCACTGAGCATGTGTGCCATGGGGCATTTTGCATCTTTATCTGGTATTAATATTTTTTTGTGGGGGTTGAGTATGGCTGCAGTCTCAGCCATGAAGTCCACTCCACAAAAAACCACAATTTCAGTTTTTTCTATTTCAGAGACTTTAATACATAGTTCAAGAGAATCTCCCACAAAATCTGCAATTTCCTGTATATCTTTTGTCTGATAATTATGAGCCAATATTATGGCATTTTTTTCTTCTTTAAGTCGCTCAATTTCTTGCAGATCATTTAACATAGTACTTCTCCTTAAACTTAGGTCACATTAGGAAAAAGAATTTTTTTAGAAGTTAAATAGGGCAGGGAGTGATGATATGTTGAGCCAATATTTAGGGATGTCCTATTTAACTGACTGTGATTATGTGGGCTAGTGAATAGTCTTTAAGATCAGTTGAGTAATAATGTCCTGAATAATGTAATTAACATAATACATATTTATCATAATAAATAGGGCATCAAGGGATACATTTGAGCGGAAAATGATTTAGATACCCTAATTATATTTTAGCCGTTGAAAGCAGCCCAAAAGGTGAATTGTCTCTACCTGTGAATTGTCTCTACCTTTATTTTTTTGCATCGTCGGAGGCTAAGCTAAGAATCGGGCTACTTTGGCTATTTCATTGGGCTTCTGCTTCAGAACAGCATTCCAGCCCAGTGAACAGAAGGTCTTTTAACTTTTTAAATGGCTCCTGTCAAATCAACTTTGAGATCAACTTCCCAAACTCCCTCTCCCATATCCGCAACTGGAGCGATTATATCTGCTATTCCAGCACTGTTAATAACTATGTCCAGTCTCCCAAATTCATTTATAGCGGTATTGAATCCAGTGGGGATCGTTTCTTCGGGGTTAAAATCTCCTTCAACAGCAATGGCTTTTCCACCATCACTTTCGATTTGATTGACAAGATTTTCCAGGTTTTCGTCCCTCTTGGCAACTACAACAACAGATGCACCTTCCTTTGCAATGAGTTTGGCGATTTCGTTTCGAATACCTGAACTTGCTCCAGTAACTAGTACAACCTTGTTTTCTAATTTCATTGTGTTACTTCCATGAGGTGATAATTAAGGGCTTATTTGCCTAATCCTGTTATTCTTATTCCTCCAAATTGGGTTTTGTTTCGTATATTTAGGCCGATTAATAGTGGGGTGATTTTTTCTATGATTTTGGCCCGTGCCAGTGGTCCACAGTCGATAACGTTTACACCAGGGATTTTTTCAATCAATTCGGTGGCCACAACTTTGGAATCTGCATCGTCTCCTGAAATGAGACAGTCACAGTCTATTGGTTCATTGAAGTTCATTAGGGCTGCTGAGCTGATGTTGTTAAATGCACAGATTACATTGGCATCTTTCAGGATTTTTGCAGATCTTTCTGCGGCAGCACCATCCCAAAGATCTAGATAAGTTATGGGTGAACCCCCTATTGCTGATTCTAAAGGTCCTGTGGCATCTAATAATGTTTTACCTTTGGCTCCCTCTTTGATTGAGATTAAAGTTGATTTTTGTGCTGCTAATGGTACGGTTAAAACTAAAAGTTCTGCTTCTTCAGCTGCTGCAGCATTTTCTGCGGCTTTAAGATTTCCTACGTCACCTAAAAGGTCTTTAACTTTGTCCACTGCTGCTTGAGCTTTTTCCATTGTTCTTGAACCGATTATAACATCTTCTCCGGCTTGTACAAATCGTATTGCGATTCCTAAACCCTGTCCACCAGTTCCACCAATAATAGCTATCTTCATTTCATCAACACTCCATTTTTTGTCATTCACATTTTCAATGTTTAATCATTTACTTTTGTAAAAAGTGAGTGAGTTCTACTATATAAACATAGCGATTACTCTGTTTGTAATGATTAATTATTATAATTTTCCTGAAAACATAGGATTATTTTGTTAATTTTATTATATTGGATAGTTTTCAGGACAATGAAAAAGAATATCCTGATTAATGTGATGATTGTCAATGAAATCCTGCAAATTCGAGAATAACATTGAAAATTCCTAAATATCGTATTTTCTATTTAAATTATATGATTTTAAATTCGTTGAATTTGGGTTATGAATTCAAATCTTTCAATTGGGAATTGATGATGATTAGGATAATAATTTCCATAAGATAAGAATATCCAGTGAAAATTAACTTTAAATCCAGAGTTAGAGAATTAATTTTCCCTGATTTTTAGAGGAGACTCAAATTATAAGATATTATGGTAGTTGCAGGACTAGGGTATATGTTTCAAGGCGGTTGAAGCAGATTAATCTTTAATTATCTAAAAGAGGACCACCCATGATAATCATGTTCCGGATCCTCACCCAAAATCAATCCAGATAGTGGAAAGAGTTTGGAAAAATTATTATGAAAAAAGTAAGAATTAATAAGTTATATGTGAAAAAAAGATTTATGAAATTTTTTTATCTTCTTTTTTAATGAAGTTCCATAAATTATGCATGTTATCTTCCATTCTTTCTGCCATGGGCATTGCAGGCATTCCTATCCACATTATGACTGTTCCCACCATGACAGTTTGAACGAGCAATGCAAGTTCAGTGATGTCCATATCATCTCTTATTACCTCTTGAGCAATACCTTCATTGATTACTTCCTTATTGAAGTCCAACAGATCGTAATAAAATGCAGTGTAATGTTCTGCTATTATATCATATTTTTGAACACCTTCGAACAATAGTAAATGTAAAACCCGGTAATCTATTTTTTCAGCGCTTTCCACCAGTTGAGTGGTCTCATTGATGGTGGAATCATCGCCTACAATATTTAAAATCACAGTTCTGAATTTTTCTTCAGGGGTGCCCTCAAAATCTTTAATCTGTTCTATAACTGAACTGAAATAGTTGAATATATATTTTTTGATAACTTCCACAAGTAGAGTGTCTTTACTATCAAAGTGATAGTAAAATCCGCCAGTAGTAATGTCTGATTCCCTTATTATTTCATTCAAGGAAACATCAGCAAATCCATTTTTTAAAAAAAGTTTGAATGCTGTTTCCATGATTCTAGATTTTGTATCCATATTCCCTCATCTATTTTATTTTTTATATTAATTGACATAAAAACCCTATATGGAGATAGAGATCACAAAGTAGCATTAATCAAAACCCAAAAGGTGATCTAATATGATATTATTCGGTATAACCGAGTTAATAAACTTTTACTTTTAAAGTTTAAGATACTTTTGTCAGTTTTTTCCGGGATATTTAAATAATACCCGTTTATGATTATGCAATGAAACATTTGGGTTACTAGATCTTTATTAATTTAATTCCAAACTAATTTGCAAGAAACGAACTTTTTTTGGGCTCTTAAACCAATCTGGTTAATTATCTGTCGTGTTGTATAACCTGTTATTTTATGATATTTAACCTTTATTATAATGATTAATTATAACAAACCAACTGTTCGCTATGTTTATATATGATAAAAGTTTTAAAAAACTATTAACAGTAAAGGCCTAAAAAAGCCTTAAATCAAGATTGAGAGTAACTGAGGATAAAACACAGTTAAATCTATACTAGTCCGCAGCAAATAGAGCAGAAACAAAAAGAAACAGTGGAAAAAAGCAGATATTTAAAAAAATTAGGTAAATGACAGTAACTATTCCCACTTTTTCCTTATTTCAATGAATTTCAATAATCCTTAAACAATACCAAATTACAATTCACCGGTAATAATATCTCTAAATCATCAATCAAATCAGTTACCCTTATGATTTCACTTGATTGCTAATTTCATGGAGGTAATAAAAAAATGGAAATGAATAAAATAAATTTGAGTATTTATGTGAAAAAAATTAAGATGATCCGACCGGAGAAAAATCTAAAGGGTTGTAACCTGGATTGGGACACAAATTGGAGTATTGATTATGTAAAAACAGATGAGAAAACTTTGGAATATGTATGCACCTTATATCCCGTGGGTAAAATGTCTCTTAATTTTGCCATTCATGGATTAATCCAATGTGAGGATCAAAACGAAGATCTGGAAAAAAGAACAGATGAACTGTCCCCTTTAATCTTAAACAAAAGCATGGAAACTATGGTAAATATATTAAATGAAACTAAAGATACTAAAATCCAGATTAATAAGGAATTAAACCTTAATATTGCTGATTATGCTGAAATAAACTTTAATGAGATTTTTTTAACATAAATATCATTAAAAGAAATTTATTTCGGTAAAAGAGTGAGTAATCGGTTAAATCCAAATAGGGATTAGAAATATGAAACAGTAATTAAAATGCAAAAATGATACGTAAAAGGTGAAAAAAATGATGACAGTGACTCATACTATCTGTCCTTCCTGCAGTGTAGGTTGTGGAATAAACCTCATAACCAAAGACAAGAAAGTGGTAGGAACTTATCCCTACAAGAGACATCCAGTAAATCAGGGGAAAAACTGTTTGCGGGGACGGGAATATTTTAAAATTTTAGGTGAAGAAACCAGGTTAACAACACCCCTCATAAAGAAGGGTAATTTAGTTGATTCAGATTGGGAAGAGGTTCTAAATCTGGCTGCTGTAAAAATAAGATCCTATAAAGGAGATGAAATTGGAATCATTGCTTCTGGAAACTGCACCAATGAAGAATGTGAAATTTTAAAGAAATTCGCTGATGCATTGGAAGTTGGAAAAATAGGATACAATAACCATAATTTTCCAAAATTTGATTTTGAAACTGGAACTCTAGATGATCTGGAAAAATCCCAGTTTATTCTGGTAATAGGGAATATTTTGAAAGATAACCCATTATTGGGAAGAAGAATAATACTGGCTCGAGAAAATGGAGCTGGGATAATCGCTGCAGACTATCCTGAGAAAACCACCACTGGTATAAACGCAGATGAATACGTTCAGATTAAATCCATCAGGGAATTTCTGGATAATATTGGCTCTGAAGTTCAAAGTAAACTAGATGAACATTCTACAATTGTGGTGGGCAAGTTAGACCAAAAAGAAGAATTGGATGATCTTTATAAAATAGCATCGAAATCAAATTCTAAATTAATCCCTGTAATGGATGATTGTAACTCCAGGGGGGCTATGAACATTGTTCCTGCTTTAGATACGGATGATTTGAAAGTCCTCGTTGAAAGTGTGAAATTGTTGTATGTGGTGGGAGATGATCCTGTGTCTTACACAGCAGAATCCTTTAAAGGCCTCGATTTTTTAATCACACAATCTCCCACCATAAACAACACAACTTTACTATCTGATGTTGTTCTTCCAGGTGCCTGCTGGGCAGAAAAAAGCGGATCATTTACCAATAGCACGGGTAACACTCAAAAAATCCAACAAATAGTTCCTGTGGCAGGAGACGCCCAAGATGATGTAGTTATCATCCAGAAAATTGCAGAAAAATTGGATATAAAATTGTAAGGTGATTAATATGGATCCTGAATATTTACTGGCCAGAGCAAAAGATGAAAACTTACTGGAAAAAGGAGAATGTGGAGGTGCGGTAAGTTCTATTTTCCAGTACCTCCTTGACAACAACCTGGTTGACGGAGTTTTAAACCTGGGCCATGGAGAAGATATTTACGACGGTATTCCCAACTTAATCGAAGATTCCAAGGATTTAATTAATACATGTGGATCTTTACACTGTGCCCCTACCATGTTTGGAGACTTAATAAGTAAACATTTACAAGATATTAATTTGGCGGTGGCTGTAAAACCCTGTGATGCAATGGCTATCAAAGAGCTGGAAAACAGGCATCAAATTGATGGTGATAAGATTTACAAGGTAGGTCTCAACTGTGGAGGGACAGTGTTGCCCATTACCGCCCGTAAAATGATAGAACTATTTTACCAAATCGATCCTGCCGATGTGGTGAAAGAGGAGATTGACAAGGGTAAATTCATCATTGAACTTAAAGATGGTAGCCACAAAGACTTGAAAATTGATGATCTTGAAGATGAAGGCTATGGGAGACGGGTGAACTGTCAAAGATGTGAACAAATGGTTCCCCGAAATGCAGACATCGCCTGTGGAAACTGGGGAACAGAACCAGGATGGACATTTATAGAAATAGTAACCCCCAAAGGAAAAGAACTGGTGGAAAACGCAAAACAGAATAGATACATAGAAGTTAAAACCCCATCAGAAAAAGCCGTAGCTATACGGGAGAAAGTGGAGGGGGTAATGATAAAAATGGCCCGAAAATTCCAGGACAAATATCTGGAAGAAAATTATCCCTCCCTGGAGGATTGGGATGAATACTGGAACCGGTGCATCAAATGTTACGCCTGTAGAGATGCCTGCCCCCTATGCTACTGCTGTGAGTGTGAACTGGAAAAAGAGTTCTATGCAGATTCAGGAGACACCCCTCCAGATCCTCTCACTTTCCAGGGAGTCCGGCTGTCACATGTATGTTACAGTTGTATTAACTGTGGTCAGTGCGAAGATGTGTGCCCCATGGAAATTCCAGTGGCCCGTATCTTCCATAGAATGCAGAAAAAATACCGGGACCAAACTGGATTTGTAGCAGGTATGAGTGAAGAATTACCTCCGCTTTACAGTCCAGAGAAAGAATAGTTACTGAATAATCGTTTTACAAAAATGTAAGGTGATAAAATGTCTGAAAATGAGCCGAAAATAGTTGGATTTTGTTGTAACTGGTGCTGTTATGGTGGTGCAGATACCGCAGGAACTTCCAGGATGCAGTACCCCCCAGGGGTTAGGATCATCCGTGTCATGTGTTCCGGAAGAATAACTCCATCCATGGTACTCAAAGCGTTCAAAGAAGGAGCTGATGGTGTGTTTGTAGGAGGATGTCACATTGGGGACTGCCATTATGATGCTGGGAATTATAAGTGGCGAAGGAGAGCTAAGTTTGTTGAAGATATTCTTCCAGAGTTTGGAATTGATGAAGAAAGGTTCAGATTTGAGTGGATTTCAGCGTCTGAGGGGGAAAAATTCAAGAAAACCATGGAAGAGTTCTACAAAACCGTAAAAAAGTATGGTTCTTTTAAAAGATCATTTTCAAAATGATCTGAACCTTTTTTTATTTATTTTAGATGAATTATTGGCATATTTGTGATTAGAAATTATTTTTGCAGTTTTTAAGTATATGGTTATGATTTATGGATTTTTCATATAACAAAGAGAACAATCTTTATAAATCTACATTATTAATTATTGCAAACCGAATAATCGCTATGTTTATATGTGATCACATTGTTATAAAAAATCAACTCGATAGATGTCTGGATATTAAAACTCGAGAAAATTTCTGGATATTAAAAATTCACCGCGGAAATATTCAGAATACTAAAATGGAGATGATATTATGAAAGGATTAGCAATGACTGCACCCAATAAAGTGGAATGGATTGAAAAGGAAAAACCAAAAGCTGGACCTAGAGATGCAATAATAAAGCCAACAGCTCTAGCGCCCTGTAGTTCAGATATTCACACAGTATGGGAAGGTGGTTTAGATCTTGGAGGGGATATTCGTATTTTAGGTCATGAAGCAATAGGTATCGTTGATGAAGTTGGAAGTGAAGTTACAGACTTCAAACCCGGCGATAAAGTAATAGTGCCTGCAATTACTCCTAACTGGAGCGCTAAAGCTTCACAATGTGGTTTCCACCAGCATGCGGACTGCCTATTAGGAGGATATCAATTCACCTTTATAAGGGATGGGTCCATGTCAGAATATTTCATGGTTAACGATGCTGATGCGAACTTAGCTATTCAGCCAGATGGTATGTCTGATGAAGCAGCACTTATGTTAACCGATATGGTCACCACAGGATTCAGTGGTGCTGAAAATGCCAATATCCAAATTGGGGATGACGTTGTTGTCATTGGAATTGGACCTGTTGGTCTAAATGCTGTAGCTGGTGCAGCATTAAGAGGTGCAGGAAGACTTTTTGCTGTAGGAAGTCGTCCAGATTGTGCCAGTTTAGCTAAAACGTACGGGGCCACTGATATAATCAACTACAAAAATGGTGATATCGTAGAACAAGTATTAGAAGCAACGGATGGAAAAGGTGCTGATGCTGTGGTTGTAGCCGGAGGTAACGCTGAAACTTTTGCACAGGGAATTCAAATGGCCAAACCAGGATCAACAATTTCCAACATAAACTACTTCGGTACACAAAATTACAAAAGTGCTGGGGACATCTTACCAATTCCTCGTGATGCATGGGGAGCAGGTATGGCCCACAAAACCATCACTGGTGGTCTATGTCCCGGTGGACGAGTTCGAATGGAACAATTAGCGAATGTTGTAGAAGCCGGGCGCTTTGACCCAGGTTTACTGATTACCCATAGATTCAAAGGACTGGAAAAAGTTGAAGATGCTCTTTACCTCATGAAAGATAAACCTAGAGATCTAATCAAACCAATGGTTACAGTAGATTAATAGGATTAGTGCATTTAATCCTTAATTTCATTCTTTTTTTTATTTTTTGGTATAAATTTGATTATTTTTTATGAGAACTAAATTAATTATTTTCATAAGAAAATTAGGTGTGTATAATTATGATAACAGGGACCATTACAGCTAAGCATGGCCATAAAAATATACTTATTGAAAAATCACAATATTTGATTGAATATGCTCGTTTAAAACCAGGTTGTGTCAGTTATCATGTATATAGAAGCACAGAAAATAAAGATTTTTTATTGAGGGTGGATCATTGGAATACAGAGGTTTTAGAAGTAAACATGCAGACTGAACATTTCAATGTATTTTGTGTGGCTATTGAAGATATTATAATTGAAAAAATAGGTACTGGAATATATTCTGCAGATAAAATGTTATAATTCTTTGAGTTGTTGAATCACATGAATAATAGGTTTTATTAGGATTCCACCCGGAAAAAAGCATTATTTTTTCCAATAAAATACCAGAACATGTATAAAACTCACAAAAAATATATCAACATTTTTTAGTCATTATATAAACAAATAATCGATTTAAAATACAATAACGCTTTTTAATGGATTCTATATTTAAAATTATCTTCAAAAAATTCTTTTTTTTAATCAAAAAAAGCGAATATTCTCTATGAATACTAATTATTAATCATTGCAAACAGACTATTCGGTATGTTTATATATGATAATTTAGTATGTCAATTGTAGCACGTGCAAAAATTCAACGAGGGACAAAAATGAAAGGATATGCAATGTTAAAAATTGGTGAAGTAGGATGGATAGAAAAGGAAAGGCCAAAGTGTGGGCCAAGAGACGCCATTGTAAGACCAACAGCATTAGCACCATGTACATCGGATGTTCACACTGTTTGGGAAGGAGCAATAGGTGAACGACACAACATGATTTTAGGGCATGAAGCTGTAGGTATAGTGGATGAAGTAGGCAGTGAAGTCCAAGACTTCAAAGTTGGTGACAAAGTAATTGTACCAGCAATCACTCCAGACTGGGATTCAGAAGCATGTCAGCGTGGTTTCCCATCACAAACCGGAGGCGCCTGTGGAGGATGGAAATACTCCAACTTCAAAGATGGTGTATTCGGCGAATACTTCCACGTCAACATGGCAGACAACAACCTGGCAATCCAACCAGAGGGAATGTCCGATGAAGCAGCGGTTATGATCGTGGACATGTTGAGTACTGGATTCATGGGTGCTGAAAACGCAGCAATAGAACTTGGTGCAACAGTAGCTGTTCTTGGTATCGGAGCAGTAGGACTCAGTGCAATAGCCGGTGCAAGACTAGAAGGTGCAGGAAGAATATTCGCAGTTGGAACCAGACCAATATCAGTTGAAGTGGCCAAAAAGTATGGTGCAACCGATATAATCAGCTACAAAGATGGAGACACTGCAGACCAGATTCTAGAAGCAACCGATGGGGCGGGTGTTGACGCTGTAATAGTAGCTGGCGGTCATGCAGAAATTTTATTAGATGCATTCAAAATGGCCAAAGCAGGATCCAAAATCGCCAACATAAACTACTTCGGTAAAGGACAAGGTGATAAAGACACAGTACCAATACCCCGTGTAGACTGGGGCTTCGGAATGGCAGACAAAGACCTGATCACCGGACTATGTCCTGGTGGAAGAACCAGAATGGAAAGACTGGCAGATCTTGTAACCTACGACCGTGTAGACCCAACATTAATGGTCACCCACACCTTCAAAGGCTTTGATTATATTGGAGAAGCTCTGGAACTGATGAGAGAAAAACCAAGAGACCTAATCAAACCAGTAGTCCTATTAGATTAAATAAAAATTTTTATTCTTCTATTTTTCCTTTTTTTAGAAGAATTAAGCTGTACAGATCAAACTACAAAGATAATTAAGTTATTCAAGGGTGTTTAATCATTTCCAAATGTATCTTAAGTTCGATATATTAATCATTTGCAATATCTTAGTCATTTGAAAGTATAATTTCAGTCATTCCAGGATACCCTAAGCTATTTCATTATCCAGGATACCCTAAGCTATTTCATTAAATATAGGAGGAATAAGATGATTATTGTAACAGCTACCATAACTGGCAAACCAGGTAAAAGGGATGAACTTATTTCTAAATCTCAGGATGTGATTAAATCCACCCGTCTAGAACAGGGGAACATCAGTTATGAATTACTGGCCAGCACCGAAGATGATGATGTTCTTTTGATGTTTGAAAAATGGAAAAATAAAGAAGCTTTAGATACCCACATGCAAACCAAACATTTCAAGTCATTTGGCTCCGCAATTGAAGATCTTGTGGCAAAAGAATTAGAAATAACTATTTATTCTGCTGAGAAAGCATAAAAAAAGATTATTTCGACTGGATGATTTAGGATTTTACCCGAAAACATATCTTACAAAGCACCTTTTTATTTTTCAATTCTAAAAAAAATCAGCAACATCTTCCAGATCCACATTATTGTTTAAGATTATCGGGGAGTTGGGCGCATGAGGAATGTTCTTGGCAGATCATAGCTCTTGCCTGCGATAGCCATAAAGTGGATGGTTGGTTCATCCAGCATGATAATCTCTAAATTACCTCCATATAACGTCTTAATTATTCATATTGTCTATTTTAAATTTCTAATATTTCTATAAACCTACTATTTTTATTATTTTCATTCAATGGCCACGAATCGTTGAAAGATACTACTTACAAACAAAATAATCGCTATTTTTATATGGAATAAATTCCATTTTTATATGTCACACGAGTAATCAACTCGGAAGATGTCTGGCAGAGGGTAAATATTTAACCTAAAAACACATGTGGAGGGATTGAATGGAAAATTGTTTTGATTTAGAGGGGAAAGTGGCAGTTGTAACCGGTGCTTCCGGTGGTCTTGGAGCAGATGCAGCAATGGCATATGCACAAAATGGTGCTGATGTTGCTCTTCTAGCCCGAAGAAAAGACAGATTAGAAGCACTGGCAAAAGAAATTGAATCAACAGGACGAAAAGCCCTTGCAGTTCAGTGTGATGTGGCCAATGAGGAAAGCGTTGAAAATGCAATTGAAGAAGTGATCAATTATTTTGGAAAAATTGATATTCTCCTGAACAACGCGGGTGTGGCAATCCGTGGGGGTGTATGTGATTTATGCGTTGAAGACTGGGACAAGGGAATGGATGTAAATGTTAAAGGAATTTATCTGGTCTCAAAACATGTCATCCCCCACATGATTGAAAATAATTATGGAAAAGTCGTGAATACCAGTTCCATCAATTCTGTGGCTGGTGACAAGAATGATGTCTTCATACGTCATGTGTACAATGCTTCAAAAGCTGCTGTTCGTGGTCTGACCATGGGTATGGCCTGTTCATATGGTAAATATGGAATTACCATAAATGCGGTTGGTCCAGGTCTATTTGAATCTGAAATGACAGCAGATACCTTATTTAAATCTGATGATTTCCTGGAAGCATACAGCAGAATTGTACCGCTCAACCGTCCAGCTAAAAAAGGAGAATTAAACGGACCAATCCTGTTCCTTTCATCAGAAGCATCATCCTATGTAACCGGACAAACTATCTTTGTTGATGGTGGTTTCTCAGTGGTCTGATTTATTAAAAAAGTTCAAATAAGCATGAATTGAATCATTAGACTAAATTTTAAGATGAATCCTGAAATAAATTAAGGAGGAATGACCGTAGTGATCATATTAACAGCTACTATAACCGCTAAACCGGGTAGAAGAGATGAACTTATTTCCAAGTCCCAGGGTTTGATTAAATCCACCCGTTTAGAACCGGGCTGCATCAGCTACAATCTATATGCCAGCACTGAAAATGAGGATGTGCTGATAATGATTGAACAATATGAAGACAAAGAAGCATTAGATGCCCACATGCAAGCTGACCATTTTAAAGCATTTTGCGGGGCTGCTGCAGATATTTTGGCCGAAGAAATGGGTGTTGACATATATTCGGCTGAGAAAGTTTCAGCTGAAAAGGTCTAGTTTCGGGAAATAAGTATAATTTAAGGAGTTTCAGGAGGGATTTAATTTCCCTTAAACTCCCTTTTTTTCATTCTTTAGATTCAACATTTTAAATTCAAATGGTGATCTGTAATTATTTTAAGATTCCACCAGAAATGAAATGCCCTCTTCCTTTTCGATCTTCATAATGTTATCCGCAGCATCCTCCAGGTCAACATCGTGGGTAACGATGATCATCTGGGGTATAATGGACATCTTCTTGAGCAGATCAATTAGTTCCTGTCTTCTGTAGGCATCAAGGTGAATGGTGGGTTCATCCAGCATTATCATCTCTAAACTACCTCCTGAGAGCACCTGGGTTATCCCTAACCTTAGAGCAAGGGCAACTGCTATCTTTTCCCCGCCACTGATCATGTCCAAGCTGCTTTCACCGCTGGGGCCGTAGATGGTCACGTCGTAATCCTCATCCAACCTCACATCAGAGTATTCAAAGTTGAATCTTTCGAATAATTCCCTTGTTTTTTCCTCAATAAGTGGCCGGGATATATTCCGTAAATCCTTCTGAACACCATCCTTACCGTAAAGATCCCTTATGGTGTTTAAAAGTTTTAAAAAGTCTTTAAGATTCTTCAATTCATTTTCATATTTTTTAAGGGAATCCAGTTTCTGTTCTATTTCCTGGAGGGAGTTTGATAGTTGATTTAGTTGTCCGACCAGCAACTGTTTCTGGCCACTCAGCTCCATTAATTCCTCATTTTTCAATTTCCATTCATTTTTAACCCTTTCATGAGCTTCCTTATTGTAATTTAAATCATCAATCACTTTTTGGATTTGGTCCAATTCTGTATTGGTTTCCAGAATCTGCCTCTGATTTTCACCAATTCTCTGAACTAGGGACTCTTTCTGACTGACTTGCCCCAGTAAGTGCTGATGTTTCCGGCTCAATTGTTCAAGGTAGGCTATTTCTTCAGGGAGGTTTTCCACACTGTCCCCTGCAATTTCCATCAGTGCACTAATATTTTTCTTCAAATCCCTTATTGGTGCATTAATTTCATCTAACCTTGCCCTTTGTTCTTCATAATCGCCCAGGGACTCTAAAGACCCACGAGCAGTGAGATATTTCTCATAATTTCCTTTGATGGCAGTCAGTTTAGATCTCTTCTTTTTAATATCCTCTTCAATATTCTCCAGGATAACTATCTTCTTTTGAAGTTCCTGGAGACTAGAGTTAATGTTGTCAATTTCCTGTTGATGATCATTCACTGATTTTAAGTATTCCTTCAGGATTCCAAGATTTATACTCTGAATATTGGATTGTTGGGAATCTAAAATCCTCTTTTCTCTTTCAAGTTCCTCTAATCTTACCTTCAAAGTCCCTGATATTTCCTGGTTATCCTCTATTTCTGATTGATAATCTGCTAATAACTCTTCCCTTTTCTGGGGAGTTATATCTGATTTACAGATGGGGCACTGGTCTTTAACCTGTTCCAATTCATTTATTGGTTTTTCCAGATTCTCATTTTTGACCTGTAGGTTAGACAGTTCCCTTTTAATATCCTGAATAGAATCAGAAGTTTCCCTGATCTGTGCCTCTAACTGTGGTTTAAACGTTGATAAGTGATTTTCAAACTCTTCCACCGAAGCAAAACTAGTACCTAGAACCTGATTGGATTTTTCAAGAACATCCCTTATTTTTTCAAGGGATTGCTTCATTTTTCCATCAATTTTAGACCTTCTTTCTGTGTACTGCTGAATCAGCATCCTGCTTCCCTCAAACTGATCCTTAGCATACTGTAAATTGTTAATTTCACTGTCTAAAATAGAATATTCATTATAAAACTGTTCATTTTCATTTAAAACATTATTAAAACGTTCAATATCGTTTAAAATAGTGATTATTCTTTCTTTATCTTTTTGTAAAACTTTTAACTCTTTACTTTTCTCGGCAAGCCTTTTTAAAACGTTTAGTTTCTTTAAACGAGGTTCTATCCTGGTAATTTCCTCTTCTTTAAGGATAATTTCATTTAACTGGCCTTCAAGATCTTTCCTGCTTTTTTCGAGCTGATCCTGGAAATCTTTTTTGGATTTAAGGAGTGTGTTGTTGTTTTCAAATTCCATACTCCTCTTATCTAAAATTTCTTTCTTCTCCTGGAGAAGGTCAGATTCAATAATATTTTCCTCTCTTTTAAGGTTGATATCCTTAATTTTTAAGGCCATGGCTCGTTTTTTATCATTTTTGGCAGTAAATTCAGTTTCAAAGTCCTCAAAAGATTCGATCTTTCCTTGTAACCTTATCTTTCGTTCGTTGTACTTATCCAGGATGATTTTTAAATTTTTCCAGGCCTTTTCAAGGGAATCAATACCAAGAAGTCTTCCAATCATCTGTTTTTTTTCAGAAGAGGTTTTATCAATGAGATCTGCTATTTCTCCCTGTCTGACGTAGACTGCATTGAGGAACAGATCTCCATCCATCTCCAGAAGATTTTGAACTTCCAGAGTCACCTGTTTATCCCCTGAAACCAATGATTGGAATCTTCCACCTTCTTTAATCTTCATAATAGCTTTGGAAGATGTTTTTGTCCGTTCCCTCAGTACCCGGTAGGTCCGGCCATTGGCAGTAAACTGGATCTCAACTGACATCCTCTTCTGGCCAATGGTTATAAGTTGTTCAATTCTCTTACTGGTGTGCTGTTTAAATAGTGCAAAACTCACTGCTTCAAGGATACTGGACTTACCCGCACCATTTCCGCCTATTATTATTGATATACCTGTATCAAACTCGATGCGGGTGTCCCGATGAGATTTAAAGTTACTAATGTGAAGACTTTCAATGATCATATAAATCCTCGTAGAAATTCTGGACCATGGTTTGGGCAGTCTTGAAATCTCCATCAGACAGTTCTTTCAGGAGCCCGGTTGCCAGTTGGTTAACTTTTTCGCTGTTAAAATTCTTAAGATTATGCTCAATCATTTTTTTAATATCTAAAGCATCTTTCCCATTTTCAAAAGGATTTGGTTCACTTTCAATGGTTGTTGGATGATAATTGGGCCGTACTGTAAGACAGGAGTCAGATAATGTCCGGTTTAAAGTTTCATACACCTCGGAACGGTTGAAGTCCCCCCCTTCCACAGTCACCATGAGTATGGGTTTTTCCGGGAGACTGCTGATGTACTGATTAATCCGGGATAACTCTTCTTGAAGTTTACTGGCCAGAATGGTTTCTTTTATAAACTCACGGGGGAGTTTGAGGTTGATATTTTCAATTTCAGGAATATCACCACTGATATCCACCAGATAAAATCCTTTACCATTCTTTTTATAACCTTCAACCTCGTTGGAGCGCCATATCTCAGTAGAACCTGGATAGGCCAGCTTGCCAGCTCCAAAGTCATCAACTACCCTTTCATGAATATGTCCAAATGCACAGTAGTTGAAACTCTGGGGCACATCACCAATTTTAAGCTCATATTCATAGGGAATGTAACGGTCGATTCCCTGATGTAAGACCAGAATTCTTTTTTCATAATTCTGGGATGATTTTTCAATACTTTCCAATCGTTCAATTAATGCTTTTGAGTGATATTTCGATGTATAGGGTGATCCGCCTATAAAAACATTACCTGTCACGTAAAATGGATTATTAGGGCTTATGAGCTTTAAACCAAAGTCTTTATATAAAATTTGGGGTGGGAGTGCATTTTTACGCATTACAACATCATGATTACCTGCTATGGCATAAATTGGAATTTTTGCTTCTTTTAACTTTAAGATACCATGTTGTGCAGTGAGTAATGCCCTGGTTGGAGGTCTTGAGTATTCAAACAGGTCTCCGGAGTGAATGGCAAAGTCAGGCCGTTCACTAACTATTTCCTCAATAGCCTGGTCGAAAACATCAAAAAAGTCAGTTTCCCTCTCAATAAGTCCGTACTGGCGGTAACCCATATGGGTATCCGCTAGATGGGCAAATTGCATCAGTAATCTCCTCCCAGATCATCATATTCTCTTTTTTGTTCTTCAAGGAGTTTTTCCTGATTTTGGTGGGATTTTGACCATTCTTCCACAATGTTAAGGTCCCCTCCTGTGATCTTCCCCTGGAATTCATCTATCTTAACCAGGGTGGGAATGCGGGTCATTAAACCCAGCACTATGGCTTCCCCAATATTCAGAGATGGAAGTTGAGCTATTAAATCATCACTCAAACTTTCACTGGCACGCTGCACATGGCTCTGGTCAGTTGGTTCCACCAGGCGTAATATTATCATATTGTTGGCCTGTGACAGGGCATCAGAGTCCAGTGACTTGGGACTTTGACTCACCAGGCACAGTCCCACCGAAAACTTACGCCCTTCCCGGGCTATTCTGCTTATCCACAGTTTCGATTCTGTTTTCCTATTTTGAGGGGCCAGAATATGAGCTTCTTCCAGGATCAAAAATATGGGAAACTCAAGGCCATCTCCAGTTCTCAAAAACTCTTTTCGACTGGCCAGGATATTCCTAAGGATATGACTAACCACCACATCTGATGCAAATTCATCCACAGGTCCCAGGTCCAATATATTGGCTTTTCCCACTTTTAGACTGCCAATTATATCTTTTGCTTCCAGACTGAGTATGTTACCATACTTATCCCGCATGTGTTCCAGTTTGTTTAAAACATCGGCTATTGATTTTTTATCTGCGGAATTGGTGGATTTAGCATCTGGATCCTCGGATTCAACTAACCAATCTTCCAATTTAGTCTGGATCAATCCAATGAAATCTTTTCCAGTGGGTGAACCCTGCATTAGGCTTTTCCGTGCGGATTTATACGCTTTTAAGAAGTATCTTTCCTGAACGTAGGCATTGGGTGGTATGTTTGATAATTTTTTGATTTCACCAAATGACAGGTAGAGGGGGTTGATCTGTGGTCTTATTACATTGACTTTATCCGTGCCAAAATCAGTGTTCACGTACTCAGAGTGCATATCAAATATCAGAACACTACCATTAACATTTAAAAGACCATCTACAATGACTGACACAGTATTTGACTTTCCTGCACCGGTCATTGCAAGAACTGCCAGGTGCCTGGACACCATTCTGTTGATGTCAACTTCTACACCCACTTCTTCCTGGCTTATTAACTTCCCCAGTTTCAAACCGTATTTATCCACTTTGAATATTTTCTTTAAAACCTCTGAATCTGCCACCTGGATCTCTGTTCCAGGGGGAGCCGGTGTTCGGGGAATGCGCAGGTCATCATCAATATCTCCCAGTATTTTAACACTACCCCTAACGTAATGGTCGTCCCCTTCAATGGCTTTGATTTTTTCAATAGTCAACGGGTCGTATATTTGATCGTTAATGGAAACACTACCTCTCACCAGGGATTCGATCATCCCCAGAACATTCTTCCCATCATATTTTAGGGAGACATATTCCCCTACCCTGGGCATTTCCTTGGAGATAAAACTCACATTAACCAGGGATGTTTCTCCTATGCATCGTCCAATGATTTCATTCATTTAGCATCTCCCTCCCACTCTTCTCCATGAATCCCATTATCTTTGAAAGGTTTTCCAGGTCATTTTTACGGATTACAACATCCTTATGTGCTTTTTTTAAGAGTAATGGATATCCTTCTGCACTTACATTTTTAATTGATTTCAGCAAATCTTTTATATCTTCTGCAGTGGCCTGGTACGGTAATTCAAATTTTAAAATATTTTTATGGTCATCTAATCTGGCGTAGAAAATGGTGAAGATCATGCTCTTTAGAAAATCATTTCTAACCGGGAAATCCCTTTTAACCTCGGAAACATTGGAATATCTTGGTTTAGAATACCCCTGTTTTTTACTGTGCATATCAAATATAGCTATATCCGGTATTTTTCTATCGAAATATTCCGTACTGGTGGACGTTTTGGATATAGCCACGATTTTTTTGTTTTCTTTCATCAATTCACTGATTACCAGAAGGTTCTCCAGGTTTTCCAGGTAGATCATTGCCTCAGTATCATCTTTAAATTCCTTGGAAATTTCAGAAACAAATTTAGATGAAGTTATTTCAACGTCTGAAGAGTTAATCAATTTTTCTTCGAGAATAGGTAAATATTTTTCTCTAATTATCTCTTTAACTTGTTCTTTAAGTTCTTTTTCAATGGGGAAAGGTCGTATGAGATTGCCCAGTATAGATCCATCGAAGAGGAATAAATCAACATGGTGTTGATTGAACATTTTCAGGGCATTTTTAATTTCAAATATGCCCATATAACTCCTTAAACGGTCTTCAACATATTTGTGATGGAATATGATGTCAATTTCAGAGCTTTCAATCTTTTTAAGGCTCTCTGATGAGTGAATTATTCCTTCGGCGTCAATGGCGTAAAATATGAATGGCAGGAATTTGCGTTTATTTATACTGCCATCCCCTGCACCAATATTCACGTCCAGGTTACTTTCGGCTATGGGATAATCAATCCACTGTTGGGAAGCATCTACTTGGGAGTATTCAATTCCCTCTAATTTTTGATGGATGTTATCTCTCTTTTTTAAAGCTTTTTCATAGAGTGAATCCAGCATTCAATCCCTCAAAATCAATATAAATCTCATTCAATCATTTTTTATCATAAATAAGCGGGTAATGATCATTATAAACTATATTTTATTCCCATTGATTTAAACTTTATTTTAATATATATCGGTAACCAATCTATGTTTATGAACATCCTCACACGCCAACAGAAAAGGGTCTTAAATGGCATTAAATATTTCAGTGCAGAATATCAGGGAGGAGTTCCATACAACATCTTGAAACTGGACCTGGATACTTCTGAAGAAGATCTTAACCCAATTTTAGAACACCTGGAGAATGAAAATTACATATCCCTCCAGGAGGGGATCATCACTCTGGAGAAGAACCGGGTAAGTAAAAGTAATGAGAAAAGTGATGATGTTCTGGAAAAAACACAATTAAATGAATCTCCCGAAGGAACAGTTGAGATTGATACTGATTTGCCTGCTGCTGATGAGGGGAATGTTACTGATTTTAACTCTTCTGATGATGTTGTAGATGTGAGTGATGTTGACTCTTCTGTTGATCCTGTAGCTGTTAATGATATTAAATCATCTGTTGAAGTTGTGGATGTGGGGGATATTGGTTATGAGGTTAGTGATACTCCTACTGAAGATATGAATGACACTCTTACTGAGGATGTGGATAATACTGCGGAAACAGAAGAAGTGGAAGTAATTGAAAAGTTCTCCGAAGCTGAACTGGAATCATTGGAAATAATAAAAAAATTGGTTGATGATTCAGGGAACATTTCCAGAACAATCTTAGAGGGTAATTTACTCTACGGGGAGCTGGGATTAAGCAGCATCGCCATGTACAACTTGATAACATCTCTGGAATATAAGAAAGTTTTAAAGAAGATTAAGCTTATTGATGGGGAATATTATAAATTCAGCCCTTAATTTTATTTAAAAAGCAAATTTAGAATTATCCAATTAGCATTTATTTTATTATTCATTGAAAATCTTATCATTTTTCAAATCTACCAATATTCTACCAAATCATAACCAGCTATACGGATTAAACTCCGAAGGTGGAATGTACATAACCTCAGCATAACCCTTCTTCAAGAGCTCCTGGTTGAGGTTCACACCATCCACATACACCACTGCCAGTGTACGATCATATTTATCCTTATTTTTTGCATTGTCAATGTCCAGTCCCACTGTTTTACCCAGACACATATTGGTTACATAGTCTTTAGCAGTTTGATATCCTGCTTCCCCTCTCTCTGGGGTGTTAACTCCCACAAATCTCACTCTGCCCACCCCTTCCACATCGATGGTGTCTCCATCCACCACTTTGTAGCATTTACCACTCACCTCTGTGTGTTGATCACTGGAACCAATAGAAGTGGAAGTAGAGGTTGAAGGAACTGCTGTGGTGCTGTTGTTTGAAGAAGATACTGATGATTTGTTTATTGGATTTGGATCATGACTGGTACAACCGGAAACAGCCAATACCATGATACAGATGATAATTAAAAGATATTTAAAGTGCATTTTATCCCCTTAAAGTAATTATAATCTTTAATCGTTAAAAACATTTTATTTCTTTTATTTATTAGGTGATTTTTAATGATAAAGATATTCTATATTAAATTAAGGTTGTTTTTAAGGAAAAACTCATTTTATCTATAAACTATTTCCATTACTCCTGAGGATGACTGGAGGGGTGTGATCATTTTTTTGCAGTTAAGATTCAGTACACGAACGCAATTAAATGTAATAATGTATAATATTTGTGGTTAAAATCAATTTTAATGATGAATTACAATTTTAATACATAAAATAACTAGTTATACTTAAAAATGAATAATATGGGCTGGAATATAATTTAAAATTTGTATTTTTATTTATTTTTTTAAATGAGTATTATTAACTTACTGATCGAAAATATTATATGATATTACTTTTTACTAAATTACGAAGGGGGATTTTAGTATGAAACGATTGTTAATGTTTTATAATATTGTTTAGTTTCGTTTTTAGTGGTACTTGATTATTATCCAAGAATTATTTTTGTGATGAGGAAGGAGATATGACCATAGTTGTGGTGGGGAAGATCTTTGGAGGGATAGCAGTAATGGCTGTTTCAAGTAGTTACTTTTTGGGTGTAAGGTTTTTAGGGGAATTTTTGGGCCATATTTCGCTGAAGAAGGATTAAATGACATTGTTAATGGAATGGGGTAATCATCCACTTCGTAGATAAAAATATTATTTGGTGATAATTTGAAAAAATCAAATTTAATAGGCATGTTATTTTCATTAGCCGTAATTTTCAGTTATGGTGTAATATATATCCAATTTAAATCTTTTTTATTAAGTTTATTCATGATTACTGTGGGATTAACGTTGATTATTGGACTTTTTGCCGCTAAAAATGGCGAAACACCGACTTACTTTGCATCAATGTTTATAATAAATAGTTTGCAGTGGTTTATTTTAATTTGCATGGCTTTAATTAAACCCTCAATTTTCTTTAATTATTCCAATATCATACTTTTAGCTATTGCTCCATCCATGACCGTAATAATGGTGCATCGATTTATGATAGTGGATTCAAAGTCAATTGAACCCCGTAAAATCTCCATAATCTATGCAAATTTTATAGATGAGATTAAAAAGAATAAAGCTAAAGGTATAATGATTTATACTGGAATTTTGATAATCTTTGGCTGTATAATTGGTGTTTTATTATTTAAATCAGCAGAGTATTTATATGGCATTCTTATTGGGCTTTTATTTATTATATATGGTAATTTTCGTGAGGAAAATGGGATTAACATAACAACAACTTATATTGTTCTTATGTGTGCAGTTATTGGTTTTCAATGGTTATTTTTAATGTTATTTTCCTTAAGTTTTAGCAGCGCAGATTATACTGTATTGGCTTGGACTCTTACTATGGTGATTTCAGCAAATTTTGTGATGCAGGTTGCTATGAATGATATAAAGAATGCAGCCGAAAGGATAATGACCGAAGAAACAAACAACAATGGTTTCATGGCCTGTAATAAATGTAACAGATATTACAAAATTAAACCCGGTGGTTCACCGGAGGATTTCCCTCAAAGATGTGAGTGCGGGGGAAAACTGGAGTTTAAAGATATGGTATGGGACCAAGGTTAATACATTACTATAATTCATTTGATAAATTGTAAATTTTAACCTGTAATACTTATTTTTTTGACTATAATCTCATAACCTTAACAATTTTAATATATGATTAAATCTAACCTTTACCCATGATACTGGTAACTGGAGGGGCAGGATACATTGGCTCCCATGCAAATAAGGAGCTTAACCTGGCAGGATATGAAACAGTGGTACTGGATAACATGAGCTACGGACACCAGGATTTCCTGAAGTGGGGAGTCTTTGAAGAAGTGGATCTAGGGGACACAGAAGCAATCAGAGATATTTTCAGGAAATATGAGATAGAAGCAGTGATGCATTTTGCAGCATTCACCTATGTCGGGGAATCAGTGGAAGACCCCCAGAAATACTACCTCAACAACCTCCGAAACACTCTAAACCTCTTCCAGGTGATGAATGAGTTCCAGGTGAAGAAGCTGGTCTTCTCATCCACATGTGCCACCTATGGAAACCCCCAGAAAATCCCCCTAACCGAGGACCATCCTCAAAACCCCATTAACCCCTACGGTCAGGGGAAGCTCATGGTGGAAAAGGTTTTAAAGGACTATAGTCGGGCCTATGGTCTTCGATACGTCTCCCTCCGTTACTTCAACGCAGCTGGTGCAGACCCAGAACAGGATGTGGGGGAAAGACACGATCCCGAAACGCACCTGATACCACTCATACTGGACGCTGCTGCAGGTAAAAGAGAAGATATTAAGATTTTTGGAACAGACTACCCCACACCAGACGGTACCTGCATCAGGGATTACATACACGTAACCGATCTGGCAGATGCCCATATAAAAGCCCTCAAATATTTAGAAGCAGGGGGACAGAGTGAAGTTTTCAACCTGGGAAATGGAAACGGATTCTCAGTCCGGGAAGTAATTGAAGAAGCCAAAAAAGTCACAGGTAACCAAATTAAAGCCTCAGAAATAGAAAGAAGACCAGGTGATCCACCCATTCTGGTTGGAAGTTCAGAGAAGGCCAGGGAAATCCTCAAATGGCAACCAAAATATGATGATTTAACCAAAATCATCACCACTGCATGGGAGTGGTATAAAAAGGATAATGTCAATTAAATAGGGATTATATCTTCCATTATTAAGTTAATTGGCTTTATTTTGGAGATAAACCCTCTGTTAAATAAAAAAAGATTTATTTAAATATTTATTTTATTTGAGAATATTCTTCAAATATTCTCTTAACTCTCCATTGACATCAGGATCCTGCAGGGCAATCTCCAGGGAGCTTTTCAGCCATTCTACATTGTTTCCAATGTCATAAATCTTCCCATCGAATATGTGGCCGTAGATACTATCCAGCTGCCTCATGGCATCGGTTAACTGTATCTCTCCACCCACACCAGGTTCTACCTCTGCAATATGGTCAAAAATATCAGATTCCAGCACGTAACGTCCGGTTATGGCCAGATCAGATGGTGCTTCTTCAGGTCTGGGCTTTTCAACCATGTCTTCAATTTTATATACAGAATCTTCAACCTGTTGACCTTTGATAATTCCATAACGTTCAATTTTATCCTTAGGCACTCTTTCGATAGCAATGGCTGATGCACCATACTTTTCATGAACATCCAGCAATTGTTTGGTGCAGGGAACCTGTGACTGGCTTATTGTATCACCTAAAAGCACGGCAAATGGCTGGCCATCGATATGTTTCTTGGCACAGTGTATGGCATCCCCCAGTCCCTTCTGCTGCTTCTGTCTAACGTAGTAAATGTCAGCCATTTCAGATATGGCCTCCACTTCCACCAGGTAATCCATTTTACCACAATTACGAAGGGAATACTCCAGTTCAAAGGAACGGTCGAAGTGGTCCTCAATGGATCTTTTCCCCTTACCCGTGATAATCAGTATGTCATCAATTCCAGAGGCCACAGCCTCCTCCACCACATACTGTATGGTTGGTTTGTTGTAAACTGGTAACATTTCTTTTGGCTGAGCTTTGGTGGCCGGTAAAAACCGGGTTCCGAGTCCTGCAGCAGGTATAACCGCTTTCATAATTCTGCCTCCTTATTTGCACCGTAATTATTCCAGTTGCCCAGCATATACTCTTTTTTCTGGGGACTGATTTAATGGATAATAATAAATTTTTAATTTTTTATTTCAAAACCATTTATATTTAAAAACCACATCAATTATTAAAATAACCTTTTTATATTAATATTCTTTTTTATAAAATCACTATCATGAAGGTGCTGTTTCGGGTAGTTTTGATGAGTATCTGGTGGTTTCACAAGATATTTTTTAATTTGGAGCATGATAATTCATTACATCACTCTACTCAAAAACATTGATAGTAATGGTTAATAAGAGAGAGATATATAAAGCTTTCCAAGAAGAAATAAACGGTGTATTTATGATTGACGGCGTAAAAGTAAAGAAACTTAAAGTCATTCCCGATGAAAGGGGATGGCTCATGGAAATATTAAGATGTGATGATGATATTTATCAGGAATTTGGACAGGTTTACCTGACCACAGCCTATCCTGGGGTGGTGAAGGCGTGGCATTTCCATAAAAAACAGACTGATAATTTCACCTGTGTCAACGGCATGATGAAGGTTGCATTGTATGATAGCAGGGAAGATTCACCAACTCACGGTGAAGTTAACGAATTCTTTGTTGGAGACAGAAATCCAATGCTCATAAGTGTCCCGCCACTAGTTTACCATGGATTTAAAGCAGTAGGTACTGAAACAGCCTTTTTTGTAAGTGTACCCACATTACCATTTAACTATGATGAACCTGATGAGTACCGTCTCGACCCTGATACCGATGAAATCCCATATGACTGGATACTGGATAAGAGTAAAAAACATGGCTAATATGGGATAATGGCTTAAATAAGGATAACTGGTGATTTTATATGAAGATAATGATTACAGGTGGTGCAGGATTCATAGGATCCAACTTCGTACATCACCTTTGTACTAACGATGATTATGAAATAATGGTCTTGGACAAGTTAACCTATGCAGGGGACATGGAAAACCTCAAGGAAATCCGTGACAAGGTTGAATTTGTCAAAGGGGATATAGCAGATGAGGAACTGGTCTCCAAAATAATGCAAGACTGTGACATGGTGGTTAACTTCGCTGCTGAGACCCACGTGGACCGATCCATAGAGGACCCAGGCCTGTTCGTTAAAACAGATGTTATTGGGACCTACAACCTCCTAGAAAACGTTCGCAAATACGATGTGGAACGTTACCTGCAGATATCAACTGATGAAGTTTACGGGAGCATAGAATCAGGATCATTCACTGAAAGTAGCAACATTGACCCATCCAGCCCATATTCAGCCAGTAAAGCCGGTGGAGACCTTCTGGTAGGGGCATACTGGAAGACATACGGCACACCAATCATCCTCACCAGAAGCAGTAACAACTTCGGACCCCGCCAGTACCCTGAAAAGCTGATACCTCTTTTCATCTTAAACGCAATGCAGGATAAACCTCTACCAGTCTATGGTGATGGGAAGAATGTCAGAGACTGGATTTATGTTATGGATAACTGTAAAGGAATAGAAACAGCTCTACTTAAGGGTGAACTGGGAGAAGTATACAACATTGGTGGGGGAAACGAGAAAAACAATCTGGAAATAACCCACCTAATACTGGAGTTATTAAACAAACCAGAAAGCCTGATAACTTTTGTTGATGACCGGTTGGGTCATGACCGCCGTTACTCACTGGACTCTGCTAAAGCAATGAAACTGGGTTGGAAACCCGAATATTCATTCGAAGAAGCATTAAGAGAAACAGTGGAATGGTATAAAGAGAATTATTCCCGATATTTGAAGTAATCTGATTTATTTTACCAGATATTATTTCATATCCCTTTTTATTTTAAAATATCACTTTTTATGCGGAGTAAAGCTATAATCAATTAAAATTTTCTTAAACTTTCAAAATATGAACTAGATTTCAAAATAAAGACTAGATCAAACCCTCTAAAATCTTATAAAACTCTTTTTCATCCATATCATGTATGAGCAGGGTTTTCTGACGACTTTTCTGTCCTGCGATGATATCTGTGGGGTGACCGGTCAGTGCAAAAAATTCGTTCATTAGTTCTTTGTTTGCTTTTCCTTTGGTTGGAGGGGACTTGAGTTTCACTTCCAGTGTCTTCCTCCATTGGTTGTAACCAGCTATCTGGAACTTGGCTGATTTAGGAGATACCTCTATCATTACTGTTATCCCCTGGGGAGTGGTTTGAACTGCCTGCATAATGAAAACATCCAGATTATCTATTATTTTTATTAACTGACTCTAAATTTTTACTATATTTTAACTTGGAATTTTTATAATGCTTTTCAATACTTAAAAATACTTTGTAATAATTATAAGTTTTTTCTTCTTCATATAAACTGCTTTTAAACCATTTAAATACTGTTACAATCAGTAACGGTAACCTTTAAATAGTGTAAGTGAGAGAAGATGGTATGCTTCACTCTCTTGTGTGAGAATCAGCACAGCAGGGGTGGTCGAGCGGTCAAAGGCGCTAGGTTGAGGGCCTAGTGAGTGAGTCTCTTCGCGGGTTCGAATCCCGTCCCCTGCACTTCTATTGAACTTTTTTTATTCTTTAATTATAATTTCAGACAATTATAGTAATCTTTAATGTTTTTCCAGAGGCAAGTTCGTCTATTAAATCACCATCCAGATCAACTGCTGCCTTGTCCGCATTTATCATCAGGGTGCGACTGCAAGTATAATCACTCTTACGGCATACCATGTCAGTGGGATGATCTAGAGTCAGTGCAGGATGTCCGTATCCCCTAATAACATCTTCAGCATTTTCTGTTTTAAGAACAATCTTGATTTCTGTTTTTTCATTCTGAATGGCCTCTCGCATCTTGATGGGAAGATCATTTAATGATACATTAGATGATACTCCCACAATACAATCTGCTGCCAATCCAATTTCGGCGTCCTGGGTTACTTCGAATGTGGTTTTATGTTTAGATGTCACGTTTTGATGTCCTTTGGCCTTGAATGTGTATTCCATTTAATCACCGTGATGATTTATTATGAATAATGTTGATTGACTCATTGTTTGAATCATTTTAAATTAGTTTAAATTAGTGTTTAATTCAGTGATCAATTTTAAATCAGATTTAATTCCAATTAATTTTAAATCATCATATTCCTTAATCAACTCTGAATAGGTTTTATGCTCAATGAATTAATTTTCAAATTAAGATGATCTTCTAATTATGGATTGATTTTAAGTCCAATCATGGATTGATTTTAATATATTTTAGGATGATATTGATTAGTGTTTATGATTGTAGTCAAAGTAAGTTAGAAAACAAGATAAAAAGGAAAACAAGATAAAAATATTCCGGGTGTTCCCATGAAGATCAAATGTGTAGTAGATAACAGGGCAGGGCTCAAATCAAATTTATATGCCGAGCATGGCTTTTCCTTATTGGTGGAAGAAAATGATACCAATTTTATGGTAGATACTGGACAAACACCAATTGTCTTGAAGAATAACATGGATCTCATGGGAATCACAGCAGTGGATGGGGTACTGATGAGTCATGGTCACAACGACCACACAGGAGGTATTTCAGCAATTAAAGATACTATGGGTATTAATGGTGCTAAAACCAAATTTTACATGCATCCTGATGTATTGGGTCAGAAATATGCATTATTAGATGGTAAACAACGTTATATTGGTTTCCCCACAAGTATTGATGTAGAAACTCTTAACCTGGAATGGATCAGTGAAAATACAAGAATCAGTGATGATATGTGGATTTTCAACCAGGTTGAAGATCATTCTGGTTTTGAACCAATACCTGAATATTTGAAGGTTATGGAAAATGGAAAGTGTTCGCCCGATCAATTTCAGGATGAATTAAACCTGGTAATTAAAACTGAAAAGGGACTGGTTGTAATTTCTGGATGCGCCCATAAAGGTATTGTTAACATATTGAATTCGGTCAGTGAATACTTTAAGGATGATATATATGGGGTTATTGGAGGATCACATCTCATGGATGCTCCTCGAGAGAGGACTCGAAAGACAGTAGAATCTTTTAAAAAATTAAACCCTGAAATTATTGCCCTGGGGCATTGCACAGGTTTTAATGCTTTATGTTTATTTAGAAGAGAATTTAGGGATAAATTCATTCCACTGGAGTCGGGTGCACAAATCTTGATCTAAAATGGGTAGGTGAAAAGATTCCATGGTTAAAAAAACTATTTTAAAGGGAACTTACTGTCTTTTAATAAATTTAAACCAAAACCAATCCCTAAAAATTGGAAAAAAAGGAGATATCCAGTTTAAAAAGGGATGTTACATCTACGTGGGGTCTGCCCTTAACTCATTGGAGGGTAGGATCAGAAGACACCTTCGGCAAAATAAAAAGATGCACTGGCACGTTGATTACCTTCTGGACAGTCCCAACACTCAAGTAACAGATGTATTTTACATTGATGATGGTATTAAACATGAGTGTAATCTAGCGGCCCAAATAGCTCCGAAAAGTGAGGCAATAAATGGTTTTGGTTGTTCTGATTGCAAATGCCCTGCACATTTATTCTATTTTCAAAATGAGTCCCAGGCCACTTTAAACTGCCTGGAAGGGTTTAAAAAATTAAAATTAGAGGTTAAAACCCGTGAAGATCTGGATTTAATTAGAGTTACTGAAATCCTCTGAAAAATTCATCGAATTCATCAGCACCCATGGGTTCAGGGATAACAAAGTCCTGGTTATCTAAAATGGAGGATGAAAGTTTACGGTATTTCTGTGCCTGTTCTGATTCTGGGAACTTTTCCATAACTGTTTTGGCATCAATTTCACTTTCCTGAACCAGTTCACTGCGGGGGATCACCCCTATAACCTTACTCCCAATACGGTGAGTGAATTCTTCCACGATCTCCATCTCCCTGTTGATACCCCTGCAGTTGCAGATGATTCCACCCAGGTTACTTTTAAGCTTTTTTATGCCCTTGGAGATGTTGTTAGCTGCGTATAGAGCCATGTACTCTCCAGAAGTTACGATGTAAACTTCATCGGCAAAGTTCTCCCTGAGAGGTACTGCGAATCCTCCGCAGACCACATCCCCCAGTACATCATAGATAATAACTTCAGGGTCTTGGCTGAAGACCTCCAGGTTCTCCAGGAGCTTCATGGCCACGATAACACCCCTCCCTGCACAGCCCACACCAGGTTCAGGGCCTCCACTTTCTACGCACATCACATTACCGTATCCCTGGAAGAGGACATCCTCCTCTTGGGCACCCTTTTTTTCTTTTAAGATGTCTAGGATGGTGGGGATTCTCCTCCCCACCAGGGTTCGGGTGGTGTCTGCCTTGGGGTCGCAACCAATTACCAGAACGCTTTTTTCTTCTGAGTAGGATGCTGCCAGGTTGGAGACAATGGTGGATTTACCAATACCTCCCTTACCATAAATGGCAATGTGCTTGCTCTTACTCATCCCCTCACCATGGCTCCGATAATATCTCCCCTGGTGATTATGCCCACCATTTTTCCATCAGAATCCACAACTGGTAGTCGTTTAACATCGTGGGTGTCCATGAGCTGGGCAGCATCACTAATATCTGAATCCGGGTTGATGGTAACCACTTTTTTGGTCATAATTTCACCGATAAGTAGAGAAGCAGCCTTGTTCATGTCTTCTGCTATTTCATCCATCTCATATTTCATACGTACTGGGAGTTCGATTAAGTCCAGTGGCGATGGCAGGATCAGTCTGATGTGGGGGGAGTGAACTTCCAGGAGTCGCATGATATCACCTTCACTGATGATTCCTACCAGCTGGCCTTCCTTATTTATCACTGGTGCTCCACTGATCTTGTTTTCACGTAGGCTTCCAGCCACATCAACGATGCGATCGTCCACTTGGAATTTGATTACTTCTTTTTCCATGGCATCTTGAATTTTCATCATATCAACTCCTTTTCCCTGAGAATTCTCAGATTACTATAATAGAATATTACTTTTAATCTAGCACATTCTCTTACTTACACTCTAACACATATCTCCTAATTAGTATAACCTTATAGGGAATAAAATTTTTCTATTTTATCTAGTATTGAATTATCCAGTATTTGGGTTTCTAATATTTTGTAAATATTTTTTTTTAATTAGTTGGGATCTAAAGAGAAAGGTTTAAATAATGAATAATTCATTTAATTAATAGTTCATATAATTAATAATTCAGAAATTTAACTATAATTTTTAGTTATCATTCTGGATTACTTATCTCCATGAATTTCTTATCCGGTTGTAATAGGTGAATATTGGAAATTCAAAGGGGATAATGGGATAAAAACTTTTAATAATTATTTAATTTGAAATTAGGGAGTTTTAATCAAATTTCAATAGAGTATACTTAATTTCATTATGGATTTATCGATTTCAAATTAGTAGGGAGTTTTAGACATGGTGAATGAAAAAATGAAAATGGAAACAATGTTGGATGATCTTTTAATTTATTTCCCCATCTTTTATCAGAAGGTTCGCACTTCAAAGGATTTTAAGGAAAAACAAACTTCAGCGGCCTACTACCAGATCATGGGGCTGTTAATGGATCAGGGTAGCCTTCCCATATCAGTTATTGGTGATTATTTGTATATCTCCCGACCTAACATGACCTCTCACATTGATAAACTGGTCTTAGATGGGATGGTGGAACGTAAAGGGGATGAAAAAGACAGAAGGATAACTTTGATCTCTATTACTCCTGAAGGGATGGATTTCATGAAAAAAGCTCGGGTTAAAGTTGAGGAAAACATGTTGATTAATCTCTCTTCCCTGAGTGATGCTGAAATGGAAGAACTCTTCACGGCAGTAAAAACCATTAAAAAACTCTTATTTAAAATAAAGGACGTTAAAACTGAATAAATTCAAATAAAGATTTTAAAACTCAATAAATTCAAATAAAGGATGTTAAAAATGATTAATAAAGATATTAATGTTAACAATGGTAGTTCGGGTGGAAAATTAGCACCTGGCGAGGTAAAAGTCCTCATGGCAGGGCTGATGATCAGCCTTCTGGTGGGTGCCTTGGATAACTCCATCATGAGTACGGCCATGCCACAAGTCATAAGTAGCCTGGGAGGTATGGCTTACTATGTATGGCCCTTCACCATTTACTTGCTATGTTCAACCATGGCCATAATACTTTCAGGAAAGCTTTCAGATATCTATGGTCGTAAGCGGATCCTGGTCTCAGGTATTGCATTATTTATAGCTGCTTCAACTCTTTGTGGTTTTGCAGGAGACATGTTGCAACTCACCTTCTTCCGGGGAATTCAGGGAATTGGTGGTGGAATACTCATGACCATACCATTCATAGTGGTTGCTGAAGTGTTCCCACCCCGCCAAAGGGGAAAATATGCAGGAATCCTCTCATCAGTATTTGGCCTAGCCAACGTCCTGGGACCAGTACTGGGAGGAGTTATCACTGGTTTCATGGGATGGAGATGGGTATTTTTCATCAACATACCAGTGGGTATAGCTGCCATCTACATCCTTCGCTCCTACTTCCCACACATGGAAGAGGTGGTCAAGGAGAGGATAATAGACTACGGTGGAATAATCACATTAACTGCAGCTTTAAGTTCTCTGTTTTTGGCGTTAACTTTCATCAAGGACCCGGCTGTACCTCAATCACTCCTGGCAACCCTTTTCATATTCACAGGAGTTATGATTGCTGCCTTTGCCTATGTGGAGAAAAGATCAAGGGAACCCATATTACCCCTTCATTTATTTAAAAACTCCATTTTCAATGTTTCAGCAGTAGCCATGTTCTTAGCCAGTGCAGTTATGTTTTGTGGAATTATTTACCTGCCCCTTTTCATGCAGGGTGTTCAAAATTTAAGCCCTGCCTATTCCGGGGTGTTAATAACTCCCATGCTTCTAAGCTTGACATTTTCATCAATTATTGCCGGACAGATAATCTCCAAGACCGGTACCTATAAGAAATTGGCAGTAGTGTCATTCGTACTCCTGACTGGAGGTATGGCCTTGCTTTCAACCATGGGAACTGGTACAGGTATCCTGGAAGTGGTAATTTACTCGGCAATACTAGGGGCAGGTACTGGTATGACCTATCCCATATTCAACGTGGCAGTGCAGAATGCAGTATCCAAACGGGAAATAGCAGTGGGAACTGCATCCATGCAGTTTTTTAGGAACATTGGAGCCACAGTTGCTTTACCCATATTTGGGGTGATAGTGAATCTAACCATAAACATGGACATCAACATGGCCACTAAAATTCCGGCAAATCTCATGAATCTGGCTGTGCACAATGTATACCTGACTGGATTGGTTATAAGTATAATGGGACTCATAGCCTGCCTGTTCCTCAAAGATGCTGTTTTGAGTAATCGAATGGAAGGAGAAACTCCTTCAAAGGAGTTAAAAAACAGTAATAATGATAAAATGGAACTCGGGGAAAAGGCCAAATAATTGACTTATGATCTTCTCTTAATTATTTTTTTAATTCATTAATTATAACCTAATCCAAAAAATAATTTATTCTATTCTTTCAACACGCCGGTAAACCAGATCTCCGGGTCTGACTTTATCTTCAACGAAGATTCCCACATTCTCGTTTCCTTCTGATTTTTCAATGTTTTTCCCCATTATCTGCATTGATTTTACCTTTTGAATAATAGAGCCAGTGGTTGGTCCCTGTATTATAATTTCATCACCCACTTCCAGGGGGTTCCAAAGCCTTATCTCCGCAGCTTTCACTTTAGAATAATAATTAACCACTTCACCTATGTCTTGTTTAGAGTGAGTGGCCTGGTTGTAGCTACTGGTTTTGTAAGGAGTTTGGAAGTAGAATCCAGTATCAAAGCCACGATTGTATACTTTCTTAAGTTCATCTAACCAGCGGTCCTGGAATTTCCACTCACCATTCTCATAGGAATCAATTGCTTCCCTGTAAACCCTGGTTACTGTGGCCACATAATCCGCAGGTCTGGCCCTGCCTTCGATCTTAAATGAAGAAATGCCAGCATCTATAAGTTCACCGATGTGTTCCACCATGCAAAGATCACGTGGACTTAAAATATGGCTTTTAAATCCACCATCCCCCGGTTCGTTTGCTTGAGTATTTCCTAAACTAACTGAGATTCCATTATTCTCTTTTATCTCATTATCATCTATTATTTCATTATCCTCTTCTGAACCTGGAGAAACTCCATTTTCATCCTGACATATAAGTTTCCATTCCTTCCTGCAGGGTTGCAGACACTCCCCGCAGTTGGCATTCTTTTGGTAAAGGTAGGAACTTAAAAAACATCTCCCGGAGATGGCCAGACACATGGCTCCGTGGATAAAAACCTCTACTTCAATGGGACTTTCACTGCTGAGTTCTTTTATCTCATTTAAGGATAGTTCTCGGGATAAAATCACCCTTTTAACTCCCAGTTCATGGAGGAGTTTTAAAGATTCCAAATTGGATATGTTAGCTTGAACACTCAGGTGAACATCAACATCCTCCTCCCTGGCAATCTTAAGAACTCCCAGGTCTGAGGCGATTATAGCATCGGCTCCTGAAGCTTTAATTTTTGGTAAAACAGTTTTCAGATGATTTATATCACTATCTCGCATGACAGTGTTGGTGCAGACATAAAGACGAGCCCCCTGATGATGGCAACGTTCCACAGCATCAGCCAGGTTATTTAAGGCGAAGTTTGCAGTGTGGGCGCGCATGTTATAATCTTCTAACCCTATGTAAACTGCATCTGCCCCATTTTTCAAGGCGGATTCCAAGGCTGCAAAGTCCCGGGCCGGTGCCAGTAATTCGACCATAAAATCACTTTATCTTTATATAAAAAATAAGCATTACAATTTGAATGTTTGATGAGGTTAAATTAATCATATGGGGGTTAAATGAATCTTATGTTTAATCATCATATGGGTAGTTGTTGAATTGTCGTTAATGGAATAATGGATCTTTTGGGTGTTAAATCACCATATGAGGATTTAAATAATTAAATGAGGTTTAAATAATCAGTATGATTAAAGTGATCAATTAAACTCCTCAATATTTTTATATCTTATTGGGTTAAGCTGGGATTGCTGATAAATCAGTTTTATGTTAATAAAAAATTAAACCTGCAGACTTTTAACACCTGCAGGATTCATATTCATCAATATCAGCTGGTAACTCTGTTGGATATTCTCCAGTGAGGCATCCCAAACAAAGTTCATTCCTCTTGATTCCAATACATTCCACCAGGGAGTCTATACTGAGATATCCCAGTGAATCAACACCCAGGGTTTCCCTTATCTTTTCCACCTTTTTATCTGATGCTATGAGTTCTTTACGGGTGGCCATGGCAATACCATAGTAACAGGGGGAGGTTATGGGTGGTGATCCTACACGTAAATGGATCTCTTTCACTCCTGCTTCACGAAGCACGTTCACCAGGGCTTTAGATGTAGTTCCTCGCACTATACTGTCATCCACCAGCACTATGCTTTTACCCTCTAGCTCAGACCGTATTGGATTCATTTTCAGTTTTACGGATGTTTCACGCTCTTCCTGGGTGGGCATGATGAAAGTACGTCCTATATAACGGTTTTTGATCAGTCCTTCCCCGTAGGGAATTCCTGAAGCACGGGAGTAACCTATGGCTGCAGTAATAGCTGAATCCGGAACGGGTATAACCACATCTGCCTCCACGGGGTGTTCCTTAAATAAGGATTTGCCAATGTTCTTCCGTACCCTGTAAACAACCTTCCCATCCAGTATACTGTCCGGACGGGCGAAATAAACGTATTCAAACATGCAATGGGCGCGGGGTGTACCTGGGGCTTTGGGGATTTTGAAGCTATGCACTTCATCATTGATAAGCAGTATTTCCCCTGGGTCCACGTCACGGATGTATTCTGCCCCTACCACATCAAAAGCAACGGTTTCTGAGGCAACCATGGTAATTCCTTCTTTTTGTCCCAGGGATAATGGTTTGATGCCGATTGGGTCTCTTACCACCATCAGGTCATCGTTAACCAGTAGAACCAGTGAGTAGGAACCAATTAATTTTTTGGAAACATTTTTAATGGATTCTACCATGTCATGGTTTTTGGAGTACTCCCTGGTTAAAAGGTGGCAGATTACTTCAGAATCAGTAGATGATTGGAATTTTATTCCTTCTTTCTCCAGATCCCTCCTGAGTTCCATGGAGTTAATAATATCTCCGTTGTGAGCTATTGCAATGTTTCCCATGTCAAATTTGCTTATAAATGGCTGGGAATTCTGAATTTGTGATTCACCTGTTGTAGAGTAACGTACATGGCCTATTCCTACATTCCCATCCAATCCTTCGATGTTGCCGTTGTTGAAAACGTCGCAGACCAGACCCATACCTCGGTAGGTACGCATTTCCTCACCATTATGGGCGGATATGCCTGCAGATTCTTGTCCACGGTGTTGTAAAGCATATAAACCGTAATATATTTCTCTAGAAATGTTATGGGACTTATTATGAGAATAAGCACCTACAATACCACATTTATCCTGCACTTGGAATTCTCCCTTATTATCTTTAGGTATAGGTTATTTTTTTAAAAAAGAGATGGAAAAATTCATTATATTTTACACTACTCCTTGAGTAGGTGTGGGTTGAATTTCTCATCACCTATTTCTTCCTTAAGATCTTCAATTTTTGAATCGTAAAAAATGAGCACCGTACGAATAACTTTTAACCAGTCCACTGCATCTTTTCTAGATGGGGCAGCTATGAAACCTTGCCCTAAAGTAATGTTATCTGGTTTAAATTCGCTGGTAATAAAAGTAATATGTTCTTCTTCATTTAAGGTTTCATTAAAGGTCTCCTTCCACAGTTCACTGAGAGAAAATCTTTCGTACAAATTTTTATTTATTAAAATTCCGTACTGGTTCTTCACATCCGCGTAGCGCTGTTTAGTAACCTTTAAATCTTCCTGTAAATCTTTTTGCTTTAATTTCAACCTTTCCTGGGAATCAGTCAGTTCTTGATTCTCTGAGATGAGTTCTTCCTTTTGTAAAGACAGATCTTGAATTTCTTTATCCAATTCCTTAATTTTAGCATCAGATTCTCTGAGCTTGTCTTTAGTTTCTTGGAAACGTCCCAGGTTAGCAATGGATAATAATCCAGAACGAATTATGGCGTTTTTAATTTCCCTTCTGATGAGTACTGGGTCAATGTACTCCACGTCATGACCGAAGGGGAGTTTCATCCTTTCTATATGACCCACTTCTTTTTTAAGAACTTTCTGGAATTTTTCAGCCAGTTCTCTTCCAGGGGCATCCACATCAGTGGCGATTAAAAGAATATCTGCACCATTAACTGCTTTTTTTGCTATTTCTATGTTGGTGGTGGGTATAATGGAGGAGATGGTTATGTGGTACTCCGCTCCCAGGGCAATGTTCTGTAATGCCCGGGAGACGTTTTCCACGTCTGAAGCTCCTTCCACAATGATACGCACATCGATGGGATTTCTGATTTCCATCTATTTCAACCTGTAACCATTAAGTTTCTTGTTCTGCCAGTTGTAGGTCCTGACCCTTTTGGTTCTTCCGAATCCACAAGCTGAACAGTAGCGCTTCCTGGCATTGTATGAATTTTTCCCGCATCGTCTACAGCGGATATGGGTTTTTTTATTACGTTTACCAAATGATGGTGTACCTTTCAATTTAATATCCTCCTAATAATATCTCCCGGTTCATTTAACCGGTACTTACTTTTATCCTGGTGATATGTATACTATGTTATCCCCACGTATGAGGACCACGCCTAATCTTCTTGATGATTCGCCGCTTTCTAATTCTTCAGCGTCATTCAGAACTAAATTCATATGCATATCAAAGCTTTCAAGAACTCCACGGAATTCTCTGCCGCCTTTAAGTTTAATTAACACTTGAGAGTTAAGGGCTCGACCTAAAACATCTAATGGTCGTGATGTATTTACATTCTTCTGTACACTCACTATTATCACCTTTCCTATACCATCAATGTTGGTAAGATTTATATTTAAATGTACCGCCATCAAAAATATAAAAGTGAGAATGGAAACTAGAATCAAGGTGAATTATAATTGAAAATAAAAAAAAGATATCATCTGAAAAAAAAGAAACTAAAAGATTTTCAAGACAAACTAGGGCCTTATGCCTCTTTAATACCTTCTAAATCAAAAGTAGAGATATTGGAAAGTGATCTGCCTGATTTGATCCTGGTAGATGGTGATCCCCTCATTATAATCCTGGATGGTGAACCATTTCCCACCCTGAAGGGAGCCCTAAAACATCCCATCCAAAGTCACATGGTGGTGGTGGACATGGGGGCAGTGAAATTCATGACCAGTGGAGCCGATGTGATGTCTCCAGGTATTGTGGAGGCCGATCCCCAGATCCAGAAGGGAGATACAGTCATAGTGGTTGATGAAACCCACCGTAAACCCCTGGCCATGGGAACCGCTATCATATCTGGAGAAGAAATGGTGGATAAAGATAAAGGCAAGGCAGTGAAGACATTACACTATGTTGGGGATAAGATCTGGAATCTTGATGTTTAATTATAATCTTGAGTTTAATTGTTAAGAATTGGTGCTTGATATGGTAGAACTAAGATACTCCTCAGGTAAGATACTTTCACCGGGTGTTCATAGAATAGGAATCATGGCTATTGGTTCACACCTGGAGAACCATGGTGCAGCACTTCCCATTGATACTGATTCTAAAATAGCATCTTACCTGGCATTCCAGGCCTCAATCCGCACAGGAGCCAAATTTTTGGGTATATTATATGCTGCAACCGAGTATGATTATGTTAACCATGGCATCCATCTACCTGCAGATATTCTGGTTGAAAAAGAATTGGTTCCCACTTTAAAAAATGCCCGAAATAATTTGAATCTAGAAGCAGTGGTTCTGGTAAATGGTCATGGGGGGAATGTACCCATCAAAGATTATCTGGATGGTATTGAAGAGGAAACTGGCCTTAAACTCATCTTCAACAACAAGATTGTGGAAATTGAGGGACCCCACGCAGGCACAGGAGAGCTTTCCATGGGTGTGATCCTTGGAATGGCCGATGAATCCCGCCTTAGTGAACACTGCCAGTTTGATACATACCCTGAAGTGGGAATGGTTGGCCTCCACAAGGCACGCCATCAAAATAAGGGTATTGATGAAGGTGCATCTGTAGTTCAAGAACAGGGTGTTTGTGTGGATCGCAAATTAGGAGAATCCTTGCTTGAAAATGCTATTTGTGACATTATACATGATATTAAAATTTTGTTGAGTTAATTATGTAACACTATTCTAATTTTGGGGGACATTATTCTTTATTTATTTAACAATACAAACTATGAGTGGATAATTTATTATTTAACTATCAAAAAAATAGATTATTATATTAAGAACTTAATTTAAGTGGTAATTAATTGAATTTTTCTATAGAGGTGTGAAGATGTTTTGTCCCAACTGTGGAACTGAAGTTAATGGAAAATTTTGCCCAAACTGTGGTGAATCAATGGAAACAACCATAGATGAGCCTGTTCAAACTCCTGAAATACAACCCGCAGCTGCCGCTGCACCAGTTACTGGTTCTTCCAGTAAATATTCAGTTAATGATTTCATCAACAAAACCATGGAAAAAAATGGTTCTGGTGAAACATTTGAGATTGAAAACAACTACTTACTGAACATAAACCTCAATGGTAAGGTTTGGTCCAAAAAAGGAGCAATGGTAGCATATACGGGGGATGTCCGCTTTAAAAGAGAGGGAACTTTAGAACATGGGATTGATCGATTCGTTAAAAAAGCAGTGACCGGGGAATCAAGCACTTTAATGAAAATGGAAGGCAGAGGTAAAGTTTTCCTGGCAGATCAGGGGAAAGAGATCGTTGTTTTAAACCTCCAAAACGAAAGAATTTACGTTAATGGAAATGATCTACTGGCCTTTGAAGAACAGATTGACTGGGACATAACCATGATGAGCTCTGGTGTGGGAATGTCCGCTGGCGGATTGTTCCATGTAAAACTGGAAGGAACCGGTATGGTAGCAATAACCACTCATTTCACACCCATCACCCTGGTGGTAACTCCAGATCAACCGGTGTACACCGATCCCAATGCCACAGTGGCCTGGTCTGGTGGTTTAAGTCCATCTGTAAAAACAGACATAGACTTTAAAACACTTTTAGGGAAAGATAGTGGTGAAACATTCCAGTTAAAATTCCAGGGTCAGGGATTCGTAATAGTACAACCATTCGAAGAGTATTAAGAAGAAATTTACTTTTATTTATCTAATTTCTTCATTTTAAAACTTTTTTTTATTGCATGCTTATTTTTAACTTTTAGAGCCAGATCAAGCTGTAAATTAATGGAACTAAATTTTTAAAGGTGATTTTGTTTTTAATGTTCCAGTTGGTTCTAATCTTAAGAAAAATTATAATTAGTATTAAAACTTACATTTAATCAGGGGAAGATGAAAAATCCAATACTAAACCAATCCCTATTTTAATAGTCCTGATTTATTTATATTAAATTTAAAATTAAATAAAATCTAAAATCAGTTTATAATGGACCAATAATGTTTATATTGGGTTAAATCTGTTTATAGGTGAAAAAAATGTTCTATGGGATTTTTAGTAATATCACTTGTAATAAAATAGGGGGTTTCACATGACCAAAGTTCTAAAAAAGAAAGGCAAGGTTGAATCATTTAATCCAGATAAAATTAAAGGTTCGCTCCAAAAAGCAACTATAGATGCAGGATACAGTCTGGATGAGAAAAAAGATATCATAAACCAGGTTTTTACTAATATCAATAAAAAGATCGATGAAGAAAAAGAAATTAAAAGTGAAACCATCAAAATGTGCCTTTTAACAGAATTAGACAAATGCGAACCATATATTGCTAAATCATGGCGTAGATTTGATGATAAATATAAATCAAGATAAAATTTATTTTTTAACCCCCTTTAACCATTTTTCAATGGAAAATAAATGGAGATATAAAACATGGTCCTGGTTGATCTTTACCCCCAAATATTCAAGAGAAAATCCATTAGAAATTACGATCTCACCCCACTGGATAGTGTTACCCTTGAAAAGGTTGTTGAACAGATTAACAGTTTAGAACCCTTATATGATGATATTAAGGTAGAGCTAAAGATCATATCCCAAAATGATGTTAATCAGAGGATGATGAAGAAAGCACCCCACTACATTGTTGTATTATCTGAAAATAAAGAGGGATATAAGACCAATGTGGGGTTCATGCTTCAGCAGTTGGATCTTTTCTTTTCAGCCAGTGGTTTAGGTAGTTGCTGGCAGGGAATACCTAAACCCAAGAAAAAGGTTTTGGAATCAGACTTGGAATTCGTTATTTTAATGGCATTTGGAAGGGCAAATGAGCAGTTACACCGAACCAGTAATTTAGAATTCAAGAGAAAACCACTCTCCAAAATAAGTGATGTTGAAGTTGGAGGAGAACTGGGTGAATCATTGGAGGCAGCGCGTCTGGCTCCATCGGCAACTAACAGTCAACCCTGGTTTTTTAAAGGTGATATTCACATGCTCCATGCTTACGTAGTCAAACCAAATATTTTAAGGGCTATTATGCTTAAAAGATATATTTTAATTGATATGGGTATTGCACTTTATCATTTAAAGCTGGCAGCAGAACATTTCGGGAAAACAAATCGGATTATTTTTGATGAAACAGGTAGTAAAAGCTCACCATCTGGATATGAATATGTGGCCAGTTTGAAAATTGATTAAATTAGAGGTACTTAACATTCAGGGTATCCTCCTTTCATTTGAAAAAATAAAAAAATAATTTAAGGAATTATTTGATTTAAACCATAAAAATGATTTTTTTTAAAAAAGTATAGAATTATGTAACGGTTCATTGGTGAGGGAGAGGTCCCTGTAAATAACTCTTAATTTAAATTAAACTATTCTTCACTTTCTAAGAAAACTTTAACCTCTCCGGCTATTTTTGCGCCCTGTTTGCGTCCCGCTTCAGCAGATGCGGCACGGAAAGTGGCGTCGAGAGGGTTGGGTCCTTTAGCTTCAAGTGACTCTTCATCTGGGCTGATAATCATAACCTGGGACCCAGATGCTTTTAACTGGGTTAGTTCCTCTTGGAAAGTGATGCGATGCATGGTAGGGCCCATTGCAGGTGCAATCATACTGGGTTCGGCTACAATTATGAGTACAAGATCATAACCCTGCGCTATATCGGCGTTAGTCCCGGAACTCATACCACCATCAATGTATCTGCGATTATTAATAGTGGTGGGGGGATAAATACCTGGAACTGCTGAACTGGCAGATACAGCAAGTAAAAGAGGAATACCTGAATCCTGATCAAATTTAACCCATTCACCAGTTTCGGCGTCAACAGCATTTACTACCAACTTTTTCTCTGGATTCCATTCGTGAACTGGTAAACGTGAGGCCATTATTTCCAATCTTTCTTCCTCGTCCATGGTGGGTGCGGCCAGTGCTGCTTCTCCAATAAGTGCCCTTGCAGTTTGTGAATCCGGGGAGCTCATAATAGCCGCAGCCATCATCTGACGGAATTTATGCCCATCGAAATCCACAGGCCTTTCTTTGGTTTCATGGATTGGTTTTAACTGTTGATGATAAAGTTCTTCAAGGCTGAGGCCACTGGTGATCTGAGCCCCCACACTGGAACCAGCAGATGTCCCAACAATGAGTTCCGCATCGGTTACATTTAATCCACTTTTTTCAAGTGCAAAAAGCACACCCAATTCCCATGCTGTTCCGGTAATTCCTCCACCACTTAAAACCAGTGCTTTTGATGGTCTATCCTTTTTAGCCATTATTTACCTCCTGTCACAATTTTAATAACTTAATGACTATTATCATAAATCACCATGATTCTCCAACCTATGATACCTAATTCCATACAATCCCTTATTTCCAAATATTATCTCTTATTTTTGAGTATTATTCTTTATTTCCAATATTGTCCTTCATTTACCATATGATCTAATTTTCCAAAGCATATAACATTAATTCAGGGATATTGAATTGTAAGTTAACTTACATAATGTTTAATCTGCCATTTCCTTGTATTTAGTGGCAATTTCAGCAAAGGAATTTGCTATGTAGTGCACCTGTTCCTGACTGTAACCGTAAACACTGCACTTGAACCACTGGGTCTGTCCCCGTTTGATTCCCACGATATTCCTTTTTTTAAGTTCTTCATAAAGATAAAAACCTTTACGTGGATGTTTATCAGCAATCCTATGGAAAAATGGAGTTTCAAACCGCACCAGATCATGTTCTGTGGGACGCACACCGATCTGCTTAACTCCGCCTATTTTTTCCATTTCAGAAACGAAGTAGCGACTTTTTTCCACTTCAACATCCCAATGGTTAACCCGGTCAATTATGTGGGGTAAAGATGCCATTAATGTTGCAATAGGAGCTCCACGGCTTGTACATCCTAACATTTCAAGTTCCTTAACCTGATGCAGTGATGATCTTTTTAAAACCAGATCTGCCCATTCCTCCTGCACTCCTAGAATACCTATGGGTCCAGAGGCAGCCATGCTCTTATGACCACTTCCCACCACGAAATCCACATTCCACCGCTTGGCATCTATGGGCATTCTTCCCATGGAGTAAGCGCAGTTTAAAAGGAAGGGGATTCCTGCATCATGGGCTACTTTACCAATGGCCCGGGCATCTGTCACATTACCATAATCTCCATCCACGTGGGTTAAAAGAACTAAACTAACATCTTCCCCCATGTCATTGAGTTCATCTAAGGTTTCCCGGTACCCTTCTGCGTTAATACAATATTCAGGATCATCGCTGCTGGGAACTTCAACGATGTTAAGCCCGTTACGTTCTGCTGCTAAGTGACTGGTGTAATGGGCATTACCATCCATCACCACAGTATCTCCAGGCCTGCAAAGAGCGTGCATAACTGCAAATTTACCTTCCCTTGCTCCATGAACAGTTCTAGCATGATCGGCACCAATAAAACTGGCCATATCCTCCAAAAAACTGTTTATGGATGGTTTTGATATTTGATCCAGACGACCGGCACAGTAATCACAGACACTGTACCCATCGGAAAATTCGTATAATGCTTGACGGGATTCAGGGGGAAGCACCCCTCCACGTTGAAGGGGGTTGAGATTGAGATTTTCTCTTTCTGTTTGGCGATTAAGGGAATAATCTTGACATTTCATATAAATTCACCAGTATCGGTTAATCTTGATATTAATAGTTGAGATCTATTTAGGATAACTTATCTTGGATAATACTTCTCTTTTTTGTCAAAAAATTAAATCCAATTTAACTTAACTTTATATTATTTAATTTCTTTTTTGGTTCTCATATATTTTCTCCAGAATAATGGATAGGATCCCCTGAATAAGGGATCGTTTATCCAAATAAATGGATGGTGAATATAACAAATTATACTTTGTAATATAAATGAAATAAGTTAATTTAAGATGTAAATAAAATAACCTGTGAAAATATATTAAACCATGGAAAAGAAGCTAAATTGAAGTTTTACTCGGTAGAAGCTACATTTTTAAAATATTTGCATCTTAAAACTGCACAGCAACCTATAAAACGATTAATCACCAGAATTGGTTCTTCTTTAATATTTTGACCCCCTTGGTGAGTCCCAGATTTAGGGGAGATGTTTTTCGGCCAAATGTTTTCAAATCACCTTTTTCAAAGCCTTTTCTCAGGTCATCTTCCTGGATGTAAACACCAGCATTACCTATTTCATGGGCAAAGTGAGCGTCGCTACCTGCCAGTCCATGTAACCCATATTTTTCGGCATATTTTTCTGCCTGGATATTGTACTTGTTTAGTAAGCAACGGGAATTGAATATTTCCACATAATCCACCAGTTTAGCATCTTCATGGTTTGGGTTAATTCCATTTCCCCGGATATTGTCGAAGGGATGTGGGAGAACTATGATACCATCCTGATCTTGTATCTGTGAAATTACCTCTTCAAATCTTCTTGAACGTATTTCTTCAGATAGAAATAATCCAATAACTTCTCCCCGTTCTGTACTTATTTCAGAGCCAATAATCACCTTAAACTTCTCACTTTCTAGTTTTTTGGCTTTTAATGCTCCTTTAATGGTGTTATGGTCGGTTAAGGCTATTCCGGATAGACCTTTTTTAATGGCTATTTTTACCATTTTTTCTACATCTATCCAACCATCTCTGGAATATTTGGAGTGAGTGTGAAGGTCGTATTTCATATAATTGCCTTTTTTGTGAATGAATTATTTTATTGGCCTCTTAAAGGATTATTCTAAATCTCTTTAAATGATTATATTATGTAAAGTACACATACCACTACAATAACCCATAAAACTATGCTTATAACCATTCCTTTGTCTTTGAATATCATTTCAGGTTCGCCCCCCATGTTTCTGGCGTGTACCAGGAAAATGTAGCGGAACAAACCATAAAAAGCGAAGGGGATTGTGATCATTATATAAGTATTGCCTGAAAAGAAGGTGTAGAGTGAATAGGACATGATCAGTGCGGATGTGGTGATGTTGATCATCTGATCCAGCATATCTGTGGAATATTCCCCCAATATTTTCCTATGATTGGATGCATTTTCTTTTAGTAAAACTAATTCATGTCTCCGTTTTCCAAGTGCTAAGAATAGTGCCAGTAGGAATGCACATATTATCAGCCAGGGTGATACATAAACTCCTATAGCTAATGCTCCAGCCATAGCTCTCAGCACAAAACCGATGGATATTACCATTATGTCCACGATGATAATCTCCTTCAAGAAGAATGAGTAGACAAGCATAAGGATGAAAAATGCTACAGATACCATGAAAAACTGTAAATTCAATAGATAGGCCCCAGTAAGGGCTATGCATATTAATATTATTGCAAAGGTCATTGCATATGGTACTTTCAAACGTCCTGAAGCAAGTGGACGATTCTTTTTTTTAGGGTGGTTTTTATCTTTTTCAAGGTCTAAAATATCATTAAGTATGTATATGCTTCCTGAAAGTATGCAAAAGATTGTGAATGCAGCTATTACATCAATCCAGAGGTTTAAATTTAAAAGATTTATTGAAAATATGATTCCAATAAATATAACCAGGTTCTTATACCACTGTTTTGGGCGCATGGATACTAAAATATCTTTTAACATTTTATCACTTAACTGCATTAACCTATTTGATATTAAAATACTCTACAAAGTCTCATCAGAATAATCACTTCTTATTTACTCTCTTATCTAATTTCATATCTAAGTTCTTATAATTATCCGGTTTAGATATTTTGGGATAACTATCAAACCAGTGAGGAATAACTATCAAACCAGTATATTCCTTATTAACATTCTGTAATATAACATGATTAGTGTAATGTTATCGTTTGATCTTATAAGCTTATCAATTATGGATTTATTCTTTATTTGAATGTAAATTTATGGGAATTTTTTATAAAACCGGATATAGAACTTTCGTGGTAATTAGGATATACCTCTTTATTTGACGTATAAGTGAATACTAAGTCTTTATTGAAAAAATAGTCTATTAAATAGTTTATTGATGGTTGATATGGATTAATTCGATGAAAATGTTAGATTGGATTATTTTAATATTTATGCATGAAAATACTAATCTGGTAAATTAATAATTCAATCAAAATAAATTATATGTCTAAAAAGAGGTCCTTACTATTTTGAATAAAGTTCTCTGTATCATTTTTTAACTAAATATGTCGAATTTTTAAGTTAAAAAAAATGAATGGAGTTTTAATACTCACTAACGTAGTAAGTTAAGGAATGAAGATCCTTAACTTATTCCCATATTTTTATTGGTTCGTTCAATGGATTTAGCTGGATCTTCTTCCATTTCCAGCATGGCCCTTATACAGTCAACATTTTCAGGTACCACATCAGATTCCTGGTGTATGGCCTGCATGTAGAAGAGTTCTCCATCTTTGATGTTCAAAGATTCCTTCCAAACTGCTATTTCATTTAGATCACTTCTAGGTCGACCTAAATCTCGTGCACATTCCATTATCTCTGCAGTTGAACCCAGTCCCTTACTGGCTTCCACCAACATAACTCTGGGGGTTGCCTCCAGTGTGGCAATAACTTCATCCAGTGAAGCTGGATTTTCCAGTTCTACCATCATGTTGTGCTGGTGCATGAGTGTGGTGGGTACTAAAAGGGCCATGGTGGTGATGTCCAGGTCATACATTACAGTCTGCACATCAGGGCCGTGGTGGCTGGGTACTGTGGGTGGGTTGGGAACAATTGCATTTATGGGGCCTGATTTTACCTGTCCGGGGTCTGCTCCACGGCGTACCATAACAGCCCTAACTTTTTTAATACCACAAAGGTCATCAATTGGTTTTAGTGTTCGACAGAGGCCAGTGGTGTTACAGCTGACCACCCTGGAGTAATCTGCACCCCAGTTGTCCTTGTAGTTGGCAAATGAGTTGAAGGATTTTCCAATCAGTTCGTGTTTTTCTCCACCCTGAAATATGCCTTTGACTCCTTTTTCAGCGTAAACTTCCTTGTTTTTAGCACCTATTCCTCCGGGCGTGCAGTCTACCATAACATCCACTTTATCGTAGAGATCATCAATGGTGCCAGCCACTTTTATTCCTGCTTCTTCAAAGAGCTCTTCTCTTTCTGGTGCACTAATATAAAGTGGGAATCCCTTTTCAACTGCCATTTGGGCTTCAAAATTAGGGGTTCTCTTGGTTACTCCCACGATCTGCATGTCGTCCTGGCAGGCGACTGCATCTGCTACTCTTTTTCCAATAGTACCGTATCCGTTTATCCCTACGTTTTTCATAATAAAATCCCCGTTATAGTATTATATTAAATTTATGTTTCTTTTTTAGAATATAATAAATTTTATGATTTAATTTTTGGAAAAAATGAACACTTTTGAACTTCTTTATTTTAAAATAATAATTAATCCTTTAAACTAGTAATTATCTTTTTAAATTAGTAATTTAACCCATTCATTGTGAAATATTTAATAAAATTACTAAAAATAGAAAATAAATATTGAAAAAGGAAAAAAGTAAGTATCAGCCTTTTTGTTATTAAAGGCTGTTATTTTGTGGTTAATTTATTCCATTGATTCAAGTTTTTCAGGTATATATGTTTCAACCACGTACTCTAATCCATATTTGGAGAAGGACTGCTGTTCTGCTTTTTTCCCGATCTTGAGCATCTTCTTGATCTCAACCTGCCAGGTTTCATCTTTGTACCGAGGATCCTTTGCGAGTTCTTTAAGCCTTAAAACGTCAATATCTTTAAGGGGGTCTGTGGGAAGGTCATAATTGATGATATCTGAGGCGGTAACACCCATGAATTTGGCATCAGGGGTGGCCAGCTGATGGTTTACATGGGCCAATTTGGCACTACCGCTGATGATAACCATGGCGATGTGAAATCCCCATGGGTCTCCGTCGTTCATGACATAAACGGGCAAATTAAATTCTTCATTCACACGTTTAAGGAAACGTCGGGTTGCACGTGCTGCTTGACCTTTCAAACCCACGATCAGGGTGTCGAATTTTTTGTAGGCATTTTCCTGGACCATCCTGTGGAACATACCCATGGTCTCCACGGCAATAACCCTCTGCACATCATGATCCAGAAATTCCACCTCATCAATGGTGGGGGATATGGTGTAACCTGATTTACCAGATTTCAGTGCGTTGATCTCCACGTCATCATCCTGGAGTGTGATATTTCCATAAACTGAAGCTCCATCTTCTTCAGGCATCAAGCCCAGGTCTTCACGGGTTGTTCCTAGGGTAACTTCCATGTCTTCACCTATGATGTTGGACTCCTGCTGGTTTCCAAAGTCCACATCCCAACCTTCAGAAACGTAGTACATCTCCCTTAAAGTGGCGGTTTTTCCCCTGCGAACAAGGTCCTTGCAGAAATTAGCTACATAAACCATCTGGGCCATTTTACTTATTTGTTTCACATTACCGAGGGATCTTTGCCCGTATCTGTCTCCCAGGACATAGTAACGTTTTTCAGTATCATAGACTATGTTGGATGTTCCTCGGGATGGAACTTTAATTTTGGGGACGTTGTTTTTATGAACGTCTTCCAATATTGTCTCACCCAAACTTTTGAGTTTGTTAACTGTAATATCTCTCTTATTCATCTTGAACCACATCTTCTTGAACCACGTCTTCGTATTTGGCTCGGCGTGTGACTTTAGCTAGCACGGTATCATATTCCGGAACATCCTGCTCAGCAAGTACCGCTGCTTCACGGATTATAACTGGAACCAGGTTTTCGAATACTTTAGCACGCATTGCTTCTTCTTTAGCAGCTTTTTTAGAACGTATGTACTTCTGCATCTTCCTGGCAATTTTCATGGTGGCCTGACGCACTTCATGGAGAATTTCTGGTTCAGGAGCCACACTCTGCTTACCTGTGGATAAGTAAGGCACATTGGTGGATATAATATTCACAAAAACAGTTATAGGGGCGTTATCAAGGTCTCTTATGCCGTAACGTTTCCAGTCAACACTCTTGAGTGCTTCGGTAATGGCACAGCTTCCCTGGTCAAAGGCCAGTGGAACCCGGTTAGCAAAACGCATGATCTCTGCTTTTCTCTGATCACCTACCATTCTTCCAGAGTCTCCGCCATAAGAGATACCTGCTTCTATGATGAATGAGACTCCTCCACGGAATGTTTTTGGTTTTCGGGTGGTGGTGGCTACGAATTCAGGATTCAAAATTTCCCTTATACCCTTCTCTATCTGTTCTTTACCAATTGGTATTAGACCAGAGGTAGGTGGTGCCATGAAATCCATTTTAGCGAAAGTTTCCACGATCTGTTCTGCTTCCTCCCATTTCATGTCCTTGGGACGTTTGTTAAGGTCAATGCCAGTGATCTCCTGGATATCGTTTACCCTTTTAGTGGACATTCTGGACAGATTACTGGTCAAAAGACTCCTGAAACGGCGCTTATCCGTGTGTTTGGCCATGAATATCAGGTCGTCCGCGGTAACTCCTTTAGGATGAGGGAGCACTTCCTTGGGTAATGGAGGTATGATATCCGCGGCTCTTTTGAAGATGTATTTATGTCCAGTAGGATCCCTGAAAGTGATCTTGGTATGGGGGTTGGCAATCATGGTTCGGCGGATGTACTCGTAGGCTCCCTGTTCTGAGAGGGAATATGAGACATCTTTAAAGGGCAGTTCAATGGAAACCCCTGTGTTTTGCACTTCCACATCTTTCCTTTCTAAGACCAGTCCCCTGTTGGTTTTCACGTCCATCTTAAAGGTCATTTCAACTCCTTTAAGCTTGTCACCTTCATAGTAACCGGACACAACTTTTGCTGGTTTCCCAGTGGTCATCTGTGATAATAAGACACAACCACTGCACCCCAATCCCTGCTGACCTCTGGACTGGATGTTCCTGAATTTGGAACCAGCGAACATGGTACAGTATACCTTGGTAATGTATGGTTCGGGTATTCCCGGCCCACTATCGGTGTGTCTGAGTATGTAATGATCTTTATCCAAACGTTTGAGGTCTATTTTTATCTCTGGAAGTATTCCTGCCTCTTCTGAGGCATCCAGGCTGTTGGTGATCAGTTCGTGGAATACCATGGTCAGAGACCTGATTTTACCGGAAAAACCCAGCATCTGTTTGTTTCTTCTGAAAAATTCTGATGCGGTGAGTTCTTTAAATTCCTCAAATAGTTCAGCTGCTTCTCGCTCCAAACTATGCCTCCTTTAATTATTTTCAATGTTCCATTTATTTAATGGATTTTTATTTATTCTTCAATAAGTTTTAAAATTATTCAATCAATCACAATTTAATTAGTTTTTGATTTTCCAATTAAATAAGTGATATTATTAATCTTTGAGTATATATGATGGTCCCATCTTTATCTCTCTTAGCTTCATTTCCTGTTTTTTCCGTTCCAGGAAAGAATAAACTGTTTTGTGCCTAGCACCATCTAGAATCATCTCCACGGCCTCCTTGGCAATTTGAAGATGTTCCATTTCTCCAATTATGGACACAGTTTTACCGTAGATGGACACATAAGTGCCTGTCATTTCCGTGATGATATCTCTGGTTTTACCATCTTTACCAATAATACGTCCTTTTTGCCTTAAAACGGCCTTTTTAGATTTCCCCACGTAATCAGGCAAGTTGATGATCTCCAGCATCACATCATCGTCAATTAGTTTAAGAGCTATATCTGGGTTAAAACCTCTACCTATGGCTTTAACCATGTAACGAGCTTTCCAAACTGCTAAAGGATCTTTAGCATCCTCTTGGGGGGATATGGCTATGCTTCCAGCTTCACTGTCCACATCAATAATTGTTTCGGTGGTTTTTTCAATGGTTTCTTTGGTTTTTCCGTGTGGTCCAATAAGTACTCCCACTCTTTCCTTGGGGATCTTCAGATATTCTGTGTTGGGCAAAATTTTCACCTCTAGTTCTAAATGATTATTACGTTATCCTTTAAGATATATTTTTCTATCCTCATAAATCCATAATCTTTCTTTTAATCTCGTCATGGGATATTTCAATACCCATTTTTTTAAAATCTTTACTTAAATTCTCTATATCTCTGTTTAGAAGCTCCTCTGATATGGGATGATCAACCACCAAACCCTGTGACAGGTCAATTATAACCGGTTCATCATTCTGTATAAGAATGTTGAAGCCAGATAGATCTCCATGAACTAATTCTGCATCTTGATAAAGCTTTTTAACGTAATCTATTATTTTATCAGCCACATATTCTGGGTTGGAAATTTTTGATTGTCTCATAAGGCGGGCCGGGCTTCCATCATTGTCTCCAATGAATTCCATGATCAGTACGTTATTTTTAGCTACAATTGGTTTGGGTACTCGCACTCCTGCTTCACATGCCCGGTTAAGATTTTTAAATTCTTTTAAAACCCAGTTATTTATCAGCTGGCGCTTGCTATTGCTTCTAACATTGAAACGTGGGTCACCCTGGATGTAATATTGCATTTTCTTAAAGTCAGAGGTGGTGACGCGATAGATCTTGACTGCAACAATTTTACCATCTTCGTCTGCACCTTTGAAGACATTTGCCTCTTTTCCAGTACTAATAGCTCCATTTAAAAGGTGGATGTAACCTTGATTAGCCAGCTTGTACAGTGTTTTGAGGGTAATTGTATCAAAGACTTCACTACCGACTCTTTTATCTTCTACGCTTTTAAGACGCTTTACTTCCCGCATCTTCTGCAGACTAATATCTGATTTGGTTATCTGGGATTCCATATGATGCACATCAGTTATTTTCTTGGAAAATGGGCAGAAATATTCAATTTACCCACTCATTAAAATTAGATGGTAACTTTAGGAATAAAATGTGTGAAATAAATTATAACTTAACAATTAGGTTAGAAATCTATTTTCACTTGTGTATCCCAAAAATATGATTAGATATATTTTATTAAATTGAAATATTTATGGAAAAATGAGGATGCGCTCATTACCGGGTAATGAACATGTGTTTATAGTTTGAGGAATCCGCGACGTTCCAGGTAGTTGGATTCAGTTCTGGTATATCTCCAAATAACGTCTGCTTTTTCATCACTCTGGAAGGCCCATGGTTTGATTAGGACAACATCACCTTCTCTAATCCAAATCCTTTTCTTCATCTTTCCAGGAATACGGCAAAGTCTGATTTTACCATCGGCACATCGTACCTTAAGTTTACCATGACCCATAATTTGTTCCACCACTCCTGGTATTTCTCCCCTTCTGGGGGACCTGACCCTTCTTACTTCTTGTGTTTGCGGACCGCGACTATTTCCTCTGCTCAAATACTCTCCTCCTTTTATTAAAATGATGACATAGGTAAAAGATCAACAGATAATCAGATTACATAGATAACATGGCCTAATATTCTTTATAGGCATCATGAGCTAACTTATCAATAACATTACCATTTTGATCATTTAACGTTTAACTTTCGTTTTTATATTAGTATTTTGATGTATATAAAAAAGTGCATTTGTTTTTTTAAATAGATGTGAATGAAATATGATATAAATAGAATATATGGGTATATGCATCCATAAAAAAATATGGGAACTATTGAACTACTTTAAATACGTAATGAATTTTATATAGACTTTAAAAATCTAATGAATTAAAAAATTTATTATGCACATGACAAGATGGATTAAAATAGTGAATTAATTGGAAATGAGGTATTAATAGGCTATCCTCTTAAACCTCAAAACCATGTTAATATTTGATTTAAAAACATGTTAATATTTGATTTTATTGGACGATTGATTTTTATTGGACGATATTGATACATGGAAAAAAATCTTTTTTTAAAAGACGTTATTTTTTAAAGGGCATTAACAAATTATATATAAGTTATATACTAAATATCAAAAAAAATATTGGTGATCTCGTATTTCAAATTGAGTGCTTGGGTAATAATACTTTTAATGTTTGATTGCATATAAAATAAGTTGCTAATTAATTCAGTTTAAAAACAATAATGGATTAAATTAATGCAGTGCACGCTAAGTTAAATTTTAGTTAATTTTCTTAGTAAAATCATTCAATACAATAAAGCCATTTAATACAATAGATCAATACAGTTCAATACCAATAAATAAAATTTAATAAAGATAAAAATAAGAGTTGAGAAAATGGCAAAAGTGAAAGGAACTAAAAAAAGAACCAGAGCAAAACATGCAAAACCAGGAAATAAAAGAGGAAGAGGAGTCAAACATTAATCAAGTACTTCTGATCGTTAGCGTTTAAATCTGTAACGTATAAATATGAACTGTTACAGGAAAATCCGCTGGAAAACGGTTTTTAAAAAATTCCAAAATTATTCCTCATTCTTCATGTAAGTTTATCCTGAGCAGAATCAGTTATCTGCTCTCATCATAACTTACATTTGAAATACTAATCTGTATTTAAAGCTAATTTTTAATTAAATATTTCATTAAAATCCTATTTTTTAAAATATTGGCTTTGTAGAAACCCTTATTTTTTTTATTTGAAGTTGAGGTTTTTTGTAGATTTTTTTTGTAAAAAAAATTTTTTTAGTTTTAGGTTTTGTTTTTCCTGTTTTCACTTGAAATTACAGCTATATATTTTTAAAATAGGTTGTTAAGGTATTTATAATTAGAAAGGGGAATAATATTATTATGATTAGCGAAATCTATTATTCCCCTGTTTATAGTGGAGTTTCAAAGCAGTTAAATCTTTTGGATTTTAGTTTTAAAAATTCTAATATTCAATGTTTAAAAAGTGTTTTAAACAAGAATAGTGAATTAAAAGAAAATAAATTGGTGAAATTCATCGAAAGAACGTATTATTATGTTAAAATAGCGATAAATAAGTATTCTAATGCTTTTTCAAATCATTTATATTCACAACATGCTTTATTCACGATATTAGCAATGAAAATTTACACAAAATCAACATATCGTGAAATAATTGATTTTATTGATGTATCAGACATAATTAAGAAATATTTGAGAATAAAAAAGGTTCCACACTTTACAACGATCCAAAAATTTTTTAAAAGACTACCTTCAAAACAAATTAGAGAAATTAACCATTTAATATTATCATTAAACGATATTAAAGCAGATATAATAGCATTAGACGGCTCTGGTTTTACGAATGATTATGCAGACAAGTATTATGCAAAAATACGGCAAAAAGAAAGAAAAAGCTACATAAAAAACCATTTAACAATAGACGTAAAAACACGCCTTATTTTATATTATCAAACATCACGTGGACCAAAATACGACACACAATTTGCAAACCCCGCATTAAGACAAATCAAAAAGTATAAACCACATTATATAGTAGCAGACAAAGCATATGACACAGAACCAATAAGAAAATGCATAAATGAAGAACTCAAAGCATTTGACCAAATACCTCTCAAAAACAGAGCAAAAAAAGGACAATACAGACTAAAAAGCCCAACAATATTCCGAAACAAAATATACACAAAAAGAAACAATATAGAAAGCATATTTTCAACAATAAAAAGAAAATTCAACGGCACAAACCACAGCAGAAGCACACAACTATCAAACAAAGAAACCAAACTCAAAAACACAATATACAACATCTACAGAACAACACAAATCAACTAAAAAAAAGGGTTTCTACAAAACCAAAATATTCATAAAATAATTCATATCTTAAATTTCAATATATGCTTTAATTTCATTCAAATTCATATTTAAATTTCATTTGAATATTAATCACTGTTTAATTTAAATACACTGTTTATAATTTGCTTTTTTTGCATGTTTTTTAATCATTTTTTTCCAAATAGATTCAGGGTATTCTTATTTTCAAAATTAAGCTTCTTTCAAACTCCATTTGAAATCTTTTTTTTGTTAAAATCAATATTCCAGTTAAAATTTAAGCTATGGATTAATGGTAATGGAGAATGGATGGGTTTATTTATAAACAAAAATAATATAAGTGACAGAAAACACTATTAAATCCCTTTTTTGAGGTTTTATTATGGGCAAAGAATTCTTAAATCTAATGGATCCAGATGATGTGAAGGAGGTCATAGACTCTCTGAACATAGAACGGAAGATTGAAATTGTTACTCTGAGTGATGCCTATCAGCGAGTTCTGGCGGAAGATGTTTATGCAGCTATTGATCTTCCTCCCTTTGACCGGGCATCCATGGATGGATATGCAGTACAGGCCCAGGATACTTTCGGGGCTTCAGAAGATGATCCTATTACCTTAGATTTAATAGAAAAAATTAGAGCCGGAGATGACCCTTCCCAAAAAGTTAGAAAAGGAACTTGCAGTGAAGTGGGTACCGGTGCACCCATGCCAGAAGGTTCTGATGCTGTGGTCATGGTTGAAGTCACTGATATCAAAGAAAACAAGGTCGAGATTTTGGAGGCAGTTACCCCTGGAACTAATCGAGCCCTCAGGGGATCAGACATTCAAAAGGGTAAATTCCTATTAGCAGAAGGTACTCTTTTAACCTCCGACAAAATCGGTGCTTTAAGTGCAATTGGTTTGGAAAAAATCCCAGTTTTTGCCAAGCCAACCGTGGCAGTCATTTCCACTGGAAATGAATTAATAAAACCAGATGAAGAACTTCGACACGGAAAACTCTACGATATCAATTCAGAATCCATAGCAAACGCAGTTAAATCATGTGGGTGCATACCTTTAGCTTCTACAATAGCCAAAGATGATTATGATTCTATAAAAAATAAAATTGATGAATATAAACATGCTGATGTTATAATCACCTCTGGAGGAACCTCAGCCGGTGCAGGGGATGTTCTGCGCAAGGTGGTGGAAGACATGGGAGAAGTTCTGGTCCATGGAATTTCAGTAAAACCAGGTAAACCCACCATAATTGGTACTTTGCCTGATGAAGATGTTGATATCATTTTGTTTGGACTTCCAGGATATCCTGTATCTGCTTTGATGATCTTCCAGGGATTTGTAGCTCCCTTTTTAAGAGGAGTTGCCGGTGTTAAAAAATTCATGGAAAAACAAAAGGGGTCTACACTTAAATTGTCAAGAAGGTATCATTCTGCCAGGGGAAGAAGCCACCTTGTACTGGTAAAAATAGAAGGAAATATTGCCTATCCAATATTAAAGGATTCTGGTGCAATAGCTGCTCTTGCTAATGCAGATGGTTATTTTGAAGTTCCCAAGAATGTGGAAATCATTGAAAAAGGTGAAGAAATAGAAGTAATGTCTTTATCAGGGCTCTAGATTTTTTTAAACTAATCATTTCTTATTTTATAAAAAATAATTATTCTCAATAATAATAAATTATTAGTTCTCAAAATTATTAGTTCTCAAAATAATTAGTTCTCATTAAAGCAATAATTCATTGAATCTGATAAAAATATCAGTAAACATCGAAAAGATCCCCTAAAACTACTTTTTTATTGGTTTCCACCATATCGGGGATTTTTCCTACAGTGCCAGCTGATTCTCCAACCACTACCAGAACACCCCGCAAGTATTCCTGGAAATCCTCTGCTTTTCCCAGACAATTTTCCACCTGCTCAACTTCATTACTTCCGTTGGCATGATTGGCAATGGAGGTAGCCAGTGCATCAGCTACACTCGCAGAAGAAGCAAAAACTGTAACTGAATCTGCATGACCAAAACTGATGGAATGACCCACAGTACCTGAAGATGTGCAGATTCCCATGGGGGTATTGCGAGACTTGATCTTAAAGCCTATCCGTCCTGAAAGGGATGATTCCCCTGCATATAATCCCATAATCACATCTTTCCTGGTTTTGAGGGCAATATCTCCTCCGTTATCCACAATGGCATACTGGGCATCATGATTCAGTAAAAAGTTAAGGGTAAGTTGGGATATGGTGCCAGCCACTGCTGCCATAGGTCCCACGCCAGCTATTTCAGCAGATTCCACCATCATCTTCACAATTAAAGGTGCTTCACCCACTTTCAATGGTTCCAAACTTGGTTGGAATTCAGGATTCATCCGAATATAATTTTTAAGTTCTCCTCTACATTTAGTAATAAAACTAAGGAGGTATTGGGGTTCAACATCGGATGTGAGTATTATGTTGGTTTCCTGGATATGGATCCTTTTTTTTATCATTAACTAAAGATTAGTTTAAGGATGCAGATAAACTATTTAGATTGTGAAGTTTATACTAGAAAATAGTTATAATAAGATGAAAAGTTGTCATAGTGAATGGTGGTACCGTATAATGTTTAACAGAAAGACTAATTCAAATCCAGGGGAAAGGGTAGTATTCCAGACCAGACCCCGATTTTTGGCCAGCCTGAAATCGACCATTCTTAAATTAATAATCCTTCTGGTGATACTTTACTTTTTCCGGAGTATAATGGCATTAGCATTTACCCTACAGGAATATGTGGTGCAGATGGTTCAAATTCCTCTGATTCAAGCCACATTTTACATTCTTGTACTGATCATTGCCCTTTTGATACTATCTATGTTCTTAGATCTTGTATCTTGGAGGCGTAAAGAGTATCAACTCACCAACCAGAGGGTAATAGTAAAAAGTGGATTGATTAGAAGAAAAAAATCTTACATTCATTACAGTAAGATTCAGGACATTGACGTTTATCAAGGTGTAGTTGACCGGATATTTTCAGCAGGAGACATAGAGATTTATGGGGGTCATGAACACACTAACATCCTTTTGGAGAACGTTCCCAATCCACGTGAAGTAGAGGATATAATTGATCGAGTTATGGTTGGTGAAGAAGTGGGTTTCAAACCCCAGCGCAGTAAAACCCCTAAAAAATCAATCATCGAGGACTATGACCAAAAGTTTAAAAGATAGTCTGATAATATTAAAATAAGAATAATGGAGTATTATGCCCTTATGGATGTAAAATTCCAATCCATTCCGAATTTTTGATACATTATTTTTTGCATACATAGAACTGCAAATAATAATAATATTTAAATTGCAAATAATTCCTGATCTAAGATTGACATGAGAACCTACGATGTGGCAGTGGTTGGTGCAGGGCCGGTGGGCTCAACCTTTGCCAGGCACATGGCAGAAAAAGGCTTTGAAGTAGCCATCCTTGAGAAAAAAAGGGAAATCGGCGTTCCACTTCAATGTGCGGGGCTTTTAGGTAAAAAAATCAAAAAAGTAAATATTTTACCTGATGAATTCATAATTAACCCTGTGAACGGAGCATTTCTCCACTCTCCAGAGGATACTGTACTTTCAGTCTGCAAAGAAAAACCAGAAGCATATGTTGTGGACAGGGTAGGGTATGATAAGTTTTTAGCACAACTTGCCATTGATTCTGGTGCTGAATTATTTTTAAATCACAGGGTTGAGACAGTAGATTCAGTTAATGGTATTATAACTCTTAAAAATAATGAAAACACTAAAATATCAGCAGATGTGGTAGTGGGGGCTGATGGTCATTCCTCAAGTGTATCTAATGCATTCAATTCGCACCCAAAATCGTTTCAGGCAGCCCAATATCTCATAGATGTGGGTGAAAAACGTTTTCAGAAGGACTACGTCCATCTATATGTTGATTCCAGATTATCTCCTGGTTTTTTGTGGGCTATTCCTTTATCTGAGAGTACAGCCCGTGTAGGGCTATTTTCAGATGTCAATTATCATCAATCAACCGTGATTCTCAATGAATTACTGGCTAAACGCTCTGAACTTAAAGGAGCAACTATTTTAAAGAAGTATTATGGTGTCATTCCCAAATATAACTCTCAAAAACAGCTGGTTAAAGACAAGGTTATACTTCTGGGGGATGCAGCATCCCAAGTTAAACCCACCACTGGTGGTGGTCTTATAATGGGCTTTTCCTGTGCAGAAATAGCATCACAAGCAGTGACAAAGGCTCTGGAAAATGAAAACACGGAATTGCTTATGAATTATTATAAGGATTACCAGAATCAATTTAAAAACGAGCTTAAAGTACAGTTAATGGTACACAGGATTTTTAAATCCCTCACTGACACTGATCTGGAGTACATGTTCATGAAATTAAAACAAGTTGGTGCAGAAGAGATAATCTCCCAGTATGGAGATATGGACTCACAATCACCACTGGTTAAAGAAATGTTCAAAAGAGGCATTTTTTTCTCTATTCTTCCTAAAATGCTATCCTGGAGGATATCCAGCTTATGGAAATAGCTCTACTGTTATCCAAGGAACATACCACCCTTCCCCTGGCAGAAGTGGAAGCTGTTATGGAATGTGAGGGAATAAACTATCAGATTAAAGAAGAGGATGAAGGACTTCTTATTCTGGACATTTCCCACGAAACTCCCGATGTAATGATGAAAGTTATAAAAAGACTTTCATTCACTCATGAAGCGTTCCACATTCTCTTACAAAATGATGAAGATAAATTAATCAGTGAAGTGGAAAAATATCCATGGGTTGATATTGTTAAATCTGATTATGCAGTTAGAGTTAAGAAGATGGATAAAAAATCCCAGTTCAACACTTCCAAACTGGAATGGGAGATGGGAAGCATTATCAATAAAGCAACACCCGGTGTTAAGGTAAATCTGGAAGATCCTTCCATCTTTATCCGAACTATTCTAAAGGATGGTAAAGTTATTGTTGGACAACGCATAGGTCAAATATCTAAAAAACACTTCTTCAACCTCAAACCTCACAAAAGGCCATTTTTCTATCCGGGATCAATGAGCCCTAAACTTGCTCGTTGTATGGTAAATCTGACTCGAATAGAAAAGGGCCAAACCCTGCTGGACCCATTCTGTGGAACTGGTGGAATATTAATTGAAGCAGGAATTGTTGGTGCCAGAGTTATAGGGACAGATATAGATTATAAGATGGTTAAAGGAACCAAAGAAAATCTGGAACACTGTGGAATTAATGATTATGAGGTTTTCAGGGAGGATGCCCGGAAACTGGAACTTCCCAGTAAAGTTGATGCTATTGTAACTGATCCTCCTTATGGTATTTCTGCATCAACCGGTGGGGAAAAGAGTGAGGATTTATACCAGCAATCAATGCAGTCTTTACAGGGATTACTAAAAGATGATGGCCTCATGTGTCTGGCAACTCCCCATTACTTAGATCTGGAGGAGGTGCTGGCCGGTACAAAATTTAAAATAATAGAACAGCACCACATAAAAATGCATAAAAGTTTAACCCGGGTTATATCAGTGTTGGCCATAAGTTAGTAAGCTCAAATTCTGTCACTTTCTAACGGAAACCTTAATATGGTCACTTAATTTGAATAATAACTTTAATTGAGCTTAATTATTAGGGTTTATGAAAAATGGTAAGTTTGAATAAAAACCAGACACAAGTTGTAGTGCCTGATTTAATCAAGTTTTACTGGTTAATTTAATCAAGCTGCATGACTGATATAATGAATAGTTTAAAAAACATTTTAAAATTTTTAAAAAACTTTTATAAACAATTTAATTAATTTTATAAGTCCATATGATTTGTTGGTGATTCTATGAAAGCCAAAATTTTTGATACCACCCTTCGTGATGGTGAACAGACTCCGGGAATATCTTTAACACCGGATGAAAAGCGTTTAATAGCCAGAAAACTCGATGAACTTGGAGTTGATGTAATTGAGGCAGGATCTGCTATTACATCAGAAGGAGAAAGGGAAGGTATTAAAAAAGTAACTTCAGAAGGTCTTTCTGCAGAGATATGCAGTTTTACCCGGGCGGTTCAGGTAGATATTGATGCTGCCCTAGAATGCGATGTGGATAGCATCCACCTGGTGGTTCCCACATCAGACCTGCACCTGGAATACAAGTTACGCAAGTCCCGCGAAGAAGTGAAGACCATGGCTGTAGAATCAACCCAGTACGCAGTTGATCATGGTCTTTTAGTGGAATTATCTGCAGAGGACTCCACCCGAAGCGACATGGGATACTTAAAGGAGGTATTCCAGGCAGGTCTAGATACAGGGGCAAAACGTATCTGCGCCTGTGACACTGTGGGAATGCTCACTCCAGAACGGGCTTATGATTTTTACAGCCAGTTGGCAGATTTAAAAGCTCCTTTAAGTGTGCACTGTCACAATGACTTTGGACTGGCTGTTGCCAACTCATTAAGTGGATTAAGGGCTGGTGCAAGCCAGGCCCATGTCACAGTCAATGGAATAGGGGAAAGAGCAGGTAACGCATCACTGGAAGAACTGGTAGTTTCATTGTACTCTCTTTACAATGTAAAGACCAAAGTAAATCTGGAAATGTTATACGAAGTTTCTAAAACAGTGGCAAGGATAACTGGGATGTACTTACAGCCCAACAAGGCAATTGTCGGTGAAAATGCCTTTGCCCATGAATCTGGAATCCATGCCGATGGAGTAATGAAAAAGGCTGAAACATACGAACCCATAACCCCGGAACTCGTTGGACACAAGCGTCGTTTTGTAATGGGTAAACACGTTGGTTCCCACATCATCAAAGAACGAATTCATGAGATGGGCTTCCAGGTTGATCAGGAAAAATTCTCCCAGATATTCAATCGAATAAAAGCACTGGGTGACATGGGAAAATGTGTCACTGACGTAGATTTACAGGCAATAGCAGAGGATGTTATGGGGGTAATGAGTGAAAAACCAGTGGAACTCCAGGAATTAACCATAGTATCTGGAAATAAGGTTACACCCACTGCATCAGTGAAACTAAAAATCGGTGATGTTGAAAAATTAGAAGCAGGCATAGGTGTTGGTCCAGTGGACGCAGCCATAGTTGCTATTAAAAAAACTATTGAAGATGTTACCGATATAGAATTTGAAGAATACCACGTGGATGCCATAACAGGGGGAACAGACGCACTTATTGATGTGGTGGTAAAGCTCAAACACGAGGGTAAAGTGGTAAGTGCCAGAAGCACCCAACCTGATATTATAAACGCCAGTGTAGAAGCATTTCTGGGTGGTATAAATAAAGTTTTAACTGATAAAAAGCTTAGTGAGTCTAAAAAACTTTTATAAGTAACTAAAACTTTATTTTTTTAGCACTTTATTTTTAAATGAAGATTTATTTTCAAAAATATTTGAATGTCCTTTATTCAAATGGTATTTAATAGGTTTATTTTATAAATTGAATTTGGATAATTCCTTTAGGTAGTGATGTAATGGATCAGTACGATTTCATGGAACATAAAATACAAATTACTGGTTTTAAAGCGGAAATAAATGATGCCCGTCAAATAATGAAGTTTATAAAAGATACAAGTGGAAAATGTAGCAGTGGAAACTGTATAATCCAACTATTACAGGCCAGGGCAATAGCCGGTGAAAAACACATCTTACAGGCAACGTTACAAGCTATTAAATCATTTGAAATGAATAATAACGCGGCAAAAGATTTGGGACTAGAAATATGCCTTCGGGCTTCATCCCAGAGGCAGATATCCAGAGCTCTTAAGATATTAGGCATAGAAAACGGTAAGATGGATATCTGTATGGTGGCTGTGGATTGTGATGAAGATATCCAAAAAAAGGTGGGTAATGCTCTGGGCAAACGAAATGATGATGTACTTCAGGCTGATGTAGGTGTACTGCAAGAGGTTTACGAAATATCCCCTCAGGAAATAACAAGTGCAGGAAACATTGAGCGGGTTATGGTGGAAAGAACCGCTCTTTTAAATCTAGAAATCTAATTCCATGTCATGATAATGAGTTATATCGTTAACGAGTTAAATCGTGTCATGATATTGGGTTAAATCGTTAACGAGTTAAATCGTGTTGTTTACAATATCCACTATTCCCCTGAGTTTTTCCTTTTTTAGACAGTGAACATCCAAATTTTTCACCTCTAAACAAATTGCTGGTTGATTAATTCTATCATAACGTGGGCAGGTGGTGATCATACCCCCACCATTTACTTTAAGCTTGTTTCTAAGCAAACGGGCCACAGATTTTGGTTCATCATGTCGAATTGCAATGTTTATCCCCCTTTTTTCAGGGTGCAAAGCAGATTTAATTTCTTTTTTTATAAATTCACAGGCCTTGATGGTTTTAACCAGACTTTCAGGGGTCCCTTTAATTTCTTCTACCAGCCCGGCACAGGTAACTGGACTACCTTGGAGGGCTTTCAGGATGAAACTCCTGTCATTAAACATTCCCTGATCACTGGTGGATATAAAACCACCATTACCGACATTAACCATTTTAGGAGAACCAGTGGAGGCCACCAGAATATGGGAATGATCACCGCAGGCAAGTTTCTTCTGTGGATCACCAACTGATCCAGAAGCATCCTCTACCAAAATCACTCCATTATCCTCACAGATTTCATAAATCCCCTTAACTGGTTGTTCAGCCATGTAACCCGCAAAACTGGTAATAAAAAGGGACTCAGGACTTTTTATTTTAATCTGTTCTTCCAACATCTCCAGAGAGATAACCCCCATTTCAGTGGGTAAATACACTAATTTAAGCCCATAAAACTCACTAATCTTCCTAAAACCACTCCAACCTCCCTGGTCTGGAATCATAACTGGTCCTTTCATGGTGCTCATGGCGGCCATAATAGCAGCATTACCACTACCAAGAACCCGGGCATATTCATGGCCTGTAACCTCTTTTATACTATCTTCAGCATTTTTTTTATATTCATTACCACTGAACCGGTTTCCAAGTTCTAAGGAAGCATTACTCATTGCTTTTTTGGCTTCCTTTGAGGGCATTTTAAAGAAAAGTTCCATTTAATCACTTTAATTATTTAATTACTTTTAATTAGTATTAACAAGCATACTTAATTTCAATCATCTTTTATCATTTTTTATCCTTTTAAATCAGATTTCTAGTTCATTTCAATAATTATAATAATTCTAAGAATTTCAATACTTTTAATATTTTTAATAGCTTACGATCATTGATCAAAATCATTTAAAGTATGAATCCAGGGTGGTTTGTCTGGAACGCAGGATGTCCTGAAGGAGATCACTTCTCTTGATGAAACTATTTATGGGAAGCTTCAAACGGGTGTCAATATATGCTAGGGCAGTTTTCATATCTTCAAATTCCAAGTAAGGTTGTGCCATTGCATTTCTAACATTTTCCCGCACATTAAACACGCCCAGAGGAACGTATCCTGAATAAGCTTCTCTCAGTACAATAACTCCTGCTTGATGTTTTTCCTGGGCCAGTGATTCTAAAACTGCCATTTTGCAAGTGTAATAACAGCCACCAACCCTTGAATACTCTTTTTTACCATTGTAATTTTCATAATCTGAAAATATTAGTTTTTCTTTTCCTAAAACTTCTAAAAAGGCTTCCATCCATTCATACTGCCATGGGGTGGGTAGTAAGAGCACTGCATAATAATTCTGCAGGCTCTGGAACTCATAAACCCGGTGAACATCCAGTGGCTCGTAATGCTTAACTTCCCGAAGTAACTGATCGGCAATGGTAGTATCACAGGCAGTTATGGACCAGCGGGTGGGAACCAGTCTCCTGCGTTTATCCACACCCATGGTACCCACAGAAAAAGCCTTCTGCATATGGGAAAATGGCACATCCTTCCGGTGCAGATCCATAAGAGCTTCCCTGGCCCTCAGATCAGTGTCATAGTATACCTTTTCCAGTTCACGGTCCCAACGGACGTTATCAATTTCGAACTTCTCCAGAATGGCACTGGGGCCATGTGGGGCCTGGTATTCACTGAATGAAACTCCTCTTGGTTTTTTCCAGAACTCTGCTTCACTATCAATGGATCCCGATGCCAGAGAAATCTCCTGAAGCTTCTCCACCATCCGATTATCCAGATCAGTAATTCCGATCATCTTTTTACCCCTAACCAGACTCATGCGGTAGGAAATAATATCCTCCTGGCTTTTAGCACCAGGGATCCATGCCTCAGGGGTGTCCATAATAGCAGTGTCTCCTGATACAGGAGAGATCATGGGACCAGCATACACTTTAGGATAATTCCAGCTACCAATGAATACTGAAGGGGGTGTGCTACCCTCTAACTCTTTACCAACCTCAACTGAGGGAATCTGAAACTTGGATGTCAGTTTTTTAAGGTAAGTTTTCTTACCCATCATAGTATTTGATTATCTCCTCTTTTTTAAAAGACTTTAGCCAGCAAATGAGAACTAATTATCAAAGGTATCCTGTTAAACAATAAGTAAGGTTAAATAAATCCATTTATCCTGTTAAGAATACAAGTTGTTAAACAATTCAGTTATCTGTTAAGCAATAGGTAAGTTGTTAAATAATCCATTTGTCTTGTTAAGCAATAGGTAAGTTGTTAAATAATCCATTTGTCTTGTTAAGCAATAGGTAAGTTGTTAAATAATCCATTTGTCTTGTTAAGCAATAGGTAAGTTGTTAAAAGTCCAATTATCTGGTGTTAAATAATAACTCTGTTGAGTTAATGAAATTAACTTCCTACTTCCGAACGATCATGTACTTCGTTTAACAAGATTCAGTGATGCTGAATTCATACAGTAACGCAGGCCAGTTGGTGCAGGGCCATCATCAAAGACATGACCAAGATGGGCATGACAACGGGCACAAAGCACCTCGGTGCGCACCATTAACAGACTCCTGTCAGTTTTGGTGGTTATGTTTTCATCTGCTACTGGTGCCCAGAAACTGGGCCAGCCTGTTCCTGAATCAAACTTGGTCTGTGAGTCAAATAGATCAGTGCCACAGCACACGCACTGGTAAATACCATCCTCATGACAATCATGATACTTCCCAGTAAAAGCCAGTTCTGTTCCATTTTTACGGGCAACATCAAACTGTTTTGGAGTTAAAATTTTTTTCCACTCTTTATCAGTCTTAACAACTCTTTCAACCAGTTTTATCCCCTTCAAATTCGTAAAATAGATAGGGATAAAATCCTTTTCAGAGGTTTCTTTTTTCATATTATCCTCATGGATTTATACATCTCTCGATTATACTTAATTCATCCACAATATCACGGGATTATTAATAAAAGTGTTTTATATTTCTATAACTTTAAAGACTTAAATTAAACGAAATTAATCAATTAATATTTACAATGATATTTATTCCGGTTGAATTATCTAATGGACGAGAAATGATTATGACATCAATGAATGTTAAAGAAGATGGAAATACTAATTAAATTTACTAATTGGAAAGGTTTTTTTTAAGAACACGATTTTTAATTTCAAAACATGGTTTTATGAATTCTAATGAAAATAAGAAGAAAAATCGGGAAAAAAGAGGACAAATTTCTCCGAATGATACAGTACCTTATGCTGATTTTTCAACAGAAGATTTAATTGGAATGTTAAATGCAGAAAATCCGCAGGAAAGAACTATTTCTGCAGTTTTACTGGGTAATCGGAATGATAAACTGGTTATAAATCCGCTTTGCACTGCACTTAAAAATGAGAGGTCCCTCTACTCACGGATAGCCATTTCTGAAGCACTATCTCAAATAGGAGAACCGGCTGCACCCTGTTTAATCCAGTTTTTGGGTGAAATTGGTAAAAATCAGGAAAAAGAGCTCCCCCTTAAATATTTTAAAAAAAAGAGTTTTCCTCTGGTAAGAGATATGGCAGCAAGGACTCTGGTAAAAATAGGAGAACCAGCTACTCCTTATTTGATTGAGGTTTTAGAAACTGGTAATGAATTTAAAGTTCAACAGGCAATTGATGCATTAGGTGCAATTTCGGCCAAAACAGGTGATAAAAGGGCATTAAAATCTTTAATCACCCTTATGGGGCAAGTGGAAAATGTGAGTGCTGTTGAAAGTGATATGGATCAGGTAACACTATGGAAAATCACCAGAGCCTTAAGCGGATTTCAAAACAGCAAGGAAGTTACTTACCCTCTGATTGCAATATTAAAAAGTGATTATGAACCTCCAATAATATGGGAAGCATTGAGGAGTCTTGGACAGATTCAAATTACAACTCCTGAGGTTCTGAGTCTAGTTGAAAGTTTCATAGATAACAAACAACCTGAAATAAGAATTGCCGCTTTAAATGCATTCAATCTCCTTAATAAACAAGTTTGATTTAATCATTAAAAAATTAAATTGAATCTTAAAAACTTATTTTAACAGTTTTTCATTTTTTCATACCAAAATAATAAAAACCATTAGATTTGTTACCATTCATAGTATCAAAAATGGTATTTTCAAAGTACAATTTTTCATAATCTTCAGTTAACTTTAAAACATGTTGAATGGTGTGATGTCTTAAAACCGCACCTTCCGGAAGTTCAAAAACTCCATAAATCCCATATTTGTCTTTAAATTTTTGGTAACGCTGGAGGTTTCTTTCGTCATTATTCAAGAGAAAATCACTAATATAAATCAATCCATTATCCTTTAAAACTCTTGAAATTTCCAATAATAATTCTTTTTGCTTCTCAGTTTGGATATTACTGGTTAAAACTCCAATGAGAAGTACTGCATCAAATGAATTATCTGGAAATGGAAGATCGTCTCCATTATTCTTGATGAGGTTAAATTTTGGATGTAATCTCAAACCCCTCTTTATCATTTGTTCTGAATAATCGACCCCTGTTAAATTCTTAAAACCATTTTTATGGAGTTCACTTAATGTTCTACCATAACCACAACCTAAATCAAGGATATTCATTTCAGGGTGGATATATTTTTTAAGTTCTTCCAATGGAAATGGTGTAGGGAATTCCTTTTCCTCTGCAACTTCATCCCAGTATTTTTCCTGATGAGAAACCTTTTTATTAATGTTCATTTATTCCACCTACTTCAATTATTATCCCATTATTTAATTAATTTATCAAGAGATTATATTCCTATTTAAAGAGGGTACTATTAGGGGAACGATGATAAACGGAGTGTTCGATTTAAAGTTAATTTTTTTAGTCAGGTTATAAATCAAAATCGTTTATTATATTTTAATTCCTTGAACTTAACTGTGAAAATGGTTCCATTATTGGTATGCATTTCCATCTGACCCTCTAACTGGTTAATCAGACTGTTTATAAGTTGAAATCCTAAAGTGTCAGCCTTTTTAAGGTCAATATCCTGAGGGATACCAATACCATTATCGCTCGTTTTCAGGATGAATGCATCACCATCCCTTTGAAGATCCACAATTATCTCCCCTTTCCGGTCATGGGGAAATGCATGGTTAACTGAATTGGCAACGATCTCATTAATGAGAAGTCCCAGGGGGATGGCGGTTTCTAAATTCATACTAACATCTTCAACATTAACTGTAAGCTTAACTCGTCCAGGGTCTTCAATATGTGATGTTAACAGTTCCTTGGTAAGATTCTGAATGTACTCGGAAAGTTTGATATGTGAAAAATCCTGGGAACTGTAAAGTTCTTCATGGATCAATGACATGGTTTTCACACGGTTCTGGCTGCTTTCGAAAATTTTCAGATCCCTCTCATCCTTAATGTGTGGGGTCTGAAGACTCAGAAGACTGGAGATGATCTGCATGTTGTTTTTAACTCGATGATGAAGTTCACGTAGCAGGATTTCCTTCTCCTCCAGGGATGTTTTGAATTTTTCTTCTGCGACTTTCAGGGAATTAATATCAACCATGCTAAATACCACACCCTCATACTGGTTTTTATCATTGAATAGGGGGTTTCCTAATGATTCAACCCATATATAATGTCCTTGGACATGTTTAAACCGGTGCTGTACTCTTCCGGGTATGTAAGAAATATTGGATTCCATGAAAGCAGAACTGACCTTGAGTTGATCATCAGGATGAACTAAATTGATGAATGTTAGAACGTTTCCACCCAGGATTTCTTCAGGCTCATAACCAAGAATAGTTTTTATGGAAGGGCTGATATATTGAAAAGTTCCTTCTGCATCCACCTGGCCCACTACATTTAGCATGTTGTCGGTAACCAGAGTTAAAAGTTTTTCACGTTTTTTAAGTTCTTTTTCTGCCATTTTATTCTGTAAAACAACCGAAGCGATGTTAAGGATGGTTTCCACTGTGTTGATGTTTAAAGGTTTGCCCTTTTTTTTGGTTATTATATTCACACTACCGAACATCTCCCCCTTAAAAGAAAAACCCATCACATAGGTTTTATCAACACCAAATGCCCTTTCAATCATACTGTATGTTTTTGAAGGTAATTTATCTGCAGTGATATAGTGCAGCCCATTATCCACCCTTTGTAACTTACCATTTGAAAGGAAATTTTTTGATTCCTGATCTAAAGTATCTATGGGGAAGTAAAAATCGTCTATTTTAACCCCTGTTAATTTTTCAGCAAGATCAACCATTCTAGGGGTAATCCCCACCAGGTCTCGAACTTTAAAACTATCCGAATCTTCATCATAAGTAGAAATAATAATGTAAGCATCTGTGATTACTTCTTGAAGTTTTTCCAGTACAAAATCATATATATCTGATTCGGTAGGTAAACTCAACAGATCCATTACAAGGGGGGATAAAAATTTCAAAGCATCCTGAAAAGGTTTGTTTTCAGGTTTCATCAAATTAAAATCAGCCATATGTCCTTCTAATTCAGAATACAAATTTCTATATTTCTTTATTTCACGAATTAACTGTTCTTTAGATTTTTTTTCATCATTCATGATGATCAGTCTAATTGATAAGTTAATCAAAATCTATAGTTAATTTATATTCTATGGATATTATAACTATCGCACCTATGTTAAAAGAACGGTTATTAAAAGATATTATGTAAAATAGGTTTATAAAATCAATTTAATGAAGGTAATGGGGAATAGGGATTCTGGGAGAATAAAGATAAATCCGGTGTAATAAATTCAGTGGAATAGGATAAATCTGGTGGAATGGTGATAAATTCAGTGGAATGTAAGTAAATCCAGTATATAGTGGCAATCTCTGCTAGATTTTTTAAAAATATTAGGGATTCGATTAATATTAATTAATCGACGGCATTTTCCCCTCTTTCGCTTGTACTAATTCGTATAACGTCTTCTACTGGAGATATGAATAGTTTTTCACTTATATCTTCTGTTTTGACCGCTTCAAGAGCCTGAATAACATATTCAATTTCTTCCTTTTTGATGACCATCATCATCTCTATTTTTGGGGGTAATTCCAGTTCATAACTACTGCAGCGGTATGTTTCCATTTTTTCAGTACCATAATTCTGATATTTAATATCTATGGTAGTTATATTTGAAAATCCGAATTTTGCAAGGGAATTTTTCACATTGTCCAGTTCAATTGGATGGAAAAAAAATCTCAATTTGTAAAATTCTGATTCAAATGATGGTGAAGAGTCATGATCACTGGATTCTTCATAGATTTCTTCAGATTCATATGTTTCTAGTGTTTCGTAGGGTTCTTCTGTTTCGTAGTAGTTTTCTTGAGATTCGTGGATTTCAGTGGTTTCTTCGGATTTTGTGGTTTCTTGAAAAGCTGTTTCTGCTTTCTGGTTTTCTATTGCACTGTTTTTGATGGATGACTTTTCTTTTTCATATTTGTTTATTAATTTCAATAACATTTTCAGGCCATCATTTATCCCAATTCCATCCTGTGCAATGGTGGGAATACTCAGGACTCCTTCTACGTGGGTATCCATTTCAAATTCACTAAAATCATCTCTATTTGCAAATAAAACATGGGGTATGTTTTCACTGGCAATTAAATTAATAATCTCCAGGTCTGTTTCAAAAATACCAATACTGGTCTCTATAAAAACAATCACTCCATCCACTTCTTCAGATAATACCTGTTTTATGGACATGAATTCAGCATAGCCCGGTGGATTGAATAAATAATTTTTCCCACCATCAATGAGTATCCTCCGATAATTGATAACCGATAATTCGATATTCTTATCAGGGGTGATATTATCATTAAAATAATCAATAATTGTTTCGGAATGGTCCTTAGTAGAATTATAATTGCATAAAATAACGATTTTTTTATCATTACTCTGAGTTTCATTTTCCAATGCTAATCACCTTTAATTTGGATTAACTATTATTTTAAACACTTTTTTAAAGAGATATTCAATTTTGTGATGATAATAAATTTCTAATTGGTTATTTAACCTTATTTTAATTGATTTTTAGGTTAAAATCAGTTAAACATCTAATGTTTATTATAAAATTGAAAATTAAATTTAAATGGGAAAACATCAACAGCTAACCGCTGTGATCTTGCTGATGTATTTTGATTCCATCAATTCTACTAACATGTTCAGACCTTCCGAAATCCCTTTACCGGAAGTTGCCTGGGTTGGTATTATAATAGCATCTGGATACTGAGTATAAAGAAGAATATCACTTAAATCTTGTTTATTGGCAAATATGATATAAGGAACATCTCTTTCTTCTACAAAATCAATCATTTCCTCACAGTTAGGAGTAATCCCCTGAGTATTATCGATTACTATGATTGCCCCGTCCATATTTTTGGATAATATGTCTTTCATGAATTTGAATCTCTCTGCACTGGATGGGCTGAATATTTGAAGCTTTTTACTGTTTATTGTGGTTTTTCCATAGCTTGCAGCTTCAGTTTCTATCAGAGTATTGCATACATGTTTTAGAGCAGTCCTTTTACCAGAGTCAGAATCTCCCAATACTAAAATTTTTTTAGTTTCCATAGTATCACTTACCAACATCACCAGATGTAGGAATACGGAATCCTACTTCCGATCATGAGTTTGGATTTTTTAACTTATAAACTTATCCAAAACATTCATTTAAAAATTTCCAAAAAAATTCACAATATGACCAATGAAAAACTTATATTCCTTGAAATTTTCAAGTAGTGCAGGTTTAATGATATTTTTTTGGGATTTAAGGATTATAATATGTCCTGAACTACTGAGTGTAACCATTGTTGAAGGTTTATGGTTACTATTGGATGGGGCTGAGCTGATAGTTACTATTGTATGTGAGTGAAATTTTTAGTAACTAGGGATAAATAGAAAATAAAAAAAAGTTAGAAAGGATTTAAAAAGGAGATATTCAGTAATATCCTTTTTTCAATGGATTTAAGCAAGTTCAATAGTGCTCGGAGGTTTATCACTCACTGAAAGAGATACATGAGTCACTTCCGGAATCTCTGCAGTTATCCTCCTGGACATTGTCTTAACCATTTCCCAAGGTAATTCAGGAACATCTGCAGTCATAGCATCCAATGATTCTACCATTCTTAGTACAACCAGGTATCCGTAGTCTCTAATGTCTCCTTTAACTCCAGTCACCTTAGTATCAGTTAAAACCGCGAAATATTGCCATAGAGTTTTATCCAGACCCACTTTCTGTACTTCTTCCTCTACAATAGCGTTGGCCTTACGGCATATTTCTATTCTTTTAGGAGTAATTTTTCCAGCAATACGCACAGCCAGACCCGGGCCAGGGTAAGGTTGCCTGTTCACCATCTCATCCGGTAAACCCATTTCGGCTCCAATAATTCTTACTTCATCCTTATAAAGTTCCCTGATAGGTTCCACAAGCTCCAAAACCATTCCATGGGGAAGAGCAACGTTGTGATGAGATTTGATATCACCCTGGCTTTCGATCCAGTCAGGGGCAATGGTGCCCTGCACCAAAAACTCAGCACCCACTTTCTCTGCTTCCCTTTCAAAGACCCTTATGAACACTTCACCAATGATCTTTCGCTTCTCTTCAGGGTCTTCCACTCCTTCCAGTTTACCAAGAAACTCTTCACTGGCATTAATATACTTCAAGTTGAGCCTGTTCTGGAAGGTATTTTGAACGTAATCTGCTTCTCCTTCTCTTAAAAGGCCATGATCCACAAATACTGCGGTTAAATTTTCGCCAATGGCATTTGAAACCAGAACTGATGCAACAGAACTATCAACACCACCAGACAGTGCGATTATGGCTTTTTTAATCCCAATGGTATTTTTTATGGTATCTATTGATTCTTGAATAAAAGAAGACGGATCTAACATGTTTATCAACCTGTAATGATTTTTTTGATTAAATAACTCCTAAAAATTCTTCAATCAGTTTAATATGGTATCTATTTTTCAATGATTATTATTTTCCATTGGAATTTTAATCTTTTCCAAGGGAATCTTAACCATTTGCAATGTAATTTTATTCAGTTTTATTATATTTTTTGCAAGCTTCATAAAAATTCTCAAAAACTTTAGGTCCTTCTGGGGTGTGATAAACCTCTGGGTGGAATTGTATTCCGTATACCGGTTTTTCAGGGTGTTTCATGGCTTCAACGTCACATATTGCGGATGAAGCGAGAACTTTAAATTCAGGGGGAAGTTGGGTTACTTCATCCTTGTGGGAAGCCCATACATCTAGCTGCGGACCTAAACCTCTGAAAATGTCATTTTCATCCAGAATGTTAATCTGGATTTGAGCGTAACTTTCCGAAACCGCAGAACTGATCTGCCCGCCATAGGCCTGTGCTATGATTTGATGACCAAGACAGATGCCTAAGATTGGATAATCCAGTTTTTTAACGTATTCTATACTGTTACCGGATCTTTCCACCGATGGTCCGCCCCCCAGAATAAGGCCCGATGGGTTTTTAGCTTCAATATCCTCCAGACTGGTGGAGTTAGGCACCAGTTCTGATGGTATTTTCAGGTAGTGCAGAGTCCGGTGAATCCGGTGATTGTACTGTCCATGATTGTTAATCACTAATATCATTTTAATTATCCTCTTATCTTATTTCCTTAAGTTATTCCTTTATTCTATTCTATTATCTTATTATCATTAATTCTATTTTTTTTTTAATTCTATTTTCTCCACTTTACAATATGGGGTATATCCACTAACTATTTTATTAATTCGGCCATTTTAGGGCTTGTAATTCTTATATGCAAATATTTTTATGTTAAAATGGTATAAGAATAAATATGGAACTTCGAGACATTCTACTCATACTGGTGGCTCTGGTGCTGGCAGTGGTTTTCTTCTATGTATTCATATGGTTGCTTCCAGTTATAATTATACTGGTGATAGCCTATATCATATATATATTTTTGAAGGGATCCTGAGAGTATAATGAGCATTCAACTTTTAATGTTCTTAAATTTTAGAATTCCCCTAGTTTAAACTTTTTATTAATTTTTTAATAATTTGAATATTTTTTTTAAGATAGAATATCGGTGATATAATGAGAGAAGCAGAAAAGTTCAGAGGATTAAACGGCAACCTGATGGCTTTCAAGAGAGAAGTAGAGGGTGCACAAAAGGTTACTTTTGCAGGAATTCCCGGTGTTTGCAGTCCATTTGCAGAATTATTTGCCCATGTAATCAGAGATAAGGAATCAGTTTTCATACCCAGAACTGATATAGCCAGTGCCCGGAAATTAGAACGCACACCATTGGGTATGCAGTTTACAGAAGAAGCAGATCCACATAGTAATGTATTAGCTCTTATGGGGGGACTTTCCCTGCCCCAGTACGAAGTGGATGTGGCTGATGTTAAAAAGATGATTAAAGATATCCTGGAACCCGGTGGAAAGCTCCTTGGCCTGTGTTACATGAACATGTTTGAAGACGCAGGGTGGGATGAAAAAATTGATTTTGACTGTATTATTAACGGTATTTTAACTGGAGAGGTTTATAAAAAGGATTAAACCATATTGATGAACCAATGAATTAAATAATGAATTGAGTGTGATTTACACTTTCAGGGGCGTTTGAACAATGTTGGATCTGTATTCTGTGGGCATGGAACGTGGTCTCCTTTATGAGACTATAGTTACCACCCGAAACCCAGATGGAACTCCCAATGCTGCACCTATCGGTGTTATCTGTAAAGAAGCCCAGGAGGTTGTTGTTTACCTCCACCAGGGATCCAGAACATTCGACAATGTGAGGCGTGAGAAACGTTTCTGTGTGAACATACTCAGGGATCCAATGATTTTTGTTGAATCAACCATAGGAAACCTGGACCCTGCAAAATTCCAGACTCAGGGTCAGGATTTCATTATCAAAGGGGCAGAAGCTTTTTTCTCTGTTGAGGTGACCAGTGAAAAACTGGTGCAGCGTGATGATCACCTGGGAACTTCCACCCTGAATGTGGTAAAGGCCAGGGTTCATGACGTGACTAAAAACCAGGAACATGTTAATCCATTAAATCGGGCTATTTATGGAATAATTGAGGCCCTGGTGTATCTTAGTCGGATAGATATTGTTTCTGAAGATGAGAGGAAATCGTATCTTGAGAAGTTGAGTGAAACCTCCCGGGTGGTAAATAAAGTGGGTTCGGAGCACCATAAAAAAGCCATGAAGAAGATTTTAGAATTCCTTGAAAAGTAAATTTGAATAATTTTATTCATTTAATTAATTTTATTCAAAAATTAAAACCTAAAAATAAATTTTTTTCTAAAAATAAAATTCTTTTCGCCTTGCTTCCAAAAGATAAGGTTCTTTACCCAGAAGTTCCGATGCTACCAGTACTTCGCCTTTTGATTCTTCCTTAACTGTTTTTATAAAGTCAAAACAGCGAAGATCCCTTAAAAGATGATGATCAACTACCACTCTGGGGATTTTCCGGGCAATTTCAATCAAGTTTTTCTGTGCACGTACAATATCTCTCTTTTCAAGGATGAAGCCCTCCAGATAGATGGGTGGACCACTTAAAATCAGAGTATCCGGGTTTTCATTTAGTATGAGTTCTCGGGCACTATCCCCCATGGGTCCCTGCACATCTGATGCGTGCATTAACTTCTTATTCTCCCATTCTATGGTAGTGGTTATAACAAAACCCACACGACTGCCCTCTGCACCATGGGGGAGTGCTTTTGAAAATTTGAAAAGAGTATCCCCTACTTCAAATGAATTACCATCTGCATAGTGGATGTCCCGAGTCCCTAAGTGTTTTAAATTCTTTAAAAGATCCCTGGCTCTTTTCTGCTGGTTTTTATTTATATTTTCGGTGGGATGTTTAATAAACAGCTTTTTACCCCGGTACATTTCCTCAGCATAACGGGGTGATGAGTCCAGATATCTTCCCAGACTAAAAGGAGTGAAATGATCATGATGGTAGTGGCTGATGGTTAGAATATCTGCAATTTTAGCGTACTTCTGTACTTTGGCCCGTGTTTCATGCAAAGCATCGAATTCGTCCTTCCACGGGGGAAATCCAAACCTTTTAGGGGCAATAGATGTACCAGGGTCAATCAGTATCTTCTGGTCGGTTTCAACGAAGGTGGCCATGGATCGCACACCCATACTCTCAAAGGCCAGAGGTATAATTTTCACTCAAAAACCTCCTTTTTTAGAATTTATTTCACCCATCCTCAAGTTTTAAAGTTAAAAAATAATTTTTAAAGAGTTTAAGTAAAATTTAACATGAAATTCATTTTAAAACATCTACAAACTGGAAACTTTCCACATCAAATAAGCCCTTATCACTTATTTTAAGTCTGGGAATCACCAGAAGAGCCATGAAAGACATGGTCATGAAGGGGGAGGTTAGATTAGAACCCATATCCTCAACCACATTATGTAAATGGGTCAATTGGTTAGACACATCCTGAGCATTCATAGTACTCATGAGACCGGCTATTGGGAGTTTAAGTGAATGAACTTCATCATCACGAACTGCAACCAGCCCTCCACTGTTCTTTTTAAGGGTGTTAACTGCTACTGCCATGTCCTGGCTGTTGGTACCAACTACGATAATGTTATGGGAATCATGGGCAACACTTGATGCAATTGCCCCTTCTTTAAGTCCGAAACCATTTACAAATGCATTGAAAATATTGTTAGCCCCGTATCTTTCTACTACTGCAATTTTCAGAATGTCCCCTTCAAGATCGGGTTTTAAAATATTATCTTCAATCTTTAATGTAGCTTCAGATTCCTCAGTAAGAAGCTGCCCTTCAATAACTTTAATAACTCTTATTTTAGCTTTATTTGCATTGGAGTATATTTCAAAATCAGATGGTTTGGTATCGCTTAACTGGAACGTATTTTCAATAGGGGTAGGTTGAACTTTGAATAGCACCTTCCCTTCTTGAGCAACCAGTTTCCCGTCTATCAGAACTTTTTTAACCTTGAATTTTTCCAGATCATCCACTATCACCACATCTGCTCTCTTACCGGGGCTAATTGAACCAATATCAAGATGGTAATGGGATGCTGGATTCACGGTAACCATCCGGATGGCTTCCACAGGATCCATGCCAAGTTGAACTGTTTTTTTGAGTGTCTGGTCTAGATGTCCCTCCAGAAGGTCTTCTGGGTGCCGGTCATCGGATACCAGGAACTCACCACCCACACTCCACAGTTCCTCCAGGTTCCGGGCTGATGATCCTTCCCGGATCATTATCTTCATACCCAGTTTCTTCTTCTCAAGCGCCTCCTCCAGTATGCTGCACTCATGATCAGTGGATATGCCTGCAGCTATGTACTTACAAAGATCAGCACCGGAAAGTAGGGGTGCATGGCCATCGACTGGCTTAAAATGTTTGTGACTGAGTTTAATTTTCTCCATGACAATAGGGTCTTCCCCTATAACTCCGGGGAAATTCATCATCTCCCCCAGCGCCACAATATCATCCATCCGGAGGAGTTCATCTATTTCTTCAGGCCCCAGCACTGCTCCTGAGGTTTCAAAGGGGGTGGCAGGTACGCATGAGGGGGCAGTGAAAAAAAAGCGGAGGGGAACTGTGCTGGCATCCCTCATCATATAGTTGATACCTGCAAGTCCCAGAACATTGGCAATTTCATGGGGATCAGCCACCACTGCGGTGGTTCCATGGGGTAGCACTGCCTCGGCAAAACGAGAAGGAGTTAACATGGAACTTTCAATGTGGATGTGTGAATCGATAAACCCCGGGAGGATGTAGTTTTTAAACTCCCCCTTGATTTCCAGGATACATTTAATCTTCCCATCCTGAATTTCCACCTCTGCAGGGTAAATTTCCTCTGTGAAAAGGTTTAATAGGTTTCCTTTTAACATTTACATCCACTCACAGCCCAATCAGTCCATGTCAAAGATAATTTATCTGGATAAATTAATTTCCAAGATATATTAGTTTTTATTTCCAAGAAATGTTTAGTTTCCCAATAAGGGAATAAGAGGTTGTGTTTTTTAATCCTCTTTACCAGAATGATTAATTTCATGATAAAGCATTGGTAAAAACGCACCTACATCTGTTACAATGCCCAGTACCTGTGCACTTCCTCGATCACCTAGTTTAGTGACTGTTGCTGGGTTAATATCCACACAGATACTTTTGACCTGTGAGGGGAGGATGTTTCCAACGGCAATGGAGTGTAACATTGTGGCGATCATGATCACCATATCCACACCAGGAACGTACTTCCTCATTTCATCCTGGGCTTCAATCACATCGGTTATAACATCTGGAAGGGGTCCGTCATCCCTTATGGATCCGGCCAGCACGAATGGAACATCGTTTTTCACACATTCATACATAACTCCCTTCTTAAGAACACCCTGTTTCACTGCATCCTTTATGGAGCCGGCCTGATTGATCTGGTTTATGGCATAGATATGGTGGCGGTGTCCTCTTGCCACTGCCTCACCAGTCTCCACACAGATTCCCAGTGATGTTCCGTAGAGTGCACTTTCAATGTCGTGGGTGGCCAGGGCATTACCCGCAAAGATAACATCAATCAATCCTTCTTTGATCATTTTAGCCAGCACAGGACCAGATCCTGTGTGTATTATGGCAGGCCCACCTACCACGGCGATCTTACCGCCACGACTTTTAACTTCCCGTACTTCCTTGGCAATACTTTTAATGAGTGTTCGGAGTGGTTTTTCTGAGGATGCTCCACTTCCCATGAACTCGAACATTCCCTTTTTACCCCTGGGCCTCTGGGGTGCCATAACCTTGATTCCTTCACGGCCAACCACAACCAGGTCACCTTTTTCTATCTGACCAATTGGTTTTATGATGGCTTTAGGGGTTTTAGGGTCAACCACAATCATACAATCCATTTCAATGTTTTCCACAGGTATCCACTCATTCTGGAAGCGGATAAAAGTGGGGTGGTTAGTGGTGGAATAAAAATCAGCAGGTAGGGTTTTATCCTTGGTGGCAGCTTCTAAATCAACTTCTCTGATCTCCACTACCATGGCCCCTATTTCTGCCAGTTCATCTAAAATTTCACCTAAAAGGGATTCACTATCTGCTGAAACTTTAATTCTGGCAAGACTGGTATCCTTTTTACGTTTACCCACATTAAATTCCAGTATCTGGAAGTCTCCTCCCATGTCCATAATAAGGTCCAGGGCCCTGGGAAGAGTAAGTGAATCAATAATATGTCCAGTAAGTTTGATTTCTCGGTTGTACATCATAATCCTCCTCTTTCAATCCAAGCCAAGGGATTTAATGATTTTATAATATTGAATACCCCTGGAACACGTTTTACACTTGTGTTAAATTTGATAAATTCTAAACATCTCTAGTTTTGATGGGATATCTATAAATAATTATACAAAAAAAATATTCTGGAAATAATCAGTATCATATCCCTGGAAACAAGCTTTATCTGAAATGATTTGTTTATTAAATGGGTGATTTATTCTAAAATTTTAATAAAGAAGTTTAATAGCGTTAAGAATTATAGTTTCCAGGAATAATAGCTTCCAAAAATGATTTTAAAAAAGATTCACTGCAGAAACAGGAAGTCTAAAATTGTTTTGGCGGCATTAATTGATGTTATATCTCCAATGGAGTTTGATGAAACCTCGACTACATCCAACCCAATGACTTCCTTCCCTTCCAGGGAAAAGATAAGTCTCTCCAGATCACGCGGTTCCAGTCCTCCTGGTGTGGGAGTACCAACACTGGGAGCATAAGATGGATCAAGAACGTCCATATCCACAGTTACATAAACAGGACCCTCTATCTGGCGGATGATCTTCTCCATCCCCTGAATATTATCCTTTATCTCGGGAGGAGTGTAATAATCAATTCCTTCATCCTGAGCAAATTGTGTTTCTGCTTTAGAAGCAGACCGGATTCCCATCTGAATTATATGTCCTGGTTTAAGATCATGTATACGGCGCATAACCGTGGCGTGGGAAAACTTTTCCCCCATATAATCATCCCTAAGGTCCATATGGGCATCAAAATGGAGAATAGTAACCTCCTGCAAATCCGGGGCCCCGGTTTTGTCATAGGACTTTACAACACCATAACTTATGCTGTGTTCCCCGCCAATGGTTATGGGAACAATTCCTTCTTCTAAAATGGATGATATAACAGATTCAAGGTTTAAACAGGTTTTATTAAAGTTTCCAGGAACAGATTCCAGGTTTCCAATATCCTGAACAGGTGTGTTAAGACTTTTATTTAAAAATAAGTTGTATTTTTCAAAATTGTAGGAGGCCTCCCTTACAAAAAGGGGACCATATCTTGCCCCTGGTTGGTAAGTGGTGGTGCTGTCAAAGGGCACCCCTAAAATACCAAAGGCGGGTTTATCTTCATTTAGATCGGAGTACTCACACTCCGTCTGGGAAAAAGCAAATTTAAGAGGATTTTCAGTGTATAAATGCATTTATCCAAATCCTCATTAAATTATTAGATTAATCTTACCTCTCACGGAATTTATTTAATTCTCATGAGTTTCTTGTTGCCCATGGCCACAATGTAACCAACTTCTGCCCCTTCAATCAGTTTATCACTCAGATCATCTGGTATTGGGACTTCAAAGGTTTCATAGGTTTCCAGGTCCATGAGCTGAATATCGCTGCCCATTAAAGCCAGTACCTGGGCGGTTCGTTTATCTATTATAGGGACTTCTATCTTGGCATCCACAGGTTTTACCAGACCTCTTTTCTGGTTGTCGAAAATTCCCACAGCATCTACCCTGGCCTTTGCTGCTCCGTGTTTACCTGGGGATGAAGTCTGAATACTCACTACTTTGGATGCTTCACCATCTAATACCACATATTTACCTACTTTAAGCGTTTTAACTTCCACTACCTTAGTCGACATGCTATTTACCTCCGTATTATACGTATAAACTTTAGATCCAATGTGTGGGATCCATAAATTTTTAGAACCTAAGAAATAGAATCTATATATGATTAATATAACTCTGCTACTAATAACTCTGCTTGCAGGTATAAATATATTTATAGATACCTCTCTCTGATATAGAAATGCCTATATTTTTTTCCCTATTTAAATTTTTAAGTGAATTTCGAGTGATAATGATGAAAGTTTCAATAACCTCAGGAAAATCAGAAGGACCCAGCAGACTAAACGCCTTTGATAACGCCCTTTTAGATGCGGGCATTGGCGATGTGAACCTCATAACCGTATCCAGCATACTCCCTAAAGACACAGAGATAGTAGAACTTCCTCACATCGAAGAAGGTAAAATGGTAAATTGTGTATTATCCTGTGCACATTCAGACCAGCCCGGAGATTTAATAACCGCTGCAGTGGCAGTGGCCACCTCTGATGATTTTGGATGTGTGGTGGAACACTCCGGAGTGAACCAGGATCCAGAAAAGATCAAAGAAGAAGCAGAAACCATGGTAAGGTACATGATGGAGGTTAGAGATCTTACCATCAGGGAAATTATCATAGTAAATGAAAGTCATAAAGTTAAAGAGGAAGGAGTGGCACTGGCTGCCGTGGTGTACCTGGAGTGATCCAGGTAATGGTAAATTAATAAATTAGACTTTAATTGGAGATCTAGTTAAGAAATTACTTGGGCGATCTAGCTAAGACATTCTTGGCGATCTATAAGCTAATTAAAATAATTAATAATGCTGATATCATCATATATTAATTATTAATGCCCTGTAGGAGGAGAATACCATGAATGGAGCAGATCAAAAATTTTGGGGTGAAGTCTGTCATGACTTAATTGAAGAATCTCAAAGGGCTATATCCCCTCTTATAGGATCCCCCAGAGGAGGGGAAATAGTTAAAATGGGTGCTGATGGAACCCCTACCACTCTCATTGACCAGGTGGCTGAGAATAAGGTCCTGGAAGTTCTAAAAAGAGTTAACAGACCTTTAACTCTTATCAGCGAAGAAATTGGTGAAGTAAGGATTGGTGATAGTCCGTCTGAGGCCATACTGGTAGTTGACCCACTGGATGGTACCAGTAATGCAGTGAAGAACATACCTGCCTACGGTATCTCTGTGGCAGTGGCACCTATTACACCAGACAAAGAAGGTCCTCTCACTATTCAAGATATTCAGATGGGTGTGGTGAAAAACTACGCTACAGATGATATATACAGTGCTGTTAAGGGCAAAGGAGCTTTTCTCAACGGAAATGATCTACTTCCTTCCCTTAAGCAAGATTTATCACAGATATCTTTGGGTGCTTACGTTTACAGAATGGACATGGGAAAAATAGAAATTCTCTGCAAAAGTGTCAGAAGAATGCGAATTTTAGGGGCAGTGGCAATAGAACTTGCATATGTTGCTGATGGTACATACGATGCATTTGTTGATGTGAGAAATAATCTGCGGATGGTTGATATTGCCGCAGCCAAGCTCATCCTGGAAGAAAGTGGGGGAAAGGTAACAGATTCTAATGGGGCCCCCCTTAATGGAAGATTAAACGTTCTGGAGAAAACTTCCATCATAGCTACCTGTAATGCAGTCATTCATGGAAAAATAAGGGATATACTGGAGGGGATTTAATGATCATGGGGTTAGTGGCTCGTAGTGATGTAAAAGGTGCCGTGGAACTTGCTCAGAAAATTGCTGACTTTTTAACCGAAAAAAATGTTGATATTCTCCTGGATACTCCTCTGGCCATGGAACTGGAAAAATATCAGGACAGGCACTGTGAACTCAAGGATATGGACGTGGATATGGTGGTTGCTATTGGGGGAGATGGAACTATCCTCCGTACCCAGAGCTTCATCAGCCACAAAAAAATACCTCTAATCGGAATTAACATGGGAACAGTTGGATTTTTAACAGAAATAGATCCAAAAAACGCTTTTACAGCTATTGAAGAAATTCTTGCTGGTAATTATTTTGTGGAAAGAAGGAACCAGCTTTTAGTCTGGCACAAGCATGAACTGCCTCCTGCCTTAAATGAGGTGGTGCTAATGACCCGTAAACCTGCTAAAATGCTCCACATCCAAATCAGTGTGGATGATGAGATAATGGAGGAACTGCGAGCAGATGGGCTTATCATTGCCACGCCAAGTGGCTCCACGGCTTATTCAATGTCAGCTGGAGGCCCAATCATCGATCCCCGGGTCGAAGCCTTTGTAATAGTTCCAATATGCCCATTTAAACTGGGGGCCCGACCAACAGTAGTTTCCGATGGAAGCACCATAAAAGTTAAGCTCCTCAGAGAAGGTAAAAAGGCCATAGCAGTTATCGATGGTCAGTTTGAGGAAGAGATAAACTACATGGATGAGATTGTCTTCCGCAAATCAGATAACTGCGCATATTTCGTGCGCCTTACCAAGGATTTCTACCGGAAAGTTCGAGAAAAGTTAACACAGGGTGGAATCTATTAAATGAGAATTTTAGTAGTGGACATGACCCATGGGGGAACCGTACTGGCCTCTGAATTTTCTAAAAGAACAGATTGTAAGGTTTTTGCATGGGACATCTACCAAACGTTATCCCAAGAAGATAAATCACTACTGGAAGCTCAGGGAATAGAACTGGTCGAGGAATCATTCTATGAGAGTTATTTTTATGAAAATATCGCCCTGGAAAATGATATGTCCAAGAACTCATTGGAAAATGATAAATCTAACTTAATTGTTGTAGCTCCGGTTCACTGTAATCTACCCCAACCTTCCCACATGACTCACCATCAGGCAGTGGGATTTCTTCTGAAAGACCAGATAAACGTACCAGTAATTGAAGTCACCGGGGTGAAGGGTAAAACCAGCACCGCTGCCATGCTCAAGGAGATATACCGTGATGAAAACCCGCTGATATTAAGCAGTTTGGGTGTTGAAGTTGTTGAAGATGGGCAGGAAATCATCCTCCAAAAAGATATCAGCATCACTCCAGCCAGTATTATAACTGCCTGGCAACTTTCACAGGAATTTTATAAAGATAAGGTTCATAATGTGGGTATCTGCATATTTGAAAGTTCTCTGGGTGGTACAGGACTGGCTGATGTGGGGGTTATCACCAATATTGTAGAGGATTATAGCATAGCCCGTGGAAGTAGCAGTGCCAGTAAAGCCAAGCTGCAGATGTTTAAAAGTAAGGTATCAGTCTGTGATAATGATTCTTACCAGAAATTATATTCCTCTCACTCTTTAAACCAGAAAACGAATACATTCGAAATTGAAGGGCTGGATGATGATAGTGCAAGTGTTAAAGCACAGAATATTAATTATGGGCTTCATAAGACCGTATTCCAGGTTAAAGTGACAGATCTTATAACCATAAATGGAATATCCATAAACACTTCCTTTGAAGTTTCCACATTTGCCCCTGCCCAGCATCACCTTGAAAACACCCTTTCTGCAATAACTGCATCATTATCCATGGGAACCCCCAAGGAATCAATTATTAGTGGGTTAAAAAACTTTACAGGATTGCCTGGCAGGACTTCCCTCCGTAAAGTAGGGGACATGATGATTATTGAAGAGATCAATCCTGGAATAAATGTTACTGCCGTAAAAAAAGCAGTAAACATGATAAAAGGCTATGAAAAACCAGCTCTTATACTGGGCGGAAGTTACGGTGTAACCTGTGAAGAGATTGATGAAACTTCTCTTTCAAACTTTTTAGCTGACCAGGATGATGAATTTTTAATGATATTAACTGGGGATCTAGGTCTTAGTGTATGGAAACAGATGGGAAAACACTATAATTATTGTAACAGTATAGAAATGGCACTGAATGAATCTAAAAAGGTTGGGGCGAAAAACATATTGCTGATATACCGTTCCAATTTTTCAGAACTGGGCAGGAGATAACATCGAGGAGATAACTTTAAATCTCTCTATGTTAAACAGAATAGATGATTAATTTCTAACATGACAACATTTATTAAAGATCATAGAAAATCATTCAACTAAGGATTTTTATATTAGTCTGCATCCAGCAGTATGCTTACTAAATGACAAACTTTTATGACTTAAATTCAGTAATTCGCCACACTCGGAGATGATGCATTGCAGGTAGGTACAAGAGGAAGCAGTCTGGCCATGGTTCAAACCAAGAATATAATTACCTCTTTATCAAAAATAACAGATGAGAAAATAGACATAACCGTAATAAAAACCACAGGGGATAAAATAAAAGATTCTCAACTTTATCAGATGGATGTGAAGGGAATATTCACCAAAGAACTGGACAGAGCAGTCTTAGAAGAAGAGGTTGATTTTGCAGTACACAGTTTAAAGGATCTTCCCAGTGAACTGGATGATGAACTGGAAATTGTAGCAATCCCACTACGGGAATCCCCTCACGATGTGCTGGTATCACCTTACCAATGGGAAGATCTCCCTGAAGGAGCAACACTGGGGACCAGTAGTGTCAGGAGAGAGGCATTCTGTAAATACCATCAGAAAAACGTGGATATTCAGCCTATTAGGGGCAACATTGAAACCAGGATAAAAAAAGTCACCAGTGGAGAATATCAGGCCACTTTACTGGCTGAAGCTGGTCTCAACAGATTAGGACTTACCGAACACCTCCGGGAACGATTTTCTTTGGATTACATGACTCCTGCTGCAGGCCAGGGAGCACTGGCAGTTGTTAGTAGGAAGGATAGTAGTAACAAAAATATTTTAAAAGAATTAAATCACAAATATTCTTATAATGAAATCATGGCTGAGAGAAAAGTTCTAGAAGAACTGGGTGTAGGTTGCCAGTGGCCTCTAGGAGTTTGTGCCCGAGCACAAGGAGATAAATTGAAACTTCAAGCTATTTTACTTAACAGAGAGGGTGAACTTATCTCTAAACATGACATAACCGGTTCAATAAATCAGGCCGAAAGTATAGGTCTTGAAATCGCCAGAAGCATTGGGGAGGATTGCTAGTGAAAAAATTAAACGTGGGAGTTGTTGGTGTAGGGGCCATGGGCCATAACCACGTAAGGGTATACACCCGATTAAAAAATGCCAACCTCATGGCAGTCTCGGATCTCATGAAAGGCACCCTGGCGGAAGTTTCCAAGAAATACAACACTGTGGGCTTTGTTGATTATGATAATGTACTTAAAATGCCAGAAATAGATGCAGTGAGTATCTGTGTTCCCACCACTTACCACTACGAAGTGGTGATGAGTGCAATAGAACAGGGAAAACACGTACTGGTGGAAAAACCCATTGCATTCACCCTGAAGGAAGCCAAGGCCATGGTCCGAGCCGCCAGAAAAGAAGGAGTTAAACTGGCCACAGGTCACGTGGAACGGTTTAACCCGGCAGTTTTAGAAGCTAAAAAACTTTTAAGAGAAAAACTCATTGGTGAAGTGGTTTCAGTTTCAGCCAAAAGGGTGGGTCCATTTCCTCCACGAATAAAGGATGTGGGAGTAACTATAGATCTGGCCATCCACGAGGTGGATGTCATGGCTTACCTTATGGACAGTCCTGTTTCCAAGGTATACGCCCATGTTGGTAGTAGACTGGAAAAATGTGAATACGAGGACCATGCCGAGATCATGATGGAGTTCTACAACAACGCCATAGGTATGCTGGAAGTGAACTGGCTCACACCCTACAAAAAACGACAGTTAGAAGTCACTGGAACGGATGGTATAATCTCTCTGGATTACATTGACCAGACTGTGGAGATATTCGGGAAAAACGCCAGGAACGTCAGGGTACCTCACAATGAACCCCTAATGGTGGAGTTAGACTCATTCTTAAATGCAATTATGCTGGATGAAAAACCAAAAATTACAGGGGAAGATGGAATACATGCCCTTAAAACAGTCTTGGCAGCAATGAAATCTGCAAAAGAGAAAGTTCCAGTTAAAATTGATATTGATTAATCTTAGTATATTGATAATTTTTATTTATTGATAAATAATCATATAGATTAATCTAGTTTAATTTACACAGATATGTACATAATACAACTACACTGTATCAGACTACTGTTGAACAATTCCGGAGGGGTATAATGAACCAAAAACTCATTGAAAAGGCTTATGAACTTAGAAGCAGGGGTTTTACCACAGGAGAAATAGCTGATGAACTCAATGTCTCAAAAGACACTGCCCGATGGCTCATACTCCAGGGAACCGATAAAACTAAAGAAAAAGCTCAGGAAAAAGCACCGGTTGATTTTGCCATTAACTGGAAAAGTCTGGGTGGCAGTTCTAGGAGAATGTCCTATGTTTCCGCAGCAATGGCAGATATGGCACAACAGCACGGTGATGTGGAAGTAGTGGTGGGAATCACGGTAAGTGGAATACCATTTGCCACCATGATGGCCGAGTTTCTGGATGCAGATATGGCAGTGTTCCACCCCATTAAACACCGCAAGGAAGAGGATGCCCGGGGAGCAGTAAGCAGTAATTTCGCTTCAGTTGAGGGAAAAAGAGTGGTAATAGTGGACGATGTCATCACCAGCGGTGGAACCGTTGGCGAAGCAATAAAAGTCTTCAGAAGCCTTGGAGCAGAACCACTGGCAGCAGTGGTGCTCATCGACAAAAAAGGGCTCTTAGAAGTAGAAAAAGTTCCAGTAGAATCACTTATACGTGTAAGCAGGCTGGGATAACTCTAATTATAAGCTGGGATACTTTAATTGACTTTGAAATTATTTTTTCCTTTATTATTTTTCCCTACTTTTTTAGGTAAAACTACTTTTTTAGTAAATAAATAAACAAATTTATTAATTAAAATTAATTATTGAGATTTTTTCAAGTGAGTCTATTTACAAATCTATTCTGGATATTTAGACGGCTATTTTGATTGTTTAAACCATTGATTGTATAAATGAAATAAAAAAATAGTTTTAAGGTACGTGTTTAATAGTTACTATGTATTCAATCAATTAAACTATACTCTGTACCTTAATATGGCTCCAATACCCCCAAAGGCACGGAGTAATTGCATTCCTTCTTCGGTTTCAGTGGATATGACTTCAACATCTGAACCAACTTCTTCAGCCAGTTTAACAAAGTCACTGATAATATCTTCAGAAGATGCAACCTTCATTGACTCACCACAATTCTTACAGGTTTTCTCTTTGGCTTCACTCTCATTTTTAATGGTTTTTTCTTCCTGGTTTCCACATGAAGAACATTCATAGGTGTATCGCTTGGATTTAACATCCTCTGAGAGTAGTAAAACTTCTACTGCGCCGTTAATCAGGTTCTGCCTGACTTCTGCTTCACCGTAGGATGCTAAGCCATTTTCATCCACCAGTTCTGTGAGGAAACGTTGAACCAGTTTTTTCTCACGCATAATGTCAATCTCAGTGAGTATATCCATGGATTTGTCTATGACTTCTCTGATACCAAATTCCCCAGTGTAGGAAGTGTCCACTGTTGTGATGATCTTTTGTTTAATTTCATGGTGCAGGTAATCTCCATTAACGAAATCCTCTTTAGTATGTCCTGGACCTCCAATAATAACTCCTTTAAGGCCTTCAAGCTCTAAAAAGGCATCGTTCATATGATCACCAATTCTTTTAAGGAATTCGTGAGCTGCAAGTTCAATCAATCGGTCAAAACGTCTCTGTGACTGACCACCAGCCTTATGTTTTCCAGGAACACCACTGGTAAGGTTCTTAACTATGTCGATCCGTTTACCCTTCATAACGGCTATTGTGGCCTCTTTTCGGTCGATAACTGCCAGTCCGTAGATTTCTTTGTCTTCCAGGATCTCTTCCAAGGGTTCCAGGAAGAACTGGGAGTTACAATGATAGGTGTAAGTCTGAACCGGTTCTGGGGGTTCGAAAACATAGGTTTCCATCTTCTCGGTACCTGGACCCCCCTTGGGGATCATACCAACAAAGAGAACCAGACCCCTCTCTGGAGGTCGTGGGAAAAGCTTCATACGCTGCATTATAACTTCAATAGCAGATTGAACATTCTTCTTTGTCTGCTTACTTTTGATGTTAGCACTCTGGCTTAGTTCCTCTCGCATGTGTTTTACCACATCGCTGATCTGTTTATCTGGTGGGATGTAAACAGACACCAGCTCAGTACCCCGTCCTTTTTTATCGGAGAGTTCTTTCAGGGTGCGCTTAACCTCATAAAGTTCGGTTGATGATGGTTCTGACATTTAATATCGCTCCTAACTGGTGAAATTCATAATAAGTATGTTTATTTAATACAGATGAATTATTTATTCTCTTATCATACTATAATTTTACTGATAATTCATCCTAAAAATTGTTTTATAATGGTCTTCCGTAAAATATTAGATATTATCTTAATTAGGTATTCTATCTAAACCTTATAGTATATTATAGTTATTTCCAATTATGGTGCATTATTACCATTCTATCTTAAAAAAAATAATTTATAAAACATAATTTTATTTTATTTTAAACATATAATATACTTTAAATTTATTTTATTAAAAGTAGGGGGTTTTCTCTGGCCGAGTGTAGAGTTAGTGCTTGTGATTATGGCCATGATAAGGAAAGAAAGAACTTGTCACTGTCTGGGCTATTAAAATCAGAATCACCGAAGAATTTCAGGTTACATTCTGCAAGTTCTATAACTTAAAAACCAGTTTAAGGGCACTTAATCAATCTTGAAGATTAATAAGAATCATTAAGATTATAAAAAAATCCTTGAAGATTATTTAAAGGACCTTTAAGATTTAAAAAGCTATTATGATTTAAAAAGGCTATTAAAGATTTAAAGGAAATTGAGATTTAAGAGACTATCTAAAGATGTTAATAGGGGGAGTAACATGGATGAACCTGGAAATATAAGGATTAAAGTCCCTGACTCAAAGGAAAACCGACAAAAATGCATATGCAGATTGTGTAAAAGTTATCCCCATGATTGTAATGGTGAAATCCTTTTCTGCGGTGTAAATGAAAGTAAATGTGATATTAAAGCAAAAACTTGCCTCTGCAATAAATGCCCGATATACAAGGAATATGGGCTTAAAGGACTTTACTACTGTGATAAAGTAAGTGTTGGGGAAAGTAACATTCTTATGCGCAAAAGAAGCAAGGAAGAAGATCCTGACTTTTACCAAGAAGTAGTAAATATCAAGGAAGAAAGCAAAACCGGCAAAAGTACAGTGGGGTCTATGGGTTCGCTGAAGAAGTTCCCCTTTTCACTTGATGATCTTTATTTTATACCTGCACAGGTGAATAAAATACCTTTAAACCTTGAAGAACAAGTTCAAAGTTCGGTGATCATTGGCCCTCACTCAAAAAAACCAATGCAAGTCTCATCACCCCTAATGATTTCCGGAATGAGCTTTGGGGCTGTGTCCAAAAATGTGAGGGTAGTGATTTCCAGTACCTCTTCAAAACTTGGAATTGGCTTTAATTCCGGTGAAGGTGGAATAATAGATGAAGAAAAAGATGTGGGAGTCGATTATCGTATTGTACAATACTCTACTGGAAGGTTTGGAGTAGATGAAGAAATCCTCGAATCAGCCGCAGCAGTTGAAATCAGATTTGGCCAGGGAGCTTATCCTGGTAAAGGCAGTTATTTACCAGCAGAGAAGATCACTGATGAAATAGCAAGAACACGTAACTTGAAACCAGGTGAACCATCTTACTCACCTGCCCACCATATGGACATGACTGCCCCTGATGCTATGAAAGAAAAAGTGGAATGGCTACGTGAAATCACAGGAGGCGTACCAGTAGGTGCTAAAATTGGATGTGGGGATGTCAAGTCTGATGTAAGTATGTTAACTGATATTGGTGTGGATTTCATTGCTCTTGATGGCTTTGGTGGAGGTACAGGAGCTACAGACCTCTATGTTAGAGATAATGTGGGAATACCAGTGTTTGCTGCAATTCCACAGGCTTACAAAACATTACAAGAGTTGGGAGTTAAGGATAAAATATCTCTTATAGCTGGAGGAGGATTGAGAACTTCGGCTGATTTTGCTAAATGTCTGGCATTAGGTGCAGATGCAGTGTATATGGGTACTGCGGCCTTAATAGCAATAAACTGCCAGCAATACCGGATATGTTACAGTGATCTTTGTCCCACGGGTATTGCCACCCAGGATCCTAAGCTCATGGAACAGTTAGATGTAGAAGAGGGAATCCACAAGTTAACCAATTTCATCGAATTAACCAATGAAGAAATGGCCAATCTAACCCGAATTGTGGGTAAAAATAATGTGAACCAACTTTCCCCCGATGATCTGATTTCTGTAAATAAGGAATTTGCTGAAATCACCAGTGTAAGGTGGCTAAATGGAGAATATATTCATTAAAATAGGTTAATCCGGAATTAAATTTTTCGGGTAGAAAAATCTAATATTCTATCAGATCAGAATATAAGTAAAGGGAAGAGGAGGATTGAGTAGGATGGCTAAAGTGGAATTTAATTTGGAAAACGTGCAAAAGTGCATCTGTAAAACCTGTCCTGTGCAAGCGGATAGTGCATGTGTTAAATCAAAACAAATGAAAGTTCAGGAAATGATGCCTAAGCTAATGGCCGGTGAAATAACACCTAAACCTGAAATGATTCCTGGTTTGTACTGTGCCCAAGGAAAAACCATGTGTGCAGATGTGGACTTCGAAGAAATGTGCCAATGTAATGAATGTCCATTATGGGAAGAATATGATTTATCCAACGGTGAACCAATGGGTTACTACTGTAGAGATGGGGAAGCTATATAGAAGCAGTTATTTTTTTTCAAACTTTTTTTTAAAAAAATTTTAATTTTTATTTATTTACAAAATCAGCACTTAATTCCCTTCGTTCAATTAACGCAATTAACATGCTCTTAATCCATTTGTTGACAATTTTTAAGTTGTATTATGCTTTTCTAAGTTGTATTACACTTCCCAAGTTATACTATGCTCTTTTTGAGTTGTAACAATATAGTTGCACTATAATGTAAAACTGTTATTTAATTAGAAAAAGAGTTTCGTAATTCAGTATCAGGTTATGTTTAAAATATTGTATTTAATAAATTTGTATGTGATACTAATATTATGATGAGCTTAATGGCATAAAAAAATGTATAAAGGTTTACACAAAACTTGATTTAATTATATATGTAAAACTTACATTATTTTTGGTGATGAAATGCGCGTAGTGATCACGGTAGGTGGATCCATAATAATCAGGGACCACGATTATAAAAAATTTCAGGATTATGCAAGTGTATTGGAGAGTATGGCAGCAGAACACCAGATCATGGTGGTGGTAGGTGGTGGTAGGACTGCTCGGGACTACATTGGAATAGCCAGGGATTTAGGGGCATCAGAAGCCCTCTGTGATGATATTGGAATTGATGTCACCCGACTCAATGCACGACTCCTCATAACAGCTCTAGGAGATAGTGCTTATCCACGAGTACCTCATAACTTTGCAGAAGCCCTAGAATTTTCTACCAATGGTAAAATTGTGGTAATGGGTGGCACAGAACCAGCACACAGTACCGATGCTGTGGGCAGCATTCTGGCCGAGTTTGTTGGTGCAGATTTACTCTTAAACGCCACTTCTGTAGATGGATTGTATGATAAAGATCCCAACAAGCACCCCGATGCAAAAATGTTCCCTGAGATTACCCCCAAAGAGATGATGGGAATGCTGGCTGATAAAGAAATGAAAGCAGGGACCTATGAATTCCTGGATAAAACCGCCATACAGATCATAGGTCGTTCCAAGATAAAAACAGTTATTTTCAATGGGGAAAACCCTGAAAACCTTAAAAAAGCCATAAAGAATAACATAGGCACGTTAATTAAGCATGATATTGAATAAACTGCTGGATAAATCTAATAGTCTAAAATAGTCTAATAATCTGTAATAATTTAAAATAATATTAAAAGAACGTTTAAAGAGGTAATATTTATGATTGAACAACACAAGCACTGTCCTGTTTGCGGGACACCCATGCCCTTGAATGAAAAGTATTGCTCACCCAACTGTGAGCAAATAGCTCTGGCCAACCAGAAAAAAGTCCAAAAAAGCCGTAAAATGCTTTACGTTTTATTTGCAGTCTTCATCCTGGTCTGGTTGTTTTTCATGTTTAGGGGCCAGTTAGGATTATGAATATAACTGTTAAAATGGGATAATAGAATTTAAAAAGATTTAAAGTCCGAATACGTTTATTTTACAATTCGGACCTAGTATTTTATTTTAAATAATTAATTCACTTAAATAATTCAACAATTCTTTTTTTAAGACCTCCAAAATATCTGGGTAATCTATGGATTTTTATTCTCGAATGTTCAGAATTCCATATATCAACAGTCCAATCCCTGTTATGAATCCTAAAATATTGGGATCCACGTTGTAGAAACCAACGATAAGGAAAAGAAATCCGAATAGCAGTCCAAATATTCCTGCATATACTTTGTAAGTTTTCCTTTCACCAACAAGCAGGGCAATGATTCCTGTAATTAATAACAGGATTCCTGTAATGATATAGGCCCATAGGCCGAGACTCATTATCCAGGAAGTGTTGAAAAGGAATGTTATACCCATAACTACTCCAATTATTCCCACTATAAATGGGAATAACCACAGATCATTGGATGTTCTTTCACCGAAGCCTAAAATGGTTAGCCAGATACCCATTCCAAGTATTAAAAGTCCAGATATGAGACCAAGAGTGGCAAGTCCCACTACTGGTGCAGTTATCATTATAACTGCTACAATTATTGCAATAACTCCAACTATTGTGTTTTTCATTTAAAAAACCTCATTGATTTTTGCAATTAGTTCCATCTATTTTAACCCTCATTATTCGATATACTATATTTTTTAACTTGTTTTAGTCTACTTAATGAGAAACTAAGTTAGTATTAACTTTTGTATGTGGATTATAATAAATTTACTGGTAATCGAATATAATTTAATAAAAACTAGAAATGCCTTATAATTTAACTCCAACCTATATAACTTAACTCAAACATAATGCGTTAACTCAAATAATATGGGGGAATATTAGTATTATAAAGGAATATTAGTATTATAATTAAATTAGTACTATTAAAGAACATAAAAAAGAAATTTTAGTAAGGAGGTTAACAAATGCTAGTTTTAACCACCCCAACCATAGAGGGGAAGAAAATTAATGAGTATTATGGTTTAGTAACCGGTGAATCCCTTTTAGGGGCAAATGTTTACAAGGACATGTTTTCGGGTGTGAGGGATGTGGTAGGTGGTAGAACTTCTGCCTATGAAGAAGAACTCAAAAAAGCCAGAGAAGTAGCTTTAGAAAGTATGAAAGAAAAGGCTGCTGAAAAAGGGGCTAATGCTGTTATTGGAACACGTTTAGCATATCATAACCTGGGCGGAACCATGGGAAATACCATCATGGTCACGGTTTTTGGAACAGCGGTTTCTTATCAGGAGTAATAAATTAGTTATAATGAGTAAAATTAGTTATAAATTATATATTAATTAAAATCCTAGTAAATCAGTTAAAATCTTAATAAATCACATTTAGAATCATATTTTTCAGTATTAATCTTTAGGTTCATCCATAACCTTGAACCGTTAACTTTAGGAAGGGATGGGATTGTTAGAATCTGCAGTAAACTTTTTAAAAGAAAAACGATGGGCTTTTGCTTCTATACTCATAGGCACCGCTGCTGGATTTTTGTCAGCGGTAATCTGTGTTGTGGGAAATTTGGTAATTTTTGGGTTTAACATAATGTTCATTGTGTCTCCACTCATAGCAGGTTTCGTGGAAACCTACATTGCAAGACGCATGTACGGTAAAAGCACTGGAGCAATCAGTGCGCTTTTAATATTTATAATTATCAATGCTTATGCCTGGCTTTTCCCCCAAGATCCAATTGTACTTAACTTCTTTACATTAGGGGGGCTTGCGCTGATGGTACAAGCTGCATTTCCCATACTCATAAATTATCTGCTTTTTGTTGTATTCCTGGGAGTGTTGACGTATGCTATAGGTTATCTGGGGAACTTACTCTCTAAAGCAATGAATAAGGTCCGTAGAAAACCTTCTGAGCCTGACGATAAGGGTGATGGAAACCTTGAAAATATCGATGGCTCATTAAAAACTCCAAATTTAAACTTTTTGGATGATCTGGATGTTCCTATTGTATCAATTCCCCACATGGATGGTGGTAATATTACCAAACACATAGGTATAGTGACTGGGGAGGCAATGGTAAAGGAAAACTCGGAAGGTATTTCCAAGATATCTAAAAAAGCTCAATTAGATGGAATGAGCTTGGATGAAGCTAGGGGATCAGCCATACGTAGAATGCTTGATAATGCATATGAAATGGGGGCCAATACTGTGATTGAAGTTTTGATAGATTACAATTCAATTGGGGGATTGAAGGGAAGTGCAATTATAGTTACAGCCACCGGGACTGCAGTGATATATAAATAGATTAAAATTGAATTGATTGCCATGGATTGCCATGGATTGCCATGGATTGCCATGGATTGCCATGGATTGCCATGGATTGCCATGGATTGCCATGGATTGCCATGGATTGCCATGGATTGCCATGGATTGCCATGGATTGCCATGGATTGCCATGGATTGCCATGGATTGCCATGGATTGCCATGGATTGCCATGGATTGCCATGGATTGCCATGGATTGCCATGGATTGCCATGGATTGCCATTATGGGTGTTATGGCATAGGGAATGGGGTATGAACTAATATACGTGAATTAATGATTGTTAATTTAGGGAATAAGAGAGAATAGGATCAAAAATAAAATTTAAGACATAATTTAAGATTGGGACTTAAAAACTGAATAATGTTACCGTCATATGTGTCCTTATTTGCAATTATGATCTCCACTTTCATCTTTCGTCATATATTCCAGTTTGGGTATTGTTAATCTTAAGTGTATCTTAGTGACTTACAGAATAATGGAGGATCTTTGGAAGTTAAGTGAAGGAAAAAATAAGTTAAGGATCTTTTTTTTAAGGATCTAATTTTTGGAACTTATTCTGTTTATCTCGAAGATTTATCTAGTATTCCGGAGATTTATCCCAATCTAAATGTTTATTCGGAGGAGGATAAAGGGTTGAGAATTCCATATTTAAGTTCGTGTGTATTTTGAAAGAAGTGGTTAAGTGAATTTTGGTCACTGGTCATTAGGATGGTAACATTATCCATTTTTCTTAAAATTTCCATAAAATTTTCAGTTTCATCCCAATCAAGTTCTCCAGTTGGTTCATCAGCAAGTAAGAGGGCAGGATCGTTTACCAGAGAACGGGCCAGGGCAACTTTTTGTTCTTCTTCAATGGATAAATCACGGGGAAATCTGCTCCAATTATTAAGTTCTATTTTTTCCAACAAATCTTCTGCTTTACTCTGTTCTGATGATATCATGGGAAGCATCACGTTTTCTAGAATAGAAAGGTAGGGCAGGAGATTTGATCGTCGAAAAATCAAACCAATCTCATTTTTAATAAGGTTGGAACGTTCTGTTTCCCCTAGATCATTGGTTGAAATTCCTTTAACAAATATTTTACCTTCACTAGGTTTTTTGATAAGGCCTGCAAGATATATTATGGATGTTTTTCCTGCTCCTGATGAGCCTGTTATTAGTGTATGGGTATGGGGATGAAGCGAAAAAGATAAATTATTGAGGGCCACTTTTTCAAATCCTCCCTTACTGTAAACCTTACTAACACCATTAAATGTAAGAATATCTTCAGTATTTATGGAATTTTCAATATTTGGGGGGTCTTCAGTATGTATAGATGTTTCAGTATTCACAGAGAAGAGCCTCCTCTACTTTAATGTGTGATGTGAACCAGGCAGGATACAGGCCAAGAACCAGGCTTAAGATTGTGGTAATGGCAATGGTTCCCACAAATAGCCAGAAAGGGAGTAGTGTGGTGAAAAAATCTGGTTTAAAAAAGGCAGATATTATCCAGATTCCGGTAGTCCCAATAATCACTCCAATTATTGATCCTATGAGTCCCAGTAAACCTGATTCAAGAGTGCAACTAATAAAAATTTGTCTTTTTGTAAATCCCATGCACTTAAGGAGTCCTATCTCTCTTTTTCGCTCAGAGAGGTTGAATCCCATTGTATTCATAATACCCAAAACACCAATTAAAAGGGCAATACTGGCTAAACCATCTAAAATATAGACAACATCAACTAAAATTGTTTCTAAACGACTTAATAACTGGTTTTCTGTGAAAGTACTTCCTAATAATGAGTTTAAATAGTTAACTACCGTGGTCACTGTGCTGGTTTCGTTTTCAGTACTTGCTGTCTGGTTGGATTGTTGACCTAATATCTTTCCATTTGATGTTCCTGACTTTTCAATAACGCTGCTTATTCCCAACCCAGAACTCACCAGGATGAGGAGTATTATAACTCCCAGGGATATTCTTAAAACAGTGGATAGATTTCTTAGTCGATTTCGACGTAAATTTTTCCAGGACAAGGTGTATATTCCCATTTAACATCAGCTCTAGCTTTTAGTGAAAAATATCAATGTAAATTAGAGTAAGGGACATGAGAAATATTTTATCATAATTGTTTGAAAGATTTTTTTAATCAAGATGATTTAATTTTGAGACAAAAATCCCTTTTAATTGTCATAACTTATTCTGGTAATAATTTATGCGGGTCATTCATTTAATTTATGCGGATCATTCCTTAATCATGGTAAAATTCCGGAATATTATTATAATTACTATGCTTTTTCTGAGAAGGATTGTTGAAATTAATGTGGGGGCTTGTTTTAGGATTTTTTTATTCAGTAGTATCTGTACTGACTTCTTCTTGAGGCTTAAACATCTCGAAGATTCCACTGATTATCAGCCAGATACCAATTAACAATGCTAAATAGAAGGGATCCCAAGCATACAATCCTAAGATCAGGTATATAATACCAATCAGGATTCCTAAAACACCTACTCCTTTGGCAGATCCTCCTTCTCCGGTGAATAGTGTAATCACACCAGATATGAATAGGAAGAAACCAGCTAAATAGAGTATGAAACTAGCTAAGAAGCTCAATGCAAGTATATTTCCCACTAATCCTATTCCTGCTATGATGGCAATAATTCCCAGGATTAAATAGGCAATACTAATTCCTTTACTGCTTTCCCATACTGAAAATGCCTGGACCAGGAACCAAATACCCAGAATGAGTACTCCCATTCCTGCCAGAACACTGAATGTGAAAACACTTATCAATGGAAACGCAATGACTATTAAACCTAATATTATCGCTAAAATTCCTAACAAAACATTTTTGCCTGCAGCCATATCTATCAACCTCCAAAAGGTTCTAAACAAGCCCCAACATTTCAAAAATTTTATAACTAATGTTATAAGTTTTTTTCCCAGAATAGTTCATAAGATCAGATATAAACCCCATTGATGGACTCTACAAATGTAAACTTTAAATCTTAAACCAGACATAGTAAATTATTAATCATTTCCCAGATTGGAATGAATTGACAAAAATTTTAGAATCAATGGGGACTTTTTACAGTATTGGGAGGTTGTATCATGAATGAAGGAAAAAACACATTAATAGGTATTTTAGCCATAATTCTGGGTCTCATAGTTATTATTTTCCCACTGGTCAGTGTACTCACTTTCAGTGTTTTAATGGGCCTTGGAATAATCTTCTTAGGGATATGGTTTTTCGCACAGAGTTTTCATGTATGGGAAAAGAACCTTGCAGCAGGCATAGCTGATCTTTTGCTGGGAATTATTGCAGTTCTGTTTGGGATAGTATTTTTGGGAGATGTACGTGTCTTTGAATTTTTAACCTTTTTAGCACTTTACATTGTAGGCCTTTTCCTAATAATTGCAGGTTTCATGGCACTATTTTCAGGAAAAGATTTAAAATCAAGAGGAATAGGAATCTTAGGGATAATATTTGGTATTTTATACTTTATAGTGGGTATATATGTTGCCAATCCTTTATTCTTGGCCATAATTCTAGGAGCTTTCTTAATATTGGCTGGTATAATGGAGATTTTCGTCATACCTTCTGGAAAGCCTGAAAAATCCAAAAAAGCATCTTAAATAAGATACAACGAATAAAGCTTTTAAATTCAGAAAAATTTTTATTATTTTTTTTATTTTCTTCCGGTGTTATTTCTCTTAAATTTGAAATCGTACGGTTATCATTAGAACTAGTTTTTAGAGATTTTTAAGTACATTTTTTTTAATTGTTGTTCATTAAATAGCAATATTTTTATATATTCATAAATAAAATATTCATGGTTAATACGGATTTAACTGAAAAATAAATGGAGGGGTTTGATGAAAAACGTTGTATTAGGTATTTTAGCAATAATTCTTGGTTTAATAGTTTTAGCGTTTCCACTAGCAGGTCTTGTGGCTGCAAGTGTGTTAACCGGATTTGTAGTGTTAATGATCGCTATCTGGCTTTTAATTGTAGGTGGATCCCAGATGGAAGTCAGTAAATCTGCGGGAATCATGAATGTGATCCTGGGTATAATTGTACTTATTGTGGGAATAGGGCTGATTTTCAACCCTGCAATATTCGCATTCTTAGCCGGATTCCTGTTATACTTGGCAGGTATATTCCTGATAATAGCTGGAATTATCTCTTTGCTATCACGTAATGACTTTAAAAACGCCACATGGGCAGGTATCCTTGGAATAATACTGGGTATACTGTACATAATTCTGGGAACATTAGCCTTTGACCCAATTTACTTAGGAGCTTTAATTGGTATCTGGCTGATAATAAGTGGTATATTTGCGTTACTTGAATAATTAGAGAAGCAAAAACTTATTGAACAGATATTTAAAACAGAAACTGTTTTTTAAAACAGACTGATTAGGATTTTTAAGGAAATATTCAAAATATTTCCTTCTATTATCCTTCTATTATTTGTTTTATCAATAATTATCTGTTTATTTTATTCAGAAGATTTTTAATCTCATTTATTTCAGATTTAATCTCATTTAAATCAGTTTCAATTCCTTTAACATTTTTCTCTTTTGCCATTTTTGATTCCATATCCTGAACTCTTTTATCAAGTTTCTTGGTATAATCAACACTGGATTTGGCAAGTTTTTCACGATCTTCACGCAGTTTATCCATTAAAGAAGAAGTAGTGGCTGCAGTTAACAGGCTGGAAATACCAATAGCACTTATCATGGCAATTACTCCAATTAAACGTCCCCATTGGGTGATTGGAACCACATCTCCGTATCCAACAGTGGTTATGGTTTGAATAACGTACCATAAGGAGTCTTCGTAGGTGGTAACTTCCGGGTTAACTCCATTTTCAAGTAAAAAGAATCCCACTGAACAGACTAAAAGCACAACTACAAAGAATGCAAATCCGTAAACCAACTTACTTTTTGAAACGAATTGGTCTACTGCTCTACCCACCTGGCGGGCGGCCATTATTAGTGTAAGTACTTTAATTAATGCCAATACTTTAATAATTATTGAAGATTCACTGATGCCTAGAATAACAATTCCTATGAAGTATATGGGGATAATTGCTATGATTCCGTTCCAGTTCCTTTTTAAATACCCTGTTTTTGATTTGGTCCTTCTTTGTTGGATCCAATATCCTAATAAAAGTAGTGCACTGGTTATTAAGTCAAAGTAAGCAATACTGACATATGAATTTCCCCTTAGAGGTAAAAATACACTAGTGAAAAGAAGAAAACTGTCCAAGAATATGAATATCAGGAAAATTATTTCCAGGACCATTTCCAGATTATGATACAGCTTACTATTCATGGTTTCACCTGACAATTCCATCAAATATTTTTTTTTCTATTATCCTTTTTATGAGCTACATTTTATTAATCAGTGCCTTATGGAACTACATTACTGGCCCTATGATTACATACTCTGTCCTATGATCTTAATTACCGCCCTGAAATTACATGCCTGGAATTATATTCAATAAATTCTTCCTAGTGGCACTATAATTTTCTGAATGGCTAGTAAATTTTCCAAAAGGTTAATGAACTTTTCAGATTGGTCAATTAATCATTCTTAACAGTTTTAACAGGTTAATTAGTTTTAATAGGGCTCAATTTATATATTTAAGTCATATCACGGTATCGTTCCAGTGCCCCAGTTTTGTGACCCAGTTCTACTCCTTCCTGCAGGAATTTAACATCATTGCGGATCCAGTCAAGGTAACTTTCAGGGGTGGATGCTTCAGTAACATCTGAATCCCGGTAAGATTGGTTGATATTTGCCCTTGGAAGCACCACATTTTTGTTCACAGAAAGAGCCAGTTCATTCAAAGAATCAATTAACTGTTCTTTAAACCGGTAAATGTTAAGTAAAGGTTTTTTAGATTCAATTAATGTTGCTATGCTAGAAATATCTGCTGCTAACTTTTTATTAACCGCACTTAGTTCATGATAGAGTGACACGTCATTATCCACATCATTAAATGTATCATCAACCTTTTTAATAGCTGATTCAAGGTTTTTTTCTTCTAACATGTATTTCCTGAAATACTTAACTGCATTTTCATGATCATACGCCCTATCTTCATCAGGGAGAACCGCATTTGCATATTCACGGTTAGCATGGATGACCCTAACAATCTGTCCCGGAAGATCTACGGTCATCCTGCTGGGCAGGATGAGATATGCACATACAAATGCTATAATGGCACCAATACTAATGTCAATTATACGGGCAACTGCATTCTCCCACACAGGTCCATTGGGCCATATCAGCACCACGAATATGGAAAGGAACATGACTGAAAGTCCCATATAACTGGGATAGAATGCTCTGAACAGGAAAAGCATAAGGAAAGCTAAGCCGAATAATGCATAATGGGGGAAGAGGAATCCCAGGAGTATGGCCAGGAGTATGGCAAATACATTAAAAGAAACCCTTAAAATGATGTTGTTAAGGGTACTAGTAACATCCGGTTTGATTATGATTAAAATACCCATGGTAACCCAGAGTGCGTCACGTCCATGGGTTAAATACACCACCAGGAGTCCCAGAGTAAGTGCCAGGGAGAACCTCATAGCGTGACGTATGTACATGTTCTCTAGATTAAAATTAGCACTTAAAACTTCTTTAAGAGAACTTTGGGGTGAAGGTATCTTTAATTTTTCACTGGAATGATATTTTTCTACCAGCAGGGCACTGGCCTTCTGGAGTAGAGTTCTAATTTCTGTGGACACTTCCAATAGGGCTTTGTTATCTGGATCAGTGCTATTAACTGATTTTTGTATATTTCCAATTTCCCGATCTACTGATTCCAGTTTAATTGTACTGGGAGTACTGGTAATACTCCCTGCAATTTCCAGGCTGCTTTTATTAACCGCATCCATAAAACTCTTGAGCAATTCCTGAGATTGGCCAGATAAACGGGAAAACATCAGTTTACTGTAACCCCTAAACCCGGTTAGGTAATTTCCAATTCTGAATAGTTCATAATCCTCCCTATCAAGGGGAATTCCAGATAATGCTTGGCGAACTGATAAAACCCTCTCAAGAGAGGTTTCTGGAACGAAAGGAGAGGCAATCATTTTTGAAATGTCTTTTTTTCTCCCCCATATTTTGGGTATGAAAAGGATTGATGCAACCAGATAAGCTAAAATTATGTAAAGTCCCCATTCCAGTGTGGAAGCACCCCTATTAACCAGAGCCACTGACAGGAAGTAACCACAGAATATTATAAACCCAAAAAGGCCGAAAGTTTCACTGAAAATGTACATGGAAAGGCTTAAAAAAGCCCAGATAACTGTGAAAAATAGAAAAACAGGAAGACTAGAAATGGCCAGAGAAGAACTTATAAAGGCTAAAAAAGTCATTATAAATCCTACCAGGGCCATGGGAAAGATTTTCCGCAATGGTAGTGGTAGGTCTATGATTATGGTGGCGATGAGGGTAATAAACATGACTGCTTTTATTCCATCATCAAAACCCAGGGATTTAGCTATTAATGCAGCTAAAACCATTAAAATTATGGATTTAAATGCTTGACTCCACATTGGCTTGCCAGTGGGTTTGGATAATGTTTTTAATCTTCCTGCAAATCCCTTCTTTTCCACGCACACACCTGCCTGGTAAGCGAATCTTATTTTACTCCGAATTATAGTATATTATGAAATTCTAATTTTTCTTCTGAGTTTGTTTGGGTTATCCAAATTTATGTTTGAATTTTATTTCCAAATTTATTTATTTTTATTCCAAATCTGGATATAATTATCATCTATATATTAATCATTCCCAATTTTATTTATATTGATCTTAACCTGATTTTTTTATAATTACTATTAAAACATTGTCTTAACAATCAGATTATAACTATATCCAAGTATTTGATGGAATGAATTCCTATAACTGCAAATTTCCTTGTTAAATGAAGTTTATCCGTATATTTCATTAAACTTAAAAAAATAGAAAAAGTTAACATAAGGATACTATTTTTTTAATAGAATTCCCCAGTTAACCCAGTTGATTATAAAACCCAGTTAATTCATTGATTATAAAAAAATGCAATCTAAATTTAAGTATCATAATTATATAAGTCATGGAGATTGACAGATGAGCTTTTTAAACCCAAATCCAGAAGATATAAGTCCTTTGCAGAAAAATTTGCTGAGAATAATGCGTATATTCCTGTTAGTTGCTGGTATTTACATCACAATTTTTGGAGGGGTAAACGGTGCAGAAAGGATATTTGGAATACTGATATTATTGGCTCTGGTAATAATTAACAGCCCTAGAGTTTTCACTGGAAATAGAATACGAGCCATTCCTGTTGAAATAGAGCTCTTACTCCTGGCAATGGTTTTGTTTGAACTGGTTGGTGGAGATGCACTGGGATTGTACGTTAAACTTCCTCACTATGATAATTTTATGCACTTCATGCTACCATTATACATTGCACTTATCGGCATGATGATTGTTTATACCATCTACTATTACGGTAGGTTGAAAGCTTCTTTAGCTGAGATGGCAATTCTCATTGTTATTCTAACCATTGGATTAGGTGGAGTACTGGAAATGGGGGAATATACCTATGATAAATATTTATCACAGGGTCCAATAGGGCAGATCACAGGAAACACTCAAATGCAGGGTTCACCAACTCATGATCCACTTGATGACACCATGAACGACCTTTTCACTGATACTGCAGGGGGAATTGTTGGTGCTTTACTAGGAGTATTGCTCATTAAAAGAGCTGAGAAGAAAGGTGGACACTGGAAGATAACTGATGAAATAGAGAACATGGTTTAATTGAAAAATTTTATTATCTAAAAAAAATCTATTTTTTTTATTTTTAGAATGATTTATTATCTTAAAAAAGTTTATAAATCATGGTTAAGTATTTTAACAAATTTTATAATGGAGAAACTACCAAAATCCTTTATCAGAAGATACTGTCCTTGGAAAATTTATTGGAAGATAATTACTTGGAATGCATTCATATAATGATAATTCTGGAAGAAAATCATGGAAGAAACTAATAAAACATCCAGTGTGGGCTGGACAGCCTGATACTAGTTTCTTATCCTCATTTATAATTGCCCTATATAACAAAAAGGTATAAACATGGAAGAAAAGGATCCCAATGCCCTGAAATACAGGCAGAAGTTACAGAGGGGAATGACTTACTGGCGTCATAAAATAGGCAACCCTGAATTTGACCACAAAGATTTCCAAGTAGAACAAGTGGAAGTTACAATACCCAACCTTGATCCTTCTTTTCATAATTATAAGCTGTTAAATCTTTCAGATATACATCTTGGCCAGTGGATCACACCGGAACACCTTAAAGGTGTGATAAAAATGGCCAATAATGAAAAACCGGATTCTGTAACTATAACTGGTGATTTTGTTTCTTACATACTGGATGATGTGGCCGAGGACCTTGAAAACTCATTAAAAAAGTTAAAACCTAAAGAATTCTCATTTGCAGTTTTAGGCAACCATGATCACTGGCTGAACGCTGGAAAAATACGAGAAATATTGCACCGGTGTGATATAATTGATGTCAGCAATGATCTACACACCATACATCATGATGAAGCTTCCCTGCACATTGCTGGCGTGGATAGTGTGATGCTAGGTAAACAGCGCCTTGATCTGGTGATGGAAAAACTCCCAGAAGAAGGACCAGCCATACTCCTGGCTCATGAACCTGATTTTGCAGACATAAGCTCCACCACTGGACGTTTCAGTCTGCAAATATCTGGACACTCCCATGGGGGACAATTCCTCATACCCGGGCTGGGCACATTCATTCGCGGCCCTCATTTCTTCAAATATCCTGCGGGTAAATATATGGTGGGGGATATGGTCCAGTACACCAGCAGGGGCCTGGGAACTAATGTATTCTGGTTGAGGATCAACTGTGCCCCCGAAATCACAGTCTTCACATTGAAATGTCCAGAAGATGTATTGTAATCATAAATCATTCCTGTGAAATGGGTTTTTAGGGGAATAAATTTTAAAATTTGTAAATGAAAATGGGTTGATTGAAAAATTGTGATGTATAAAAAATTGTAATAGAAAATATTTCTGTAAATTTTATTTGAAAATTTTTAATTAGTGAAATGTTAAGTTATATCTTGAGGATTAATCTGGGGAGAAGTTAACATGGGGGATCAGTCCAGTGGAAGATAAAGAAAAACAATCAATCGATTGGTATGATCAGGTTCAAGGCCATTCCAGGTTCTACTGGTTAGCTAGAACTCTGGTTATGTGGCTAGGTGGATTTCTGGGATTCATGTTCATTGATTATTTATCTATTGGCTTGTATTTTAATGATTGGGTCACAGCACTTATCGCTGCAGGAGTAGTGGGAATTTTAAATGCCCTATTCTGGCCATTATTGGCACGGATATTATTACCATTTATGGTATTTACGGTGGGCATAGGTGCATTGCTGTTAAATGCATTCTTAATATGGTTGGCCAGTGAATTAATAACCGGATTCACCATCCAGGGGCCTGCCTTAATACTGGCCCCTATTGCCATGGCTGCAGTTACCGCGGTCTTATCTGCAATTTTAACCATTGATGATGATGCCACTTATTATCGGAATGTTATCCGAAAGATAAAAAAGGGAAAAATCAAATTCAATGAAAAACCCGGAGTTATCTTCCTTGAAATTGATGGACTGGCCTTCCCTATATTAAAGGAAGCCATTAAAAATGGGACCATGCCCACTCTTAAAAAGTGGTTAGAAAATAACTCCCATGGAGTGATACCATGGGAAACAGATCTGTCGAGTCAAACCGGGGCCAGTCAGGCCGGAATCCTCCACGGAAATAATCAGGATATTCCCGCTTTCAGGTGGGTGGAAAAAGATAAAAATAATAAGATCATGGTTTCAACAGGATTATCTGACGCCCCAGTTATTGAAAAAAGAATATCTGATGGAAACGGACTTTTAGCCTGCCACGGGGCCAGTAGAACAAACCTGTTCTCTGGAGATGCAGTTGATGTTATTTTCACTTACAGTCAGCTTAAAAACCTGGGAAGATTCTATACTCGGGCATGGTATTATGTTTACTCTTATCCATCCAATTTCGCCCGCATAGTAGCCCTGTTTCTATGGGATGTTATACTGGACTTTGCTTCCCAGCTGGTTCACTGGATTAAAAATATCCAACCACGTATAAAGCGAGGTTTTATTTATCCCTTTGTAAGAGCAGGAGCCAATGTATTCTTACGCGAAGTAACCACAGCTGTGGTCATTGGGGATATGCTTGAGGGTAAAGTTGATGTTGCATATGTTACTTACCTGGGATATGATGAAATAGCCCATCACTCTGGAACCCGTGATTGGGATGCTTTTTACGCTCTTAAAAAACTGGACATACAGTTTCATCGGTTGGATAACGCCCGAAAATACGCACCACGCCCCTACCACCTTGTGGTTCAATCTGATCATGGTCAAACCAATGGAGCCACTTTCCTGCAAAGGTATGGTCAGAGTCTGGAGGATCTGGTCCGGGATTTAATGCCACCAGAAACCCTGATCTACAGTGAACTTTCCTCCAACGAAGATCACTTTGGCCAGGCTTTTCAGAGCCCCATAGAAGATAGTAAACGCTATATAAGGGATCGTAGCGACCATGTGGTGGATGAAAGCAGGTATTTATTTGATACAGCAGTAAAAAAGGTTGATGAAGCTCCAGTAATTAAGGGAAAAGTTCTGGACTACTTGCAACGTCATGATATTGGAGATATTCCTCCCAAAAAGCAGATATCTTCTGAGAATGCTCAGGTTATTGTACTGGCATCAGGAAATCTGGGATTAATCTACTTAACCGAACATGTGGAAAGGTTAACCTTTGAACAGATAAAAGCTACCTACCCTGATCTGATCCCAGGCCTGGTTCAACACCAAGGTGTGGGGTTTGTAATGGTCAAGTCAAAGGAACAGGGACCAATGGCAGTGGGGAAGGATGGAATTCATTATCTTAAAGATGGAACCATTGAAGGGGAAGATCCATTAACTCCATTTGGACCAAGAGCCTTTAAACATCTTCTGCGTACTGATGGTTTCAGGTATGCTCCGGATATTCTAGTTAACAGTTTTTATGATCCTGAAACTAATGAAGTAGCAGCTTTTGAGGAATTAGTGGGTAGTCACGGCGGTTTGGGGGGTGAACAAACCCAACCTTTCATTCTATACCCCTCACAGTGGGATATGGGTTCTGAAGAGATAGTAGGGGCAGAAAATTTACATAGAGTACTTAAAAAACACTTAAAACACTTGCAATAATTCCAAACAGTGATAGTCATGATTTAAATGGAAAATTCAGTATTTAAAAAATTCAGTATTTAAATATTTTATTATAGAATATGTTAATTAAAATATGATAATTGTTATATGATTGGCTTTAGAACGATTAGGTTATGAATAGGTTGTAAATGATTAGTTCATGACTATTAGTTCATGATTAATAGGCTATGATACTTAAGTTATGATAGTTCATCACAATTTTTAGAGATGTAAATATGAGTCAAAAGAACGGTAAAAACAGGAAAGATATTAAAGTAGGATCTGAAGTTTACATTGTACTTAAAAAGGATCAGCGTAGTGGAAAAAGAACAAAAGGGATAGTTAAAGATTTATTAACTCGTTCTTCCACTCATCCTCATGGAATCAAGGTTAGGCTTGAAGACGGAAGAGTAGGAAGGGTTCAGGAAATAATAAGTTAGAATTAATTAAGAATATTAAATCAGTAAGAATAATTTAAAAAAAGTATGGTAGTAGGAAGTTATTCTTCCTGTTTAACTGGGATTTTCCAGAGGTAACCTACTTTTTTACCGTTTAACTGTTTATTTTTACCTTTCTTTTTGGTTAACTGGGCTTCACTACCTTCCCATGATTCAACGTTTTCATCAAGGTACTTGGCAATTTCTTCACTGTATTTTTTGGTTCCAATGGTGTAAGCATCGCTTTTATTACGGATGTAACTAATTCCGTCACCTTTTTCTTCCATTACCTTGGATATTTCCATTATTTTTTTATAAAAGTCTACTGACATAATAGGTCTCCTTTTCTCATTTGATTAAAAATTGTTCATGAATCTGTTGGTGTTTTATTCATTTTGCAGTTTAGTTTATATAATGGTATAGGTTAATTTTGAAAATAAAAATTTTGTGAAATTAGAGGAGAATAGATAAGATTTTGCATTTCTCGTATCTTTCTCACGTTCACGTGTCTTTTTCACAGTCACATTAACAAATTATGGGAGTGTTACACATTAAAGTGTTACACCCATATCTAACTGTTCTGTGAGTTCTTTGTACCGATTACGTATTGTAACTTCGGTAACTCCGGCTATATCTGCCACATCACGTTGAGTTTTCCTTTCACCGAGTAAAACTGAGGCAATGTACAGTGCGGCAGCCGCAACGCCTGTAGGTCCTCTTCCAGAGGTTAAACCTTTTTCCATGGCCTTTTCAATGATTTCTATGGCTTTTGACTGAACTTCTCCAGAGAGGTTCAGTTCACTGGCAAAACGGGGTACGTAATCCACTGGACTGGTTGGTGGTAGTTTAATGTTCAGTTCCCTGGTCAGGAAACGGTAGGTTCTACCCACCTCTTTTTTGCTCACTCGGGATACTTCTGCAATTTCATCCAGGGTTCGTGGAACATTACACCGTCTGCATGCTGCGTAAAGTGATGCTGCCACCACTCCTTCGATACTTCTTCCTCTGATGAGTTTGTTTTCCACAGCGTTACGGTATACTACTGATGCAGCTTCCCTCACACTTCTGGGAAGTCCCAATCGAGATGAATCACGGTCCAGTTCACTTAATGCAAATGCAAGGTTACGTTCAGTTGCACCGGAAATCCTGATTTTCCTCTGCCATTTCCTGAGCCTATACCACTGGGCTCGGTTCCTGGCTGGAATGTCCCGACCGTAGATATCTTTGTTTCTCCAGTCGATCATGGTGGAAAGACCCTTGTCGTGTATGGTGTAGGTGATAGGTGCACCTACCCTGGTCCTTTTATCACGCTGTTCATGGTCGAAGGCCCTCCACTCTGGACCCATATCCACCAGGTTGTCGTCTATAACCAGACCACATGCCCCACAAACGATTTCACCACGTTCATGATCATTTATAAGTTTCTCAGATCCACATTCTGGACATTTAGTCTCGATTTTTTCAATCTCAGACATATCCTGCTTCATCTGTTCTTTCCCTGAAACTTCCACCTTCTCTTTGACAGTTTCAGGAACTTTTTCAACTACTTCTTGCTTCGTTTCCGTCGCCCCCATTTCTTCTTGGCTTGTTTAGGCACATAAAGTGTATCTCCAACTCTGTTTTCAAAATTTTTAGAAATTGATGCAAGGATCTTCACTGAGATATAAGGATCCTTGGTGGGTCCGAAGACATCGTGAATAAACCCTATTTTCTCCTTACGGGAGTTAAAAACAGACAATCCTAGAGCGGGTGTTTGGTTCGATCGGAGTATAACTCGCTCTCTGTTTGACAAATGTAGTATGCTTCCAAGTTTCTTCATGCACTAAACCGAAAATCTTATATACCCTTATTCTTCAGAACATCCTATATAAATCTTTCGATAGCTTTATAAAAATTTATAAAAAATATCACTAAAAGTATCCTACTTTTCACTAATCTATGCTCTAAGAATCAGTTGATGGTAAGTTAACACTTCTATTTTTAACCTTGCGTCCATAGTAGAGTGCTGCAAGAGCACCCAGTATGGTGGGAATAATATAGCTGGCTAAACGATCTATTAAGCTAGCTGCCAGCACCACGTCTGCTGAAACACCAACCACTGCAAAAAGACCGATTAAAGTAGCTTCCCGTATTCCCCAGGCACCGGGGAGTAATGGTAAGAGGCTGATCAGAATACCTATGGTGTATATTATCACCAGGGCCAATACTGGAGGATATACTCCCAACGCTCCGAAACACACGTACATTCTCAGCATGTCCAAACCCCACATGGCAAAGGATAGAATGAAGGCTATGAAAAACACATTTCGATCCTGTAAGGCGGTAACAAAACCAGTAGAAAATCGGTTAATGTAAAATATTATTTTTTCTCTAATTTCATTAAATGAAACGTCTTTTTTACTTAAACGAAGCGCAGTGGGGTAAATAGATTTAGCAAGGGATATAATAATTCTTTGAGTGATTTCTTTCCTGAAACCGGCGTAGATAAGTATCCCGAATATTACTATGGACACGATGATCATGGCTATAACGAATATTCGAGTCAATGGAGGTATGTCCCAGCTGAGTAAGAACAAAGCAGCGATAATGGATATTAAAACGAAAGGAAGAAATTCAAATACCCTATCTGCAGTGGATGTTGCAAATCCAATTTCAAATGGTACTCCTTCTACTTCCCTTAGAAGATAAGCCCGCAGCGGTTCTCCTCCTGCAGCACTGGGAGTGACGTTGTTACCAAACAAACTGGCCAGAAGCATCATTAAAAGGGTGGTGAATTTAGGTGAAGTATCCACCACATCTAGAATCAGCTTCCACCTCCAGGCCCATATCAAGATAATACCTGCTTCCAGCACAAAGTTTAGGGCAATCCAATCCCATTTAGCCTTTTCAAGGGTTGTAATGACATCATTGAAACCTATGAGAAAGGTCATGGCGAAGATCAAAAAAGCAGCTACTGCAAAGGTAGCAATGATCTTCCATTTATGTTTCAGAATGATTTCATAAGTATCCTGCATTAAACACCCTCTATAAAATTAATCAATCCTTAAATCCGATATAATCAAACAATTTGCTTTTTAATTTAATCACCACTTTCAAATTAAGCAAATGATTAATTTATCAGACAGAGTCAAATCTAAAAATTTCACCAGTTTAATTCATAAACTAAATCAAATACCTAAAATATTGGATAATGAGTTACCGTCTTCAATTTGATGGAGTATTTCGTCTTCATTTTTTTTAATTTCAAGTGCTTCTGAGATTACCTTCTGTAAAATTTCTTCAGCTACTACAACTACTCCCCCATCATCTCCGAAGATCCAGTTTCCGGTGCTAACTTTAACTCCTCCACATTCAAGGGGGATGCGAATTTCTCCTTCAGCATGGGGTTTTCCAGCATGGGGTACTATAGAACGTGAAAAAACAGGGTAATTTAGTTGTCTTACTGCTTCTACATCGCGCATGGCGCCGTAGATCACTGTGGATTGGACTCCTTTTTTCTGAGCGTACTTGCTGAATAATTCACCCCAAACTCCAATGTCATCTCCATCACAGCATATGAAAATAATTTCGCCTTCTTTAGCAGTTTCAATAGCTTTCAATGAGGTTCCCCAATCATCCTGTTGTGTTTTAACAGTAACTGCCCTGCCGCTTATTTTTAAGTCATCCTTGATTGGTTTAACACCAGGTATAACCCCGTATTCACCGGTTAAATTTTTCAGAGCATCCGAAATGTTGGAGGTGCTGATATCCAAATCTTTCAGATTAAAATCCATATTTTTTTCCATCTTCTGGGATGAAAATTCTTTTAACAATGATTCAGCAGAAATTTCCATTTTTTTAGCCATTAAATCAGTCCTGGGGTGTTGTTACTTCTTCAACCATAGTTCTTCCAGCTACAACTTCGTCTACGCTGTGTATGGAACCACCGTACTGTTCAATGGCTTTACTTATTTCATCAAAGTCCAGGTCATTGCCCTGCATAGTGACTTTAATGTTTTCTGTTTCCTTGTCAATTTCCATGAGAGTAACATTAACCCCTTCCACGCCACTTACTTCGCTTAAAAATTTAGCAAAATGGGGTAAAGTTGGTTCATGTGGTTTTAATATGTCTAAAACTATTCTAATGAGACCTTTTGCCAATTTAGGCCCTCCAGTTAATTGTAGTACAATTTTTTATTTTAAATTTCATGTGTAACTCCATGTATAAATTCTTTATTGGGAATATTATAAAACTTTATGCACATAAGCACTCTAAAATTAGCATGACATATCTAAAGATACTATAATGATTTAAAAAAACCTGAAATCAGTAAAAAAGTTACTGTTAAGTATATTAAGCCATATGATAGTGCTTAAACAATTTTAGTGGGAAAGAAGTATTGTTGATTACTCTAATTTTATATAGGAGATGGGTTATATTATTCTGTAGATACTTATTAGCACCATCAAAAGGGCTTTAACATGAGTTTTATAAAGTTGTCCAGTTTAATCGAAGAGCTTAAAATCTGTGGGGAACAGGGAATTCCAGTTCTGATTGAAGGTCAAAAGGATGAAAGGGCCTTGAGAGAACTAGGGGTAAATGGTAATTTCATAAAAGTTTCCGGTTCAGGTCTTAAACTCTTTGAAATAGCGGAGATAGCAGCTCAATCATCACCAAGAGTAGTTATATTAACTGACTTTGATCGAAAAGGCAATCAGCTTGCCAAAAGATTATCAGAGGATATTCAAAGCCTCGGTTCCCATCCGGACCTCCGATTCAGGAAAACCTTGATGGGAATTACCCGTCGTTTTATTAAGGATATCGAGAGCCTCCCTCGGCACCTGGAACAGCTGGAACTTGAAGAAAACCCATCTGGTGGGCAATGGTATTACTATCATTAGTAGTATTATCCAGATACTGATACTTCAGGCTGTATGATTAAGCCTCATTTTATCAGCAGTATCTATACAATGATGGAGGCCCAAATATGGGAACTAAAGAAGAAATCAGTACAACTAAATATCTTATTCATGCTCAAATAAATGCTAACGGAATTGTGGAAAAACCGGATGTGGTGGGTGCTATATTCGGACAAACTGAAGGACTGTTAAGTAATGATTTAGATTTAAGGGAACTACAAAAAACCGGTAGAATTGGCCGGATCAAAGTAAATATCAACTCCAAAGCAGGCAGATCCAAAGGAGAAATAGTGATCCCATCCAGTCTGGACCGAGTTGAAACTGCCATCCTGGCTGCATCTCTAGAAACCATAAACCGAGTCGGACCCTGCGAAGCCTACATACAAGTCAACAAGGTGGAAGATGTCCGGGCTGTTAAAAGAAGGAAAGTAGTGGACCGTGCCAAAGAACTTTACAAGGGAATGATGGAAGAAGTCACCCCTGAAAGCCTCAAAATGATTGAAGAGGTTAAAGAGGCCATGCGCATCCATGAAATCACTGATTTTGGTCATGACAAACTCCCAGCAGGTCCCAATGTAGCATCCTCCGATGCAATCCTGGTGGTAGAAGGACGTGCCGATGTTTTAAACCTGCTCAGATATGGTGTTAAAAATGCCATAGCCGTGGAAGGGGTAAGCGTACCCAAAACCGTGGCAGAACTCACTAAGAAAAAAACAGTAACCGCCTTTTTAGACGGAGATAGAGGTGGCGACCTCATTCTCAAGGAGCTTCTCCAGGTAGGGGAACTTGACTACGTGACCCGTGCTCCACGGGGTAAAGAAGTGGAAGACCTCACCAAAGATGAAGTTATGGTAGCTTTAAGGGATAAAATACCAGTAGAACAGATCTACCACGACTTGGGAATAAAACTGGATAAACCCGAAAAAAAACAGGTAGACAAAACCCCGGATAAAGTTAAATTACTTAAGGGAATACTCAAAGATGTGGAAGGCTCAGGCAATGCTGAGATCCTGGATGATGCTTTAAACATCCTCAAAGAAGTGAAGGTGGAATCCCTTTATGATGAGATAAAATCTTTGCAAAATGAGGGCGCCTACGCTGTGGTATTTGATGGAGTGGTGAGTCAGAGACTCATTGACATTGCCAAAGAAAAAGGGTTAAAGCAGGTTGTAGCAGTACGCATGAGTGAAGTTGTAAAAAAACCCAGCCCACTTAAAATCATTACCCGCTAAACAACCATTACCAAATAAACCAATAAGTTTACAGTAATGGGTAATAATGAGTATCAACTTACGAAACTACCCACTTAAAGATAGCTATTCGGACAATTTACCGGTAGCTATCAAACATTTATTTTCATTTAAACCGTTTATTTTCATTCATCATATTCAGTTATTATAAATATTCATTTATTTTAAATTCAGTTAGGACTTCACTTGAACCCAATGGATTAAAAAAATTTGAGGGGAGATCATGTACATCAACATGAAAAAAGAATTTTTAAGAGATATTGAAAGCACTGCAGATATTCAAATACCTCAAGATCCCATGGAAAGAGTAATTGGTCATGATGACATTATAAATTTTGTTAAAATAGCCGCTAAACAATGTAGAAATCTCTTACTGGTGGGTCCGCCAGGTATAGGGAAATCTCTCATGGCTCAAGCTATTTCAGTTCACCTGGCAGAACCACAAGAAGAAATAACAGTAGTTCACAATCCTGAAAGGCCAGAAAGGCCTTTCGTAGAAATTAAAACCCGGAAAGAAAGAGAAAGTGAGATAAAAGATCTGCAAAGAGCAGAAGGGGATCTGGTCACTCCTCAGGAAGTTCCAGATCTAGTAGCAGAACGCCTGGGATTCCGTTGCCCTAACTGTGAAAGTTACACTAATGCATATCAGAGTATTTGCCCCCAATGTGGAGCAGACAAATATTCTCATATTAACGCCCGCAGAAAAAACTTAGGCGATCTTTTAGGAATGTTTGAGGTGAACAACGGACAGGTAAACATTCCCCAAGAGAGGGTTACCACCACCCGTATGAATCAGGGCAGGGAAGAAGTGGTGATTTACGAACGAGCCGATGGAAATAAAATAAAGATACTGGATCAGCACGCCCTTGAAAAAAGAAGGGAGATGGTTGAAGAAAAACCCAAAAACATCATTGTCCCCTTAAAACGCAAGAGTTTCATACAGGCAACCGGTGCCAGTGAAACAGAGTTGCTGGGTGATGTACGTCATGATCCATATGGAGGGCACCCCGATCTAGGAACACAACCTTATGAAAGAGTTGTTCCTGGTGCGGTTCATGAAGCCCATGAAGGGGTGCTTTTCATTGATGAAATAGTTCATTTAGCTCCCCTGCAGCGTTATATCTTAAGCGCCATGCAGGATAAGGTCTTTCCCATTGTGGGCAGAAATCCCCAAAGTGCAGGAAGCTCGGTGAAGGTAGCAGATGTTCCATGTGATTTCATATTTGTAGCTGCCTGTAATATTCGGGATATTCAATACATATTACCCCCATTGCGTTCCCGTATCCAGGGAGAAGGATATGAAATATTGATGCGCACCACCATGCCGGATACCGATGAAAACCAGGCAAAAATGGCCCAGTTTGTGGCTCAGGAAATTCAAATGGATGGAAAAATACCCCATGCCACCAAAAGTGCCGTAGAACTAATTATAGAAGAGGCTAAAAAAAGAGCCAGTATCATTGACGACCAGAAAGATGCATTAACTTTAAGACTTCGAGATCTGGGTGGTCTGGTGCGAATGGCAGGAGATATAGCAGTTATGGGTGGAAGTCCTTAATTGAGGATAAACACATAAAATTTGCTGTTAAAAATGCCATATCAATCGAAGACCAGATTCTGGAACGTTATCAGTCATTTGAACAGGCAATGAATAATGATCTTTCCAGTTCCCAGAAGATGCATTCAGTTAGAAAAGGTGTCCCCAACGACCATGTGGACCGAAGCTACCTTTAAGAACCCATTATTCTATGGGTTTATTTTTTTGTTTTTATTATGAAATTTGTACTACTAATCCAATACTAAGTTCTAAAATGAAAAGATTTAATTATTCTAAGGGCAATAGTGTTATAAAAATAGCCCGGATTTTAGTTTAAGCAATAAGAAAATTCATTATTGATACTATGAACCATTATTCCAACGGAAACTGGAAATCATCCCAGGGGGATCCCACTGAAATCCAAAGATTCGTGGGAAATGCTTCTGATTATCCTCAGGAAAAGAACTTTTTGGAAGCATTTGACATTCCCGAAATGATAGAAGACTATCTATTCGAACTGGAAATACGGAATTACTCTCGTAACACAATTAAAACATATAGATCAATTATCAACAATTTCCACAAGTTCTTAATGGATGAAAAGGAATTATATGATGAAAGACAGGTTTTAAGGGGATTCAAACGTTACATACGTTACCTGAAGCGTGAAAAGAATGTCTCTCAGAATTACATTTACCTGGTCACGGTGGTAGTCAAAAAATTCTTCGAGTTTGGTGGAATACACATCCTGGAAGAAGTTAAAACTCCAAAAAGAACTAAATCTCTTCCTAAATCTCTCAATGAAGAGGAGGTTAAAAGCCTTATCAACGCTTTCGATACTCAAGATCCAGTGGACTCATCTTCTACCATATCTGAATTATTAAAACTGAGAAACAAATTAATACTGGCTTTATTATACTCTTCGGGATTAAGGGTATCTGAACTGGTCTCACTTCAAATTAACCATGTGGATCTGGAAGAGCGAACCCTCAGAATCAGGGGAAAGGGAGAAAAAGATCGTATTGTCCTGTTTGATGATACCACCAAAGTGATGATTGAGGATTTCCTGGAGAAAAGAACCAGTGATAGTGAATTTCTATTCGTTAATCGTTCCGGGAACCATCTCACACCTCGATATGTGCAGATGATGATCAAGGATTATGCACGGGTGGCAGGCATTAAAAAGAAGGTAACTCCTCATATATTGCGACACTCATTTGCCACTCACCTACTCAAAAATGGTGTGGATATTCGAGCTATCCAACAGCTTTTAGGCCACTCTAACTTATCCACAACTCAAATTTATACCAGTGTGGATATGGAAACCCTTAAAAACGTTTATGATCGTGCTAAACTCCATTAATTATCTATTGGAGCTTATGTAACTATTTAAATTCTTCATTTTTTTATTATTATTTTAAAGTTTTAACATAATTTTTTTAATATCTCATTATTTGCATCCCTTTAATTTGGTAAAATGTTGGCATGGTCTTATCCCCAATGTTATTTAATACTTTTAAACAATTTTTTAATAATATTTATAATTAACAGATATCTCATTTTAATTGGAATAAAACGAGTAAATCATTGTATTCTCTAATCCTGTTTTTCATATTCTTTTTTAAATATTCTTTTCATTTTTTTTAAAAATTTTTGAAAAAATATTTAATTCCTAAAATCTATATGTGATATTGTAATTAGATATTTATATCCGATATAGAAACTAGATATTGTAATTAGATATTTAATTTAGATATCGATTATCGACAGTAATGGGTAGCTGTACTAAATGGAAAAATCAAATAATAAAGAGGTATAAAATGACTTTAAATCGGAAATTCTTTTTAGGGTTTATCCGGATACACATACTCCATCATGCAAGCCAAGACGAAATTTATGGTGTGCAAATGATACAGGAACTCAAAAAGCATGGTTACAAGGTTAGTCCGGGGACAATGTATCCCATTTTGCATGCATTGGAGAATGAAGGTTTCTTAAAAAGTAGAAAAGAAAATGTAAAGGGGAAAATCCGGAAATATTATAAAATAACACCTAATGGGCAGAAGATCCTTCAAGAATCCCGTCAGAAGATTAATGAACTCATTTATGAGATTATGGTTTAAAATTATCCCCGAATTATGGTTAAAATGGGCATGATTTGAACAATAAATCAAGTTGGGATGAAAAAATTTGGATGATGGAAAATAGGAAAAAACATGTTCAACCTGAAATTTAAGCTTTCAAAAGATGTGGTGAAGGACAATGCGCTTAAATTTATAGTATTACTCGGAATTGTAAGTTTATTAGGTGACATGACTTATGAAGGTGCTAGAAGTATTACAGGGCCTTATTTGGCTTTATTAGGGGCCAGTGCTGCGGCAGTTGGTTTTGTTTCTGGATTTGGTGAACTGGTGGGGTATTCGCTTCGTTTTGTCTCTGGTTATCTGGCTGATAAAAGTAGACAATACTGGGCCCTGACCATAATAGGATATGCAGTAAACCTTCTGGCTGTTCCTCTTTTAGCCCTTGCCGGGAACTGGCCAATGGCTGCATTACTTTTGATTGCTGAAAGGATGGGAAAAGCCATTAGAACCCCTTCACGAGATGTGATGCTTTCCCATGCCGCATCGCAGGTTGGTCGTGGTTGGGGATTCGGCCTGCACGAGGCTATGGATCAAATTGGGGCAATACTAGGTCCTTTAATTGTAGCTGTTATCTTATATTTCCATGGTAATTATCAAGCAGGGTTCGCATTCCTTTTATTACCTGCAGTTCTGGCATTAGCAGTTCTGGTTACTTCCAGATTACTCTATCCCCATCCTCATGATCTGGAAATCCATGTGCCTAAAATAAAAACAAAGGGTTTAATGAGAGTTTACTGGATATACATAGCTGCAGTGGTTTTCATAGCCCTTGGATTTGCTGATTTTCCGCTGGTTGCATACCACTTCCAGAAGATACAACTGGTTTCACCAGTGATCATTCCCATATTTTACTCGGTAGCTATGGGTGTTGATGCCCTGGCCGCTTTAGTATTCGGTCGATTATTTGATAAGGTAGGGATGTGGGCCCTGATAATGGCAGTTATGTGCTCAGCATTTTTCGCACCCCTGGTATTTTGTGGTGACTTTAACCTGGCCTTACTGGGAATGGTGCTATGGGGTGTGGGAATGGGGGCTCAAGAATCCATAATGAGGGCAGCAGTAGCTGAAATGTCCCCAGTAAAGGTTAGAGGATCTGCATACGGTGTTTTTAGTACCATATATGGCTTTTCATGGTTTATAGGCAGTTTCACCATGGGAATACTTTACGGATTTTCATTCAATTTAATGGTTATATTTTCATTGCTCTCACAACTTCTGGCAGTGGTTCCGCTTTTTTTAATCAGGAATTACCGTCCATAAAATTACCTGAATCATTAAGTCAAGGAAATTAATCTTTAAAATTCATCGGTAATAGAATTAATGGAAAATTAGATGAATAATTTCGATTTTTTTATAGAACCTTGAATCGTTGGATGACTCTAAAAAAATATAAAGATTAACCAGTAAATTATATATTGAAAACGGGTATTTGAGGGTACCTTAACTATGAAATAGAAATATCATAATATAATCAAGATATTGAATGTAGTTAAAGATAATAAACCTGACAATAAGGTGTTTTTTTGTTTTCAAGGGATTTTCCACGGCCACATTTGGTTTCAAGTAAATGCATAGAATTTGAACCCTGCCGTTATAATGGCCTTATTATAAGAAGTAGCCTGGTAGAAAAACTTAAAAAATACGCTGATTTTACTCCAGTATGTCCTGAGGTGGGGATTGGACTGGGAATACCCCGGGAACCCATTCACCTGGAAAAAGATCCAGAGAGAATAGAACTGATCCAACCGTCTACTGGATACAATTTCACTGATAAAATGTTAGAATTTGCAAATTCATTTTTAAAGTCTGTTGAGGGGGTTGATGGTTTTATTTTAAAAAACAAATCCCCTTCATGTGGTGTAAAAGCAGTTAAAGTATATCCTAAAGGGGAGATATCAAGACCCTGGACCGATGGTATTGGATTGTTTGCGGCAGCGGTTTTCAGATGTTTCCCTTCCACTCCAGTGGAAGATGAGGGTCGGCTGCGTAACTATCATCTGCGTGAAAATTTCCTCACCAGAATTTATACCCTGGCTGATTTCAGGGAAACTGTTTTAAATGGTGATTTTAATGATTTAATTGAGTTTCACCAAAAAAATAAGCTATTATTTTCATCATACAACCAGATACAATCTAAAAAACTGGGAAGATTAGCGTCCAATAAGAATAAGACAACTTTAACGGATTTAGTGGAAAAATATGGGAATAATATGAAAAATATGCTTCTCAACGATCCTTTACCCCCATCAAATGTCAACGTTTTGATGCATGCATTTGGCTATTTTTCCAAGGATCTCTCTCCTCAAGAGAAGGCATTTTTTCTGGAATCCCTTGAAAAATATCGCCATGGACGAGTACCCCTATTATTAATCCAAAACTTACTTAAATCATTGATTATTCGCTTTAATAATGAATATCTCATGGATCAAACTTTTTTTCAGCCGTATCCTGAGGAATTAATGGAAATAACCTTCATTTAATACATCCATTTATTCATCCAAAACCTCAGTTTATTGTCTAGTTCACATAATCCAATCATTTAATCCAACCTTACATCTCCAATAATCTTTTTTATTTCATATTTTAAGTATACACAGCCGGAAATTTTTTTATAATTTTAAGGGAACTATTTGATTTGGATATGTGTATATAATGATCTACATTCTCTGTCTTTGACTTAATGGGCAATTTTTGATGTTCTTTCTGTTACTAATTTGATGATGATACTGAAGATGTGGCTTAAATTAATGGGTTCTTTAATATAAAAAAAGCGTGAATATATTTTTGATATTGAAGATAACTTATACAGATGCTATAATCTTTTACAAATTATCATCCTTTACAAATTCCGGGCAGGATGAGTGTGAAAAATTGTGGTTAGATAATTACTCATTAGGATAACTTTATATTTAACGTTGAATCTAATAAATAAAGGAGCTTAAATGGAGCTTTACCTAACTTTCTGAAGATTTTTAAAATATTAAAGTATGCAGATTAAGCAAATAAGCAATATCTGCTCTATGAATGTTTAATTACAGTATACAGATTCAAAATTTGTACTATAAGAGTGATAAAAATGGAAATCAGCATTGATAATTATTTTCAGAAGAGATATTCACTTTTCGCCTGGCGTTCCAATACTTCGGTGGTAAACAAGGTGATCCTGGCATTTTTCATGGCATGCATCACTGGGTTAATGGCTCAAATAATAATACCACTTCCCTGGACTCCGGTACCTGTAACAGCGCAGACATTTGCTGTTTTGATGGCTGGGGTAGTTCTTGGTCGTAGGTGGGGTGGAATTAGCCAGGTAATGTATCTGGCAGTTGGACTACTGGGGGTTCCCTGGTTTGCAGGACTCACTGGGGGTTATGCAATACTTTTAGGTGCTACCGGAGGATATTTCCTGGGTTTCATTCTAACGGCATTTGTAATGGGCTACGTTACTGATAAATATGTTCAGTCTCGAAATTTCCGCCCAATGTTAGGATTGACATTCCTGGTAAATTTCGCCTTTATCTACGTTCCTGGCCTCCTGGGACTAGGATTATGGATGTACACGGTTAACGGAACATTCCCCACCTTCTTAACCCTGATAACAATGGGTCTTTTACCCTTCATTATTGGAGACATGGTGAAGATAGGTGGTGTAGCAGCCCTTACCAAGGCAATAACTCCCAAAAAAGAATATTAAACCAGAAAAGATTTTTTAAATAATAAAAAAATCTATATGGATTTTTTCTCATGGTAACAAACCAGGATGATGACGGTTCTGAACCATTAAGGATCAGAGCCCATCATATTCTCTGTATGCAGGGTTTTCAGGGACTTGGCTACAGTAAGGAATTCACCAGAAACATGACCATGATAACAGAAAAAATCCAAAGAAACCCTTCTTTTTTTATTAAAATTATCATTGAAGCCGATTCCATCTGCGAACATTGTCCCAATCTCTCAGATGGTGTGTGTAACCTAGAAATGGACTCTCTTAGACATATTAGTTCTATGGACTCATTGGTTCTTAAAAATTTAAATGTGGAATCAGGTTCTGTGATCTCCTCTGCACAGCTTAAAACTTTAGCTGGTAGTTTAACTCCCAAAAAAGTTGAAAAAATATGTGGAGACTGTAGCTGGAGGGAGGATTGTCTTTATTTTCAGGAAAAATGTTTGATCTAAAAAAGTTTTAAGTAGTTAATTCCTTAATTTTCAATTTATGCTACTTTATTTCCTGTTCTTTAAGTTTAATACGTCCGTACGGTTTAAGTTCCATATTAACTTTTCATCCTACAGTTCATTTTATAGCTTTCTGATAAATATCTTAAGACATGATACAAAACTTAGAAATATAATTTTAGGGAACAAACTCAGAATAATAAGCTTGGGAAAACTAACTTTAGGCAATACTAAGTTTATAAAATACTAATCTCTTATGGAATACTAAAATTAATAATCTTAATGAAAGAGGGAAAATATGGGGATTAAACACCAAAAATTCATGACCGAAGCTAAAAAAGAGGCTGAAAAAAGTTTAAATATTGGGGGAATTCCTGTTGGGGCTGTTTTGGTCAAAAACGGTGAAATAATAGCGAGGGGACATAATAAAAGGATTCAACTTGACTCCTGCATTCTTCATGCTGAAATGGATTGTCTGGAAAACGCTGGCAGGATCAAAACAGTAGATTACAGAAATTGTATAATGTACACTACTCTCTCACCATGTGCCATGTGTTCAGGGCAATAGTACTTTACAACATTTCCACGGTGGTTATGGGAGAAAATGAAAACTTTAGGGGCTCGGAACAATATTTGAAGGATAATGGTGTGGAGTTGTTAAACCTGAACCTGGATTCGTGTAAAAAGATGTTGGGAACATTTATCGAAAACAACCCTAAATTATGGGATGAAGATATTGGGATTTAACTGCTAGATTAATTAGGGTTTTAAGGTTTATTAGGGTTTTAAGGTTGATTTGTGATTGATATATTAAATACTTTTTTATAAATGCTTTTTATATTGAAATTTCTATAAAGAAAATAAGGAAAAATATTTTACAAAAAATATCGATAATAATACTAATAATAAAATCTAAAATTCAGTAAAGAGATTTTTTTAGTAAAAAAGATCTTGAAAATACTAAAAAGCTTGGAAAAACATTTAAAAAAATAAAACTTATGGGGCGATAGAAATGGTGAAATGGGGACCAGTAATAGTAGGATTTATTTTAGCAGTCATCCTGGGCAATCTATTCGGGATTTACGTGAATCAGTACTGGGGCGTAAACCTGGGACTGTTCATTGCAGGGTTCATAGTTGGATACTGGGTGCATGAAGGAATAATTGGTGGCCTGTGGAATGCTACAGTAGCTGGTGCATTCGGGTCCATAGTACTGGCAATTCTGTTGATTGTTGGTGGTACTATCTTTGGTGGAGCTGCCGGTCTTGCAGCAGGGGCAGTAACTGGTTTCACCATAGTAATAGTTTCCTTAATTGCCAATATAGTCTTTATGGGTGTTGGAGGAGCCATTGGTGGCATGCTCAGTGGTAGTGATTGAAAATAGTAATTGCCTTAAAAAAGAATCAATTAATATTTTTTTTAATCTTTTTACCTATTTTTTTTAACTCGGGGTAGTTGCATTAGTTAATTATGATGGTATGATTAAAGATTTTCCAGACATTCATCCATCAAAATCTGTGCATCTTCATTTTCAGGATTCAAAATCAACGCCTTTCGAAAGCACAACACTGCATTCTCAAACTGGTTTAGTTCCATGAAGGCCACTCCCTTGTTACTCAAGAATATCTCATTGTCTGGTTCTAATGAAAGTGCTTTATCATAACACTCCACAGCCTCATCAAACCGGTTTAGTTCCATGAGTGCATTGCCTTTACGATTCCATGTGGAAGAATCAGATTCATCTTCCAGACATAACTCCAGGGAACGATCATAACATTCAAGAGCCTCTTCTGCCTGATCTATTTGGGATAAAAGGTTTCCTTTGGCATTCCATGCTTCTGAATCCTCTGGATCCAGTTTTAAGATTTTATCATAGCAGGTCAATGCCTCCTGGAAACTTCCCAGCATTTCCAGAATGAATCCTCTCCAGTACAATACCAACAAGTTTTTGTCATTGATCTTCAGGGCTTTGTCACTGGTTTTAAGTGCTTCTTCTGGTCTGTTGGAGTTTAAGAGTGCTATTGCTTTGTTATTCAACAGATATTCATTATCAGGCTCCAGTTCCAGGGCCTGATCATAACATTTCAAGGCTTCCTGGAATTGTCCCAGACGTGAAAGGTTATCTCCTTTACGGTTCAGGATGTAAACATCGTCTGGATCGATTTTTAAAGCGGCGTTGTAACATACCACTGATTTGTCGAATTTTCCCACATCAAAGAGTATGTCTGCTCTTTTGGTGATCATGGACTTTTCATCTATTTTAGCCCCTTCCCATTCTTCCATGGGAAGTTTAAGGAACCTTATAACCTGGAAAAGTGATTCATCACTGCTGTGTTCCGGGTACATCTTCCTAAATTCAGATTCTAATTCTGAAGCATCATTGAAACCTTCTTCACGGGCCAGTTCATCATTACGGATAAGATCAGCAAACCTAACCACTTCTACATCAGTCACTTCTGCCTCAAAGAGTTTTTTCCGCTCTTTTGAGACCAGATTCCAGTAACAGTGCAGGCGATCTCCTTGGGATAATGGATTTTTCCATATTTTTCGGATGGTGGTGGTTTTTTCCCCAGTTATAAGGTCTAAATGACGACTTCCAAATAGCAGGATCGGTATTTCACACCCTCCAGTTGGTTGTTTAATAAATTCAAATCAAATTAAATGTTATGATAGTTCAAACGTTTTTGATAGCATTAATATTATTGTAGATATTATTGAGTTTGAGATATGCTTGAGTTTCTGGGTATGTTTGTGTTTGTGATCTGCTGGGTGAATGTTCACTGTAAAATGTTCTTAAGAACATTAATAAACTGTTCATCCTCTTCCATGGTAGCTACACTAACCCTTATCCAGTAATCATCTAAACCACGGAAAGAACTACAGTCCCTAACTATTATGCCATTTTTCATGAGTTCTTCTGAGATCTCTTTGGAATTCATTCCTGTGCCACGAACATCCACTAGGATATAATTGGCCCATGACTGATAAACCTTTAACGCAGGGAATTTGGACATTTCTCTGTACAAGTAATCCCTGCTCTGGATGGATAACTGGGTGGATTTTTCAATGTAATTTGGATCATCTAAAGTGGTGACTGCTGCCAGGTAAGAAAGTTTAATAAGACTGAAAACGGGTTTGACACGGTGCATGTACTGGATGAAATCTTTGTGACCTATCCCATAGCCGATCCTCATACCAGCTAGCCCCATTACCTTGGAGAAAGTTCTGAGGATGAAGAGATTGTCATATTCAGCCAGGAGTTCCAGATTGTTAACACCGGAAAACTCCCAGTAAGCCTCATCAACCACTACCAGGGCATCAGTGCTTTCTAGAATGGTTCGAATATCCTGTTTATCAATCAACCCTCCGGAGGGATTGTTGGGTGTGCAGAGAAAAATAACCTTTGTACGGGGGGAAATTGCTTCCAGTACAGAGTTAAGGTCCAACTGGTTTTTCTCGATATCCCAGCGTGCATAAACTGGAACTGCCCCGTGTATGTTGAATGTGAATTCATAGTACATGTAGGATGGTGGGTGGACAATGTACTCATCACCTGGTTCAATGAGGGTCTTGGCCAGCACATCCAGGATCTCATCAGCCCCATCTCCACCCACAATTATCTCCTCAGGACTCGTACCGGCATAAGAGGCGATTTTGCCCTTCAGATCATCAATATTTGATTCAGGGTAGGTGTTAATTGTGTGAAGATTTTCTTCCAGAGCTTTTATTGCCATCGGGGATGGCCCCATTGGATTTTCATTGGATCCCATTCTAATTATTTTAGCAGGATCAAGACCGTAAGCACGGGCTAGATCTGCATTTGACCTACCTGGAACGTATGGATCAAGTTCATTAACTGTATTTTTTATATTAACCATTAAATCAATCCGTCATTGTTTTATTTATTCTGATCAGCAAGCTTTAAATAGCGTAAAGCAGTATTTTCAATCTCTTTTATTTCTTCTTCCCCTAGTTTGCGCACTGCTCGGGCAGGAGCGCCCATTATAAGATGTCCTTCTGGGAAGACCTTTCCTCCAGGTACCACTGATCCGGCAGCCACTATACTGTTTTTCTGGATGTGACTACCATTTAATAAAGTGGAGTTCATGCCAATAATACAGTTATCATCCACCTTACAGCCGTGGAGTACAGCTGCATGTCCTACTGAAACACAATCTCCTATTTTCAGGGGGAAATCTTTTGAAGAGTGTAGTACAGAATTGTCCTGTACATTGGAAAAACTGCCAATGGTTATACTTTCTATATCTCCCCTTATCACTGCATTATACCATAGGGAGGAATTTTTACCTATAATAACATTTCCAATGGTGTGAACACCCGGGAAAATCTGGACACTGGGATGAATCATAGTCCTAATTATGATTTCCATTCATAAAAACATTTCACCAAGACCTTAATATCCAAATCCTAATTTAAATTCACTGAAAATATACGAGAATTCATTCATTTAAGAATTCATACTCTTCTGAATGGAATCATATTCTTGGAATAGGAAACATATTGTTTGAATGGAAAATTAAACTTAATGGAAGTTGAAGTAATTAAAATAAAATATACAAACAAACTAAAAAAAGGTGTTATTAATAATTTTAACTATTTTTTATCCTTCATTTCTTGTTTCTGGTGATGTATAACAATTTTATTGTCCTCTATGTCTCGATAGATTATGGCACCAGATCCTACTGAAGAATTTAAACCAATCGTCACTCCAGGATTGAAACTGGAATTAATACCAGTTTTAACTCCATCAGCAAATATAACACCCATCTTACGCCTGCCACTGTTGACTCTTACTCCTTTAACTGTTACTTTCACCCCACCATCGTCGAAACGTAGGTTGGCAATATTGGTTCCGGCGGCGAGGTTACAATTTGCCCCAATTATGGAGTCTCCAACATATGAGAGGTGGTTTACATTTGTTCCATCCATAATTATTGAATTTTTAATTTCAACTGCGTTTCCAACGTTAACATCATTACCAATGGAGGTGTGTTTGCGCAGGAACGTGTTAGGGCCAATATCGCAGTTTTCTCCAATGTAAACCGGTCCCATGATGTAAGTTCCCGAACGGATGATGCTTCCTTCTTTGACTATTACTGGGCCGTGAATAGTAACACCAGGTTCAATTTCACCATCAATCTGGGTTTCGGATACTTCTAAATAGTGTTCGTTTAATTCTAGGAATTCCCAGGGACGTCCTACATCGATCCATTTGTCATGGGACACCAGACCTAAAACCATTTTACCCTCTTTGATCTGGATTTTAAGGGAATCTGTTATTTCATATTCGCCTCGTTCAGATTTACCAGTTTTTTTTATGGCCTGAAAAATTGTGGGGTCAAAAAGGTAAATTCCGGCGTTTATAAGGTTACTGGGGGCCTCACCAGGATTTGGTTTTTCAACGATATCTTTGATGTGATCCCCTTCCAGTTCCACCACTCCAAAGGAAGAAGGATCATCAACTTCAGTGAGAACCAGAATGGATTGTGCATGGGAATTGTGATATTTGTCCATCAAGTTTTTTATCAACTTATTTTGCAGGATTATGTCTCCGTTGGTAACTATGATGGCATCTTTATCTTCTTTTGCAATACCCTCTACCTGCCCTATAGCGTGGGCAGTTCCCAGACGTTCTTCCTGGGTTATGTAGGTGATGTTAACTCCCAGGGTTTTTCCATCCTTAAAATGTTCCATCACAGCTTCCCTCTGGTAACCCACTATCATGGTAATATCTTTTATCCCTGCATCCCGTAATGCTTCTACATTATACTCCAGGAGAGGTTTTCCCCCTACAGGGAGCATTGTTTTTGGCCGGGTGAGTGTTAAGGGTCGCATCCTGGTCCCTTCACCTGCGGTAAGTATAACTGCCCTCATTTTAATTCCTCTTATACATTATTTTTTTATTATTAAAATAGGATTATGAACCGTTAATATATTTATTTTTCTAAATTTTAGGATTTTATAGAGATTAAGAGTTTATTTTAAGTTTTTAGGTAGACTAATAACTTATTTGGGATTCTGGAGGATTGGGGGCCTATTTTAAGTTTTTAGGGATTTAAAGTTTACAGGAAACCATGGATGAATTCTGCTGCTTTTTCATGTATCATCCTGGCTTTATCCTCAGTTTTTCCCTCTAAAGTTATCCTGACAAATGATTCCGTACCAGAAGGCCTTACCAGAACCCAGCTACCATCATCAAATGAGATTCTAACTCCATCCTTAAGGTTAATATCTGCAACGTCTTCATAGATCAGGGAAAGATCAGTCTCTGCTTTGCGCATAATGGGGTCCTTTTGATCTTCCTGGCAGTCAATTTTATCTCTTATGGTTGGATAACTGGGAATATCGTCTAAAAGCTGGGATAATGGTCCTTTATTTTGAACTAATTCAATTACCCGTAGAGCGGATAATATCCCATCGGGGCACATGCAGAACTGTGGATGTAGCCATGTGCCGGAAGGTTCACCACCGAAGTTTGCACCGATCATGTGGATCATCTCGGCTACATGCACGTCACCCACTTTGGTTCGTTCCACGGTGCCTCCCACTTCTTCCAGGGCACGGTCAATACAGGCTGATGCATCCACAGTGGTAACTACACAGCCACCAATTTCTGCTGATACCAGGGCTAATAGTTTATCAAAATCTGCCATTCGTCCCTTATCATCCACTGCTATCATCCGGTCTGCATCACCATCATGGGCTATTCCTAAGTCTGCTCCAGTGACCTTCACCACTTTCATCAGTTCTTGGAGATTGGCCTCTGAGGGTTCTGGTTTTCTCCCGGGGAAAAAACCGTCTGGCTGAGCATTTAAACTAACAACATTGCAACCCGCCTTTCTGAGAATGACTGGCGACAGGTAAGCTGCTGCACCATTGGCACAGTCAACAACTACCTTCAAACCGGGTTTAATATCCATTAAAGCAAGAAGATCTTCAATGTAATCATTTATAACTGAACTTATATCTGTGATTGTCCCGATATTTTCCCAAGATGCTTTATAAAAATTATTTTCGTGGATTATTTTCTCAATGGTCCGTTCCTGTTCCTGCAGGTATGCCATTCCATCAGGATTCCACAGTTTAATCCCATTATACGGTGAAGGATTGTGGGATGCAGTTATCATCACTCCCGCATCTGCATTCAGGTTCATAGTAGCATAACCCACCACTGGTGTGGGTACCATTCCCAAACTTAAGACATGGCATCCGCCCTGCAAAATACCTGCACTAACTGCTCTTTCCAGCATCAGGTTAGAAGTTCGAGTATCATATCCCACCACTACTTTATTTCCTTTACCTATATATGTAGAAATGGCTTTTCCAACGTTCAGGGCCAGTTCAGGGGTTATTTCTTCTGCTATTTTTCCCCGTATTCCAGAGGTACCAAAGAGTTTGGGAATCTCCTGATTCATGATCTAAGCTCCGAATTTGGTGGATCGGTTCATAAGATCCATAAGAATGTTCATGATATCGCTACCCCTTATCCTACAAAGACCACCATTAGCAGCCGCACGCTCATGGAATTGGTTTACAGGGTCCACCCTCACATCAGGACCTTTAATCACCAGGGGAACTGGGTCTCCGGTGTGATCCATCACTGAGATTGGAGTGGAATGATCGGCAGTAAGGATGAAGTAAACATCTTCCAGTTGCATTACCTCCCCAATAACTGCATCAACTTTTTCAATAAATTCAACCTTCTCCTCTAAGTTACCATCATGACCTGCTTCATCCGCACCATCTATGTTAATGAGTAGAAAATCGTAGTCCAGTGAAGCATTTTGTAAGATGCTGCTGGTGATATTTTCCAGATTGGTATCCACACCACCAGTTGCCCCTTCCACTTCTATGATATCCATACCCACTATCTGTGCAATACCTTGAATAAGTCCAGTTTCAGCTATACATGCAGATTTAACATCATATTTCTCATTAAATGGTTCGGCGTTTGGCACAGCGCCTGCACCTCTGGGTAAAACGATGTTTGCTGGGGGTTCTCCTTTTTTGGTGCGTTTAAGATTAACTGGATGATCTTTCAACAATTCATAAGATTTCCGGATTACCTTGTTAAGAATAATGGCGGTTCTTTCAGCCTCGGGAGAGTCATCCAACCCTACAACATTTTTAACCTTTTTGCCATCGTGTTTGGGGTCTGCATCAGAGATCTGATCTGATAAACTTTCTCCTCTTAAAACTAAAACTGCCCGGTGACCGGTGGATTCTTTGAATATGACTTCAACATCTTCTTCCAACACAATGGTGTTAAGGGTCTCTGCCAGCTGGGCTGTGCCTTCTCTGATCCTTCCTGCTCTTCGGTCAGTGATAACTCCATTGGTATCTGCGGTGGAGAAGTTACAGCGGAAAGCTATGTCACCAGGCCTCACTTCCACTCCTACTCCTGCAGCTTCGAAGGGTCCTCGTCCGGTGTAAACCTCGTAGGGATCATAACCCAGTATGGATAGGTGGGCTGTGTCACTCCCGGGTCTTATTCCAGGTTTTATGGAGTCCATAATTCCATTAACCCCTAACTTTGCCATGCGGTCCATGTTTGGGGTTTGAGCTGCTTCTAAGGGGGTTTTACCTCCTAATTCTCCCAGGGGACGGTCTGCCATCCCATCTATTATCATTATAATTCCCTTCATTTTTATCACCATATCAGCCATACCATGATATTGCCCAGTAAAGCTCCGGCTAGGGTAGCTAAGAGATTAACATGTTCATTGGATAAGTAACCCTTTATTTCCAGCACTGCTCCCAGTATGCTGTCAACGAAACATCCAAAAGTCCCTGCCACCAGAGCTATTGCCATGGTTCTCACCAGATCCGGGTAAATTCCTAAAATGTAGGCAGCTAAACCAATTAATCCTGCCCCAATAATTCCAGCAAATGTTCCCAGAACAGAAATTCCACCATCAGTACCTGGAGGAACTTTTTTAAAGTTAGTTATAAGACGGGGGGTGGTAGCCACTCCTACCTCACTGGCCATGGTGTCAGCAGTGGCGGTGGCGATGGAACCAATGAATCCTGCGTAGTTACCAAAGGCAGCCATTACAAAGGCTACAATTCCATTGGAGACTACGTTTTTAATGGTTCGAGTTCCCTCATAAACTCCGATCTCTTTTTTATAATCGTGTTTATATCGGGTGAATCCAACTCCCAGAATGAGAAATAAAAATATTAATAAAAGCCAGTTTACACCGGCAGCGAAGATGATGATCACACCCATTACGATCATGAAAATGGATCCAAGGAGATCCAGGGCTTTTCTCTTGTAGGTAATCAGCCCCATGATCACCAGGAGGATCACATATTCCCAGATAATCATCTATCTCCCAGATTTAGGATTTTTTTTCATCAATTACTTTGGTTTTAATTACTTCCACCCTTTTGAGTGGGTAGATCTTCTTGGTTTCATGGTAAACGTAGGAGGCCAGTTTTCCACCTATTATGTCTTCCACCAGTTCCACGAAGTTTTTCTGTGATGCTGCATCCACTACCAGTTTTTCCACGGTTTCCCGGATGTAACGCTGTTGGGATGATTTGGCGCGTTTGATGGTGATTGCCAGGACGTGGATCTTCATTTTCTGCCCATCTTTACTTTCAGCCTTAACTATAGCATCGATACGGCTGGTTCCTCTCCTGATCATACTTCTTACGTAATCACTGGTAACCTGATGACCGATGAATTTAGTGGTGGCGGTGTCTCCGGCAACTTCACTGATCTGGAATTTTAATTTCACGTATTGTTTACTGAAATCACCGGTGAGCTCCCTCATGGTAGATTCAACCCTTCTTTTGAGGAGCATTTCTGGTTCCCTTGCAGGGGTGGTGCCTATCTCAGCATCTCCGAATTCTTTAGGAGTAGTAATAGTGTACCATTGTTTATCTTTCCATGTATCTCGTACTCTTCTGCGTCTTGCTTTAGCCATATTAATCACTTATTATTACGTATTATATTCGCGTGTTATCTCGTAAGATTTCTATTTTTATAGAACTCACAGTTCTAGATAAATTCGAAAAATCACAATCAGTCTAAAAGTTTAGAATCATTTATTATAAATCTCATTCATGGTTTATAAATATTGCCAAAGGTTGAAAGTAGATAAAAAATCATTCCTCATAATATTACCATGAGAAATATTGAGGTTCCAACATACCTTTCATCCAACTCTTATATTAACCTTCACCTGTTCTATACCTTTCGCATTATTCTATTATTTTTATTCTGATTCCACATCACATCTGAAAATAATGTTAATGACATGAGATAACTTCTGAATCAAAATTCATAAGTTACTCATGAACTTTTCATGTTTGATGAAACGGTCTAAAACTTCTTGAACAGTCCCTTCATCCTCAACTAATTTTAAATTAGCCTTTTTAATCCCATATTTAGCTTTCATGCCTGCTTGAACTGCAATTATGACTTCACAGTCCCCTAAAATTCTCAGACCTTCATGCCATTGGTGTTTTTCTTCAGGATTGATGTTGGTTTCAATGTACTCTATGAATTCTGCTTCATCACCATTCCATTGATATATGGCAAATCCCCTGGCCCTTCCGAAGTGGTCAGTATTTACCTGGTCTGAACTTGCAATTGCAATCTTCATAATGATCCCCCTATGGAAATTGGTTTTAATTATGGAACTGATTTTCAAATATTATTCCTTTCAAATATTATTCATTTAGAAGCATAGATATATTGTATTGCTTATTATGATGGTTTAATACACTATTCCCATAATTATTACACTATTCCCCTAATATTTTAGATCTTACAATATTACATCTGTTAGATTCATGACGCTCAAGATACAAAACTCACTAGTCATGGTCATGATTTAACACAGACAAAAACCGGTCTTTTTCCAGAATTTTCATCCCAGGATATGTTTTCATAATCCCCGTAGATATTAAACTCGAACCCAAGAGCATCAAGGATGGTACAGACATCTGGTGTTGAAAACACACCTATGTCATGTTGGTCCACCTCAAAATCCATTATACCATCTTCTTTCACCAGAAAGACGAAATTGGCATTGAAAACTCCATCACGCAAGTGGCTCTGTGATATTCTAGCCAGTTGAATATCTCCTTCAACTACAGCATCCACAAAAACTCTGCCTTCATCCCAATTTTCAATACAAAACCCTAAATCAAATATTAAAACACCACCCAATTTTAAATGATCATAAAATCGTTTAAGAGTTTCACTTAGATCATTTAAACTGGTATTGTAGTTTATAGCTGAAAAAAGGCAGATAATAACATCAAAATCCATTTCAAAGTCCATATCTTGCATGTTCCCAGTGACAAGTTCCATTTCTGGGACTTTTTCATGAGCTATTTTCATCATTTCCTGGTTAATATCTAAACCCACCACTTGGAATGAATGTGTAAGGTACTGGGCATGGTTACCAGTACCACAGGCCACATCCAGGAGATTATTTCCAGGAGACAGTTTGTGAAGTTCCACCATCTCTTCAACAAATTCTGCTTCGCCCTCATAATCCATCCATTTGTAGATGAGATCGTAATATTGGGCAAATTTGCGATAAAGTTCTTGTTCAGCCATTTTAATGGATCCTTTCCTACTTAAAGGGTTTTTATAATATTGTTGTGGTTTTGGATTATTATTGTGGTTTCAGATGGTTTTTATGGATGTTTTATATCCATTATTCATTTATTTTATCTTTAATATCAATTTGGCAACATTATCTGCAAACTTGATGGCGGTTTTCATTCCTTCTGTGTCTCCTTCTGCTTCTCCGGGTTGATGTGCGAAGACCATGTTCCAGTATGTACTTCCTGGAACTATCATGTCATTAATGAAGAAGAACATCAACATCTCCTGTATTGTGGCAGTGTGCCCTCCTCTACGGGCCACAGCTATGGGGCCTCCCACTTTCCAGGATAGGAAATTACCAGAAGACATACTAACCATCCCAATCCTCTGCAGTGCAGACATCAACTCTCCTCGTGCAGTTCCAAAGTACACTGGGGAGCCAATGATGAAACCATCTGCTTCCTTTAATTTTTCTATTATTTCATTGAGACCATCCTTGAGAGCGCACTGGTGTAATTGGGAGCATTTTCCACAGGCAATACATGAACGAATTTTTTTCTGGCGTAGAGATATTATTTCGGTTTCCAAACCATTTTCTCCTATAGTTTTAGCACATTCTTCCAGGATATGCATGGTGTTGCTTTCTTTCCGGGGGCTGGCACATAATATTAGTACTTTACTCATAATATGATACCTCCTAACGAGAACTTTCTAAAAAACAATGTGGGCCTACCAAATTGAGTCCCTGATATTTGTTGAATTAGTATTTGCTGTATTCAGTTAGTATTTGTTTGTGAGTATTATTACAGTTAGATTTTCTTATTTATCAAACTTTTATTTATCAAAATAATTGTACTAAACAATCAACTTAGATTCAAAAACTTAAATCTGGTTGAAATATAAGATAGTGAAAATAGTTGAAGATGGGTAAAAACAAAGGTATCAGTAGTGAAATTTAAGATTAAGGAAGTACTCCGTCATTATATAAGTGTATCATAAAAATAAGCGATTTATTAAAAATTTTTTTTAATTCATTCATTTATTGACCTAATCCCTTGATAAATCAATTATTTGCCTTTAAACTCTCCAGTTACCTATTAACTCTTTATTTACTCATAATCTTTATTTACCTTTTAACTCCTCAGTTACCTATTAAATCTTTATTCAACTTTTAAATCCTTTAAAAACTCACCAATACTCCTTAAAGGCCCTTCACTTTCAGGTAAATGAGAATAAAACAATTGCCAGGAGTGAAACATGTTCTGCCAGACTTCTAGATTCACTTTAACCTCTTTTTCAACTGCTAAATCTCGGAAACGATTGATATCACAAAGAAGAAGTTCACGACTACCTACTTGCATCATCAGTGGTGGAAGTCCATTTAAATCACCATATATTGGTGAAACCAGGGGATTAGTTGGGTTTTGTCCATTTAAGTAGGAGTTCCGAATTTTATCAAGTTGCTCGTAGTTTATCCAATCGTTAACATCCTTTAAATGAGTATATGTTACTGGAAATGTAAAATCAACAACTGGTGACATGCAAATTCCACACAGGGGCATTTTTTCCCCTATCTTTTTCAGGGCAAGCAGGGTGGATAAAGTTAGATTTCCCCCAGCAGATATCCCTGCAATCACCAAATCACTGGATTTAAAACCTTCATCACGCAACCAGAGATATGATTGGATGCAATCTTCAATTGCGGCAGGGAATGGATTTTCAGGAGCTAAACTGTAGTCAACACTGAACACTGAGAAACCAGTGTTTCTGGATAACCTCTGACAGAGATCCTGGTGTCCATAGGTGGATCCCCGGTTGAAACCACCCCCATGAAAGAATAAAATTACCTTCTGGTAACTGCTTTGGGGAGTTACTATCCAGTAAGAGGGTACTGGTGCGTCGGGTTCTGAAGTTATTTTCATTGGACCTCTGGAACTAAAAGAAAGATAAAATTCATCAAGATCCCGGCGAACTTTCACTAGATCACCTTTTCCCGTGTCTAACTGCCGTTTTATAAGTTTAAGCAAGTCATCAACATTTTTATTCATCTTCCAAACCCATTATTTTTTTTAAAATCAAGTATTGTTCTTCTGGTGAAAGGAGTAATTTAATTTGAGATAATTTGAATTAAACTGCTATCATTTTAAATCAAATTGTCATAACTTTTAAGGTCTTCTGATGGGAAATTTTTAAATTATAAATATAAACTGTCCAGTAATCGAAATTGATAATTTATATTAATGATAAATATAACACTGTATTTGAATTTTGGTGAATGTAATATTTTCCATAAGTCTAAGAAACTGATGAGATAAACATTTTAATTGATTTCTGGAATTTAATGGAAATAAAACTGATCATTAAGGTAAAAATTAAATAATAATGGGATATAAAGTTATAAAACTGGATAACAAATTATGTTATAATTAAACTTTCAATAGAGGGGGATTTTATGACTAATACAAGTATTATGCTGGTGGAAGATGAGATAATCGTTGCCGCGGATGTTAAAAATCGACTGGAGAATATGGGGTATGATGTTCTGGGAATTTTTGATACAGGTGAGGAAGCCATTCAAAAAGCAGGAGAACTGAAACCAGACATGGTTCTGATGGATATTGTGCTCAAAGGAGAGATGGATGGAATAGATGCAGCTCAGGAAATACATGAACTTTTTGATATCCCCCTCATTTATTTAACTGCTTATTCTGATGAAAAAACTTTGGAAAGGGCCAAGGTAACTGAACCGTTTGGTTATGTCTTGAAACCATTTGAGGACCGTGAAATTCAGAGTGCCATAGAAATGGCTTTGTACAAACACCAAATGGAGAAGAAGTTAAAAGAAAGTGAAGAAAAATATCGTAAATTAATAGAAAAAGTTTTACGTCTTTCTAATGAGATATTGAATGAGTTAAGTAAGTCCGACTAATTAAGCTAATTTAATCTGATAATAATGGTTCTAAAAATCTATTGGTTCTAACTACATCTATTTTTAAAACAACTTTTTTTTCCAGGTTCAAATTGTGGACTTTATTATGTTTATCTACGGTAAATTTGTCTATTTCTTTCATAAACGTTTTTATTATTTTTGTTGCTCATTTTAGTGCATTTGCAACTGATTTTTATGATTAAAATTTGAGGGATCTAAAATTTAACGGATTATTTTTGTCATAAAATGAGTGTGAATTCCAATTATTCGCTTTTGTAGTCCCTGCTAAATTTTAATGTATCATTCATTGAAATGTCATTTTATATGGGGTTATATTTCTTTTTTGCTCATCTTTAATCTAAATTTAGGAAGATCTAAGTGTAAATTATCCATTACTTTTAGTAAAGTTTATATAACATAATGTATAGTTTACTTTACATGGAATGAATTATGATTTAAGAAATGGATTGTGGTAATTAAAAGGATCGTGATCATTAAAAAATTTCCATAGAATCTTGGAAATCTTTAATAATGTGATTAAAATTGAGAATTGGTGGAAAAAATATGAATAAACTCCTCAAAATGAGCAAAAAGAAATTTTATGTAATTTATATAATTTTCGACATGTTCTTTGTTGGAGTGGGGATGGGTGTTCCCTTTTTTTGCATACTGTTGGGATTTCCAGTAGGTTGGTACATAGCTAAACAAACAGCACTCAATGAAAAAGATGTAAGCACAATCTTAAATGAAATTTTAAAATATTCACTGTATACTGTCATTTTCTCATTTATCTTAATGCTGTGTATTTGGGTGCCCCTAAGCACAATACTCCTTGATCCTGGTGCAGATTTTGCAAATACTGGAATTCCAATGATCCTTTATGACCCTAAAATAAGCTTCATTGGATGGATGATTCTGATGATATTTATATCTCCGTTTTTACAGCTACTTACCACAGTTTTTGCTTCAAACGTGGCTCTATGGAGATTATTTAAAAAAGATGATAGTATTGATGGATAAAAAAATAGATGAAGATAGTAGAAGGTGATAATTTGAAAGAAGGCGATAATTTGGATAAAAAATCAGGAATAGTATTAAAAATACTGTCCATATTCGAATCAGGTTTATTTTTAAAAATACTTTCAGTATTTGTAACTGGCCTATGGGTTGCTGGTCTGATACTGGGGAATATTTACATTGTTCTGCTGGCAATAATCCTTTTAATTGCATTATGCACTGTATTGTACATCCACAGAGATAATCTTCAGGAAATTTTCCAGAAAAATAGCAGTGTTGTTGTGGAAGATGAGAGAACTCAATTAATCAATGAGAAAGCAGCTACAATGACCTTCGGAATCTTTGTAGCAGTTATAATTTATGCGGGTATCATTCTCATAGCCCTGAGGGACAGTTACCCTCAATTATTGCAGGCAGGGTATACACTGATTATAGCTGCAGTATTCTGTTTTATCCTGTACTTCACATCTCGCGCATATTACAATCGGAAATTTTAACGGAGTAAAAACTTATAAAAGGTGATCTTATGAAAAATTATCAGATTCTAAGAATAATTGTTGCTATATTCGTTGCAACTGTAGTGGGATTATCGGTTATCACTGAAAACCTCATTCTTGCCATCCTGGCAATTGTAATTGGTACTATGATATCCTACATTTACAAAAAGAATACAGATGAAATCCTTGAAGATGAAAGAATAGCTAAAGTGAGTGAAAAGGCATCTAGGATTGCAATAGTACTTTTTTCTATTTCCATAGCTTTTATTGGAATGTTCCTTATTATGCTGAGAAATGAGTATCCTGATTTTACCCAGGCAGGATTTACCCTTTCCTATGCAGCAGTTGCCCTGTTAATGTTATATTACATCTTTTATGGGTATTATAATAAAAAATATGGGTCCTGATTTATATGAAAAATAATCTCAAGGTATATCGGGCTACGCAGGATTTAACCCAGGAAGAACTTGCCAAGGGATTGGGCGTAACTCGACAGACCATAATTGCAATCGAAAAGGAGAAATATGATCCTTCCCTGATTTTAGCTTTTAAAATAGCTAAGTTCTTTAAAGTGGAGATTGAGGATATTTTCACCTACAGCGATGAATAAATTGCAGAATAACGTTTAAACATTAAAAATATTCATAAATAATATTTTTAAAGGATTATAATTAAAATAGGGACTCAAATGAAACTTTTCCATTCAATTTCAGACAGAAACAATTTTTTAAAACTTGTACTAAGAATTATTCTGGTATTGGTCATTATACAAGCTTTAAGAGCAGTTATATTTTGTGGCCTCTGGACTGTTGTCCAACCCGGGACTAACATAGTCCTGTTCCAGTTATTAAATGGTTCGGCTTATATAATCATGGGAATAATTCTTCTCCTATACTTTAAACCGTCTTTAAAGAATTTAGGGCTTAATTGGGATGATATTCACCTGAAAACCAGGATATTTTATAGTCTGGGGTTAACGTTGCTGGTAATCATGGCAGTGAGTCCCTATACATTTGAATGGGAGATCCACGTCCTGATTATAGGCCTAATATTTGGCATCATAACTCCTGTATTTGAAGAACTCTTATTCAGGGGTTATATCTGGGGTAAGATCTTTGAATCAGGAGGAATGGTCAATCCAATGGTTTAACACTTATCACCGTGACTTTACTATTTATGGTGTGGCACCTGGGATATGTGGATGTCTTAATTCTCCATCCTCTGGCTAAGGGTAATCTGGCCATGATCATGATCTCAAAAATGGGAATAGGTCTTGTTTTAGGATTAATAGTTGGATATCTGCGCCTTAAAACTGGTAAAACGTATGCTTCAATTATTTTCCATGGGTTATGGAATGTTTTTGCACCCTGAACATGAAAAAATCTGTTTTTGTAGAGATAATTTTGTGTTGTAAATATCTAATTTAAAATCGGATATCAAAGACAGATTTTAAAATTAAAAAAAAGTTTACTTTAAAGATTAAGCAATCCAGTAAAAAAAAGTTTAGTTGAGAATTTATAGCAATCCACTTAAAACGAGGTTAGTTTGAGGATTATAGGGATCCACGGTGTTCAGGGTCATTACTGCAGGAACTTCCTGATTTTTTTGGAGAATTACCCAGTTCAACTCCCATTTTTTCCAGAACCACTCGGGCATCAACTTTGGTGTTCACACAGCCGTCTTTTAATAGGGGAACACCCTGGCATGAAAATTTGGAGAGCTTCATCATACTCAGGTTAAGATCCTGATAACAGGCAACCCCTAAAACTGCTTTGAAACGATTTTGCTCAATGATCTTTTTGAGGAAAGTGGAACCAGGTATTATGAAAACTTCATAACCCATTTCTTCCCCTTTATCCTTTAAGACACCAATTACGCAGAGATTACAACTTTTACACACCAATCCTGATGACTCAAGGGTGGCTTCGCAATCTTTATGTCTCAAGCAGTGTGGAAGAACCAGTATCTTGTCTTGGGGTTTTGTTTTCCTGAATATTTTTTCATTAACCTTGTTACGGACTTCAACACCAATTTGATCCACGATCTTGGCATCTACCCCCAGGTTTTCTGAGAACTTTTTAAATAGTCCGTAGAAAACGTCAATGGTGAATAGTAATAGTTTAGGAAAGACCAGGCGGTCTTTTTCAATTAGCATTCGGCCCAGTATAAGGGTGACTGATAATAAAATCAGGAGAAGAATTCCAGCCACGAAAACAACCTGGCCAAATATCTGGTAAAATTCAGCAATAGTCATGTTAATCATCTAAAATATTATCTCTTTGTTAAAAATTTATCTCTTGTTAAAAGTTTTGAAATTTATTATTTCAATTCGCTAATTATGTATATTATTTTTATTTAAGAATCATTTGAGACGAGTATCCTTATTTGGGAACCATTTTAGGAATGTATCCTTATCAAAGAATGAAATATCTCAATTATCCTTTGAAAATATGGAAATTAAATAGGGATGTCAAGTGCCATACCTTCTATTTATTATGTTATATTAAACTGGTTATTAACTAACACTTTATTGTTCATATGTTATTGTATTAAGTTAGTCTTCAGGATAAGTCGGTATTGGTGAATCCCCTTGAAATTTTCTACTGTAGAATTTTTCTACTTTAAATTCTTTTAGGGGGCCAGTAACCTCTAATCCTCCATTAACTCCTTTAATTTCTACTCCTGAAAGATCATCACATGCGCATAGTATATCTTGTTCAGGGTGGGTTCCAGGGGTGATCTCACAATCCAGGCGAACCTTTTCCCCACAACTGGCTACCATGGATAATCTCTGTGAAGTGGGATGATCAGATGGCAAAACCACTAAAGGAGCTCCCATTTCCCTCAATAAAAAAATTAGTGATCTAATCCCCTCTTCGCTTTGTGGCTCTGATTTTAGGCTAGAAACTGCAATAATATCATCAGGTTCTAAAAACATGACAATTTCTTCTTTATCAGGAGTTCCAATAAATATATGTCCTGTTTTTCCAAACTTGGCCACTCCAACTGTCCCTGAGCTTCCTTTTAAAAAAATAATTTCATTATTTTGGAGGCGAATTTTTTCTACCATGGGAGTTCGAGCTATTATGATGATTATACTTCTTCTACATTGTCTGACTGACATGAAGGGCAAACAACTCTTCTTCCAATCCCTTTAAATTCATTATCACAGTCCAAACAACGATATTTTTTGGTTTTAAGTTTCTTCATTTTAATATCAGCCATAGGGCCGCCTACAGTGCACATTATTATCACCATTCATTCTATGTTATCAATAATATTTAGTTTTTTGGAATTAAATTTTCCCGGATAACTTACTCAAATAGGATATTGTGTTTATAAATCAATTATTTATCCTTATAATTTGATATTTGTGATTTTAATTGAATAATTACTCAAAATATAGAAAAATCAATGACAACCATAATCAGAATAGAATTTGATGGAACTGGTATGGTACACTATTTATTCTATAAAAAATAATAGTAATAACACTTAAAACACTTTAAAAATCCATAAATTTAATTAATGGAATTCATGTTTCTATTGCGATGGTGAGACTATTGAAAAACCTGATTTTCCCATTTTCAGCTATTGTTGGCCAAGAAAAAGTTAAAAAAGCCCTGGTATTGAATGCAATCAATCCATCGATTGGTGGAGTGCTTATTAAGGGCGATAAAGGAACTGGAAAAACCACGGCAGTAAGGGCTCTGGCAGATCTTTTACCTCCATTAAAAGTTGTTAAAGGGTGTCCTTTCAACTGTGATCCTGATGATCCAACTTCTTTCTGTGATTCTTGTAAGAAAGATGAATCAGGAGAGATCCAGGTGGAGGAAAAGAAAATGAGGGTGGTGGAACTGCCATTAGGAGCCACCGAAGACCGGGTAGTGGGGTCAATTAATATTGAAAAGGCACTTAAAGAGGGAATGAAAGCATTAGAACCAGGTATACTTGCCGATGCAAACCGTAACATTTTGTATGTTGATGAAATAAACCTCTTGGATGACAACCTGGTAGATGTGTTATTAGATGCTGCTGCTTATGGAATAAACACGGTGGAACGTGAGGGTATTTCAATGGTTCATCCTTCCAACTTCATACTGGTGGGAACTATGAACCCTGCTGAAGGAGAGCTTAGACCGCAGTTATCTGATAGGATAGGCTTGCAAATTTCGGTTCAAAGCATCCTGGATATAGATGACCGAGTTAAGATCATGCAAAGGAGAGAAGCCTTTGAAAAAGATCCAAACACCTTCCGGGAAGAATTCCAGAAATATCAGGACCAGATTCTAGAAAATATTATTGAAGCCAGGAAACTCCTCAAGGAAGTTGAGGTTTCACAGGACATGATGAAAGTAATAGCTCAACTCTGTGTAGATATGGGTGTAGATGGTCATCGTGCGGATATTGCTATTTTAAAGACATCAAAAACCCTGGCTGCATACTATAAACATCAAGAAGTTGAATATATTGATGTGGAAGAGGCAACAGCCCTGGTTTTAGGGGAAAGGTTCCATAAAAAATCATTGGATGAGGATAAAATTAAAAAACAAATAAAAAATGCTGTAAATGAAATTTCCGATGAGAATAAAGGGGATGATAAAAAAAAGCACCAGAGCAAATAGAAAGTGAACAGAAAAAGAGGGGAATGAAACTCAAAACCCTCAAAAAGGATGAACAAGCTGCTGAATCCCAGGAAGAAGAGGTTGACGTGAAAAAACTCCTTAAAATTAAGGGGAAAAAGAAAAAACGTCTTTACGGTAAACGAATTGATTCAAAAACTCAAAAAGGTCGTTATATTAAAAGTAAACTTCCCACGGATTCTTCGGGGGATATTGCCATTGATGCAACTTTAAGGGCAGCAGCTCTGGGTTCTCATGGTAAAATTAATGTTAAAAGTGAAGATTTACGTCATAAAATCCGTAAACATGGTGCTAAAGCATCCATTGTTATGGTGGTGGATATCAGCGGGTCCATGTTCTCTGATCGCAAAGCAAACCGATTGAAGGGAATTTTAAACACTGTTATTGAGGATGCACACCGCCATCAAGACAGGATAAGTGTCATTGGATTTAAGGGACAGGAAGCAGAGATAATAATTCCAACCACCCGCAGGGCTATATCTTTCCGTGAACAGGTGGACAACATCCAAGTGGGAGGAACAACACCACTAGCTGCTGGGATGAAGAAAGGTTTCGAAATTCTTAAAAAGGAGAAATCAAAATCAGAATTTGTACCAATACTCATTATACTTTCTGATGGTATGCCCAATATTGGTCTGGATGAGGGGCCCTTGAAAGATGCCCTCAAAATTGCCGAAGAAATAAAAGAAAAGGAAATACACACACTGGTAATCAACTTTGAACAATCAGTTCGTCATGGTCATGAAGTGAATATGGAACTGGCCCTGGCTGCAGGGGGACGTTACTATGATTTAGAAGAGCTGAAAAATCCAGGCATGGTTATGGCACGAATACTGGACAATGAACGGGGAAACATCTAATATATCCTAATGATAATATTTGGGACTAACTTTGGGTAAATTAACATAGCAATTTCGGGTAGAGAACATTATATGGAGTAACTTTGGAAGTAATTTAAAGATTGATCTTAAAGATAAAATATTTCCCATGATAAAATTTAATTTATGTAATTATTTTTTATTAATGAATTTGTAATGGAGATAATGAATTTATTTTTTTGAATTTTCTAAAAAGACTAAATACCATAAATTCAAATAGATAATTTAAGGTTATTATTGTGTTGTTAACTGTAAGTTGGTTGTTGACTGAAATATTATAGTAACCCTGAAATAAAAGTTCAATTGAAAAACAATTAAAATCTTTAAATTTTGATTCTATGCCTCATAAAGTTGTTATATACCATGCAGAGCAGTGCGATCCAAAAAAATGCACCACTCGTAAACTGGCCAAGTTGAATCAGATCCAGATGGTCAGCCGTCTTAACCAGATACCACGAGGGGCTTTAGTATTAGATCCCTTTTCAACAAAGTCAGTGTCACCAGAAGACCATGAGTTAGTTGTTAAAAAAGGTATTGTCGGGCTTGATTGCTCATGGAAGCGGATTGACAAATCATCTGCCATGTTCAGGGGCACTTCGACCCACCGTTCCCTTCCTTTCTTGGTGGCGGCCAATCCCACCAACTATGGTAAACCATGTATACTGTCCACTGCTGAGGCTGTGGCAGCAACCTTATATATAGTGGGGCTTAAAGATAATGCTATTCAGATTATGTCTCACTTCAAGTGGGGACCTCATTTTCTGGAGCTTAATCATGAGCTCTTAGAGGCTTATTCCCAGGCTCGTAGTAGCAGGGAAGTTGTAGATATTCAGAATGAATTCATAGGAGGCTAAATAATGGCTAGATTCGAAGAAGCAGAAAACAGAATATTCAAGATCAAGATTTGTCTCAAATGTAACGCTCGAAACCCACCAACCGCCAAGACCTGTCGTAAGTGTGGATACAAGGGCTTGAGATTCAAAGCCAAAGAACCAAGAGGATAATACTCCTCTTCCCTTATTCTGCGGAGATGATATTTCTCTCGGAATTGGGGTAAAAATCAATTTTTTTATTTATTTTATTCATTCATTGGGTGTTTAGCCGCACGTAATCAATAACTGTGTTTAAATACATTTCCAAATGATTGAGATATTCATGGTTTTTTACACATTTAATACTACTAATTTAAGGTGTGATCTTGATGAAAGTTGAAGAATATTTAAAAGAATCCCTGAAGAAGGGGAAGGTTCATCTAACCCTTCTTGATCCAGAGGAACAGGACCCTGAAAAGGCCCTGGAAATTGCTACAGAAGCGGTCGCTGGTGGCACTGATGGTATTATGCTGGGTGGATCCACCACTGACTCTCAGGATCTGGACGCAACTGCAAAAATACTCCAGGAAAACCTGGAAGTGCCCATTATCCTGTTTCCTGGTAACACCACCGGTGTGAGCAGTTATGCTGATGCTATATTTTTCATGAGCTTACTCAATTCAACCAATCCCTACTGGATTATTGGTGCACAGGCACTGGGCTCTCCAAAAATTAAAAAGATTGGAATTGAAACCATTCCCATGGGATACGTAATAGTCCAACCGGGTGGAACTGCAGGATGGGTGGGAGATGCTAAATTAATCCCCCGTAACAAACCAGATATTGCCACAGCTTATGCCATGGCAGCAGAGTTTTTGGGAATGAGATTATTCTATCTGGAAGCAGGTTCCGGGGCGGAACAGATAATTCCTGATGAAATGATTCAGAAGGTTAAAATGTTCACCAACCATATGGTACTTGTTGGTGGAGGTATTCGAACTGGTGAAGATGCTAAAAAAGCAGCCCAAGCTGGTGCAGATATCATAGTAACCGGGACAGTGGTTGAGAATACTTCCAATATTAAAGAAAAGATTTCTGAGATAGTGGAAGGAATAAAAACTATTTAAACTTTCATTATTCCTAGTTTTAATTTTATTTCCCCACATTTCAATATTTATTCTTATTTTTTTTGTTTTCAATTTTTTATTCATTCTTTAATTTTATCAGGCTGGTTTTATAGGCAAATTAATTCTTGTTATAATTTTATATAGAAAAAATTTTTAGTTGGCACCTTCAAATCTATGTTTGAGGTGAACTATTATGAGTGAACAGGATATTTGTGGTTGCGAATCAGGGGAATATGATTTAATATCAAAGAAATTAATTGAAAATCTGGGTCTTAAAAGATCCCCAGTTGCCATTAAGTTCATTTTAGATGAGAAAGACATTCCTGAAGGTATACCTAAATCTGATGAAACTATGAGGCACTGTGAATTTGTTTTCAAAGCCAGTAGTGGGGATATTTTTTATGCAACATCTAATGAGCAGCAATGTAAAGGTGGAGCAGCAGCACTGGGACTTATGGATGCTCCTGAAAAAATAAAGACCGGTGAATTTTACTATGGATTGGGCCGTTTTTCCAGTGTTGGTGCTGCCAGAAAAACTATGGAAGACATACCCAAGATTGACCCCATAATGTATGCCCTAGCTTATGCCCCATTGGAGAAAGCTAACTTCGATCCTGATGTTATTGTAGTTATAGGAAACCCTGCTCAGGCCATGAAACTCTCGCAAGCTCTTGTATACACCATGGGGGGCAGAGTAGAAGCGGACTTTGCAGGCATACAATCTATATGTGCTGACTCTGTTGCGGGTCCATTCCTACGACGCAGACCAAACATCACCCTTGGGTGCAGTGGGTCTCGCCAGTATTCCGATATAAAAGAGGACGAGGTTGTAATTGGGCTTACTGGAGAGAACATTGGCTGTGTGGTTAATGCTCTGGAAAAAATTTAACTAAATATAGAATATTTTTATACTTGAATATTTTTTAATAGGGAAAGATTTAATAACATGAAAAGACTCCGTATGTGAATTGAAAGACTCCACAACTGGAGCTTAAAACATTTTCCCTATTATTCCTAGTTTTTTTAAAGGTTTTTATTTAAAATAAATTATTTAATGAAAACACTGGGTTCGTAAAATACTCATTCAAGTAAAAATACTCATTCAATAATATTATTCCTAATATGTATTCAATAGAATTAATCATTCAATAAAATTTATTCTTGATGGGGTTGTAAAGTGCTAGATTGGACTTTAAACTTTGGATTTAACTACTCATTAATTTTATCTCGAACTAAAAGATAATCGTCATATCTATTTATATTGACCAGTTCCAGTTCATTTTCTTCAGGCACAGCATATAATGCCACTCCATCTGCTACCATTCTCCGTAGGATAGGATTCAGGTTATCATCTTCACCATGAAGATAACGTTTTAATAGTGATGAGTGGCAGGCAAAGGGCATTCCCAAACCCTTAGCACTATCCAAGTATCCGGTTTTACCACGAGCCAGGATTGAAACGGTATTTTCGGGGTTTGAGCTGTTAAAAAGTTGATTGATAAGATTTTCCATAGTTTTTTGGGTTACTGTGGGCTGGTCCCCTGCCAGACACAAACAATAATCATATTTGGAGTTAACCACTCCATTTAGGACGGTCTGGGATAATTCCACATTCACGTCCAAGTTTTCAATGATACGCAGTCGTGAGTCGTGTATTTCATCCAATGTAGGATACAATTCACCCATGAAATGACCTAAAACAACGATACATTCATCTGTACCTGTTTGTAAGGCCTTTTTAACTGTGAAATTTATTAAAGGTTCGTCATTGATCTCAAGAAGTAATTTATGCTTTATCTTCATTCCTCTACTCTGGAGGTCCTCCCTCATTCGTCTGTTTTTACCGGCTGCAGTAATAATGCATGATACTCCTTTCATGGAAAGTCTCCTACTCAATGGAAAATAAAGGTTAAAAAAGGAATAAACTAAGGTTATATTAACCATACCCAACTGAGTTTAACTTAATTGGGTTTAACTTTAACCAAGTTTAACTATTCTGGTGTAAATAACAGTGCTGGAATCACTTCCTTCTGTCCACATTAAAATCTTTATAGGATAATTCTGGCTGTTGTAGATTTTAATTCCTTCTGTGGGGCTGACACCATATGGAACTGCCAGTTCACCCCATGCCATACCACTGGGTAATCCTAGGCCTAGTGATGTAACTGCACCACGCAGTGATCTGGCTGCAGGGCAAACCCCATGGGTTGCATATCCTCCAGTGGCAGTGGCGTTAGGATCAGCGATTGGCTGGTAACCTATATTGAGTTTTCCACAGGATGAAGTTTTTGGAGGTATTATAGTACCATTCCATCCTGTTGCGAATTCCTGGGCATTGTAAGAACGGGCAGCATCACCATACTCTGGGTAAGATCCTAAAGATTCGGAGTAACTGGCAACTGTGGTTTCACTTTGAGAACCAGTATACGCCATTATTGGGGAACCAGAGGGATAATTTTCCATGTAATCCACTACACCCTGTCCAAAGAATTTCTTTATATCATCTGGTGTGACCTGGTTACGACCATCGTTGAACCCAGTCAGGGAATAATCCAGGGTAATATAATCCCCTGTATCTGCGTTGCTGTACCATTTCTTGGTGGTGCTAACACTAACATAATCGTGGGGAATGGTATTATTGTTTATATCTGATTCTGAGATTATTTTCACTACTTTGCCGTTTTTTCCACCTGTTCTGATCGCTAAACCATTTGCAGTCTTGACTCCCACGGTATAAGTGGTTTTATAACCCCATACAAATGCTTGTGGCGCAGTAACCACCAGTTGCTGGCCCTGAACACTTAAAAAACCTGGACCTTCAAATCCTTGGGCTACTCCCTGGGGTGATATGTTGGCACCAATAAATTCAGAAACAGGTGTTTCTATTGATCCAGTTAAGAGTCCAGTAATTGCCTGTAAATAGTTCCCGGTCTGGAACAGTTCATATAAATAATTAGGATGGTATAAAAAGGCCATTTTCCTGATTTTAGAATCATCTACTACATCCATACCAGTGGTAACTGTGTCTCCAATGGCTAATGAAGTGATTTCTTGAGGCTTTTGTGGAGGAACATAACCTTCAATGGTGTTACCAACATAAGAAATACCAATTATCAATATTATCAAAGCACCAAAGGCCAGTATAGGATTCAATAAAGATCTACGCATTTTTTTAATCCTCCAGTAATAGGCATCATCATTGTGATATTAATTATCATTATTACAATATAATTTAATTCTATTTTGCTGAAATGGCTTCTTTCAGACTTTCAGTTATTTCTATAATCTTACGTTGCCCATTACCGCCGATGAATACGTTATTATATTTTTGGGAGCATTTAAGCGCGAATTGAACCACGTCATCCACATTACTTAAATTATGGATTATTCCCGGGTATTTTTCTTCCATCAGCACCTTACGAACATCGTTTCTGGTGTCATCCAGTCCTGGGAAAATAGCAATGATCTTTGAATTGGTCTTTGAAGCTTCCCTGAAAATTTCTAAACGACATAGTTCACCTTTACGTGGTGTTCCAAGGATTATAACTGGAAAGTCTGCTTCATTAAGTACAGCTGCTGCAGCATCGGCGTTATCAGTTTTACCCACCACTATCTTGGAATGGGGGAGATCGATAATGGTAGCTCTTCCTGGCAAAACACTGAACTCCTTAAGAGCAGTTGTAATGGTTTCATCAGGAATTCCCACTATTTCGGCAGCTTTTGATGCTGCTCCTGCATTTTCTCGATTGAAATCACCAAACAAATTTAATTCATATGGAATTTTGGTGAAAAAATGAGTTTCAGATGCTTTATCATTAAAATGCCCTAAATTTTCAGTTGTCTCATTTAAAACAACCTTTTTGTCCTTTACAAAATTTCCTAATGTTTGGAGGTAGTTTTCAACTGACCTGTGAAATTCAAGATGATCTCTACCAACATTTGTCACTACAATCAAGTCAAAGTCAAAATTATAATTGCAAAAGTCCAGAGTCATATCGCAGACTTCTACCAGAAGAATATCATAATTACCTGATGCAGCTTCTAAAATAACTTCAGTATAACCCTTAAAACCTCCCCCAGCATTTCCACCAATGAGAACTTTCATACCCGCCTTTTGTAGTATACTGGCAATCATCATGGTGGTGGTTGTTTTACCATTGGTGCCAGTGACTCCAATGGTGAATAATGAGCGATGAGAAGTAATAATATCTGATAAAAGTTTTTTATTAGACTTTAATTTTTGAAAAATAGGGTTATTCCATAATCCTGGGCTTAAAACAACTGTGTCTGCTCTTTCTATTTTTGAAAAATCATGAAATCCCAGATCTACGTCCAGACATTTATCGGAGTTTAATTCAATATCGTGATTAATATCTGAAGCATAAACTTCATAATCGTGATTAAGGAGAGATTCAACGGCATTAACACCTTCTACACCCAGTCCAACCACAGCAGCATTCATTTTATCAACCATTACCTAATTTTCTAAAAGGGCATCATTTATTGTATGCCTAAGAATAAGTTGATACTTTACATATATAACTATAACTCTAGTACTCCCCATACCTTTTGAATATTTATTTCAATGGAGTAAGAGACTATTTAAGGTCAGATATTGATTTTTATTGGAATGATAGTTCTTTTAAATCTTTAATTTTAGAAAATAAACCATTAAACCCGATAAGAATGGGATGTCATTGCTGGATGTGTAGTATTCCCACTTTATAATTGTAACTCTTGATCACATACTAAAATTTTAATGTAATACTTCCCATAACCATATAACAATATTGGACTATATTTCAAATTAGATTATATTCCAACCGACTATATTTTAAAACAGCATAACTGGGAAAACATTGAATGATAAAAAATAGTCGTTAAGATATTTTATCCATTAAGATATCTTATAAAAAAATTCATTAACATAAAAATTATTAACCAAATTTAATGGATGGATACACAAACTCGTAAAAGGTCAGTATCAGAGTATTTAGGTGTCAATCATGAGCTCAATGAAAGATCTCTCCAAGGAAATTGTAAAACGCATTGAAAACATTGCCCAACCAGTAAAGATAATGCATGTCTGTGGATCACACGAACATACCATAATGCAGCACGGTATAAGAACCCTGTTACCTCCAGAGGTGGAAGTGGTAGCCGGGCCAGGATGTCCAGTTTGCTGCGTACCAGCACGTGAAGTAGAAGAATGTCTCCAACTGGCTAAACAGGGAGTAACCATAGCAACCTTCGGTGACATGTTAAGGGTCCCGGGTGGATCAGGATCCCTGGCCGATGCAAAAGCAGAAGGAGCAGATGTAAGGATAGTATATGGGGTAAATAACGCAGTTGAATTAGCTCAAAAAATTGATAATGAAGTGGTTTTTATGGCTGCAGGATTTGAAACCACAGCCCCAACCACCGCCGCGGAAATAGTTGCAGGTCCACCTGAAAACTTTTCAGTTCTATCCTGTCACCGAATGATACCTCCAGCACTCAAATTTTTAATAGAATCTGGTGAAGTGAATCTCAATGCCCTTATAGAGCCAGGACATGTTTCAACCATAATCGGAAACCGCCCCTATGATATTTTTTCAGAGAAATATGGAATACCTCAGGTCGTAACGGGTTTCAACCCGATGGATGTTTTAATAGCAGTTTACTTAATATTAAAACAGCTTCATGAAGGTAAAGCACTGGTTCAGAATGAATATAAACGAGCAGTCCGGGAAGAAGGAAATTTAAAAGCTCAAAAACTCCTTGAAGATGTTTTTTACATAACCACCAAGGAATGGAGGGGTTTCCCACCTATACCTGACTCAGTTATGGAAATTAAAGATGAATTCAGTGATTCAAATGCCAGGGAGAAGTTCGACATTGAAGTAGGTACTATCCCTGAAGTGGTCAGTGGTTGTATCTGCGGAGCCATACTCCGAGGAATGGCCCGACCTGAAGACTGCAAACTCTTCCGCAAGGAATGTAACCCTACTAATCCTATTGGTGCATGTATGGTTAGTAAAGAAGGAACTTGCAATATAGCTCATAGATACGGTTCATTTTAAAACTAGAATGGGCATTTTATAACAATTAAATGACAATCTGAAAATCAAAGGACAATCTGGAAAATCTGGTGAAGTAACTTGATCAAAGCAGTAGCAGTCGATGTTGATGGAACCATAACCGATGGTGAAAGAAGATTATGCTGCAGTGCTATGGAATCAATCCGTGCAGCAGAAGAGCGTGGCATACCAGTTATCATAGTTACCGGTAACATTCTCCCTGTTACCAAGACTCTTTCCATATTTATAGGGACATCAGGTGGTCTGGTGGCTGAAAATGGCGGAGTTATAGAATCATCCAGGGGTAGAATGGTGTTGGGAGATATTCAAAAGTGTAAAGATGCTTATGAATTTTTAAAAACCAAACACACAATCGAAAAAGTGGATTTTTCAGATCAGAGGATTTCAGAAATTGCATTTTACAGAACCCTTCCAGTGAATTTGATTAAAGATACACTGAAAGATTTTGATGTGAAAATATACGATACCAAGTTTGCACTGCACATCACCGATCCTGCAGTGGACAAGGGCACTTCCCTGGTTCACGTGGCTGAAGATATGGGTATCCTTCCAGAAGAGATACTGGCAGTGGGAGACAGTGAAAATGACCTGGAATTTTTAAAAGTTGCCGGGTTAAAGGTTGCAGTAGCAAATGCAGCCCCTGAACTTAAAGCAAGTGCAGATTATGTGACTCAAAAACCATACGGGGACGGAGTTAAAGAAGCGTTAGAGAGGTTTGTATTATGATAAACGATTTAGCTAACCAAGCATTGGATTATGCCATTAAGGGTGCTGATCAGGCAGAAATATATGTTGATATTACCGAGAGTGTGGATGCCACCATTCAGAATGACCAGGTGGACTTTGCCAAGGAATCATACTCTCGGGGTATGGGTATCCGGATTATCTGTGATGGTAAAATGGGTTTTGCATACACCACTCAGACTGAAAAAATAACCGAAACAGTGGCCAGGGCAATTTCCAATGCCCAGGCCAACCTGGTTGATGAAAACTTTGCATTTGCATCTAAATCAGATTACCCTACAATTAATGGCGTTTTTGATAAAAGAATCAACAGTCTGGAACTGGAAGACACCATTGAATTAGGAAAATCCATGATTGGCACGGTTCTGGAGAATAAGTGTCAGCCAACCTCTGGTGGGGTTTCAGCAGACTGTTCAAAAACACTGATCATCAACTCGGAAGGTGTAAGTTGTGAAGATATCTCAACCTACTTCTCTGGTTTCATAGCAGTGAATATTCCTGATGGTGAAGGTGTTTCCACAGCCAGTGAATCTGATTCATCCAGAAAACTGGACATAGATCCAGAAAAGATTGCCAATAAAGCCTGTGAAATTGCCTTAAATTCAAGGGGTGGTAAAACCATTAAAACCGGGGATATGCCTGTTTTAATGGATCATCATGCCACCGCAAGTTTACTTTCCACTTTTTCCCAAGCCATCAATGGGGATAACGTTCAAAGAGGCAGGTCAATCTACGCAGATAAAATAGATACTGAGGTTTTATCACCTTCCCTAAGCATCTACGATGATGGCACAATCAAAGGGGGCCTTTACTCTTCTCATGGTGATGGTGAGGGAACACCCAGTCAGAAAACAACCATAATTGAGAATGGAGTTCTCAAGAACTTTTTATATGACATTCAAACAGCCAATAAGGGAAATGTGGTAAGTACTGGTAATGGAATGCGTGCTTCATTCAATGACATGCCTGCGGTGAGTTTATCAAACCTCATCCTGGATTATAAAGATTTTGAAGAACTTTCAGAAATCAAAGAGGGTCTTTTAGTAAACGATGTTCTGGGGGCGCACACTGCCAACCCCATATCTGGAGATTTCTCTGTAGAAGGTATGAACGCTTTCAAAATTGAGAAAGGAGAAATAGCCTATCCAGTTAAGAATGCAATGCTATCCGGAAATATATTCTCCATACTGAAAGACTCAAAGGCAGCTTCCGAAAAAACCCGTCAACTAGGACCTTTTATCGTACCTCCTATAAACGTGTCCAGTTTGCGTGTTGTGGGCAGTAAATGATAGAAGTTTAGCTAGGAAGTTAGCTAGGAAGTTTAGTTAGGCAGCTTTAGCATCTAAGTTATCAACATGGGTTAAATTAGGTTAGGGGATTTTAATGGAAAAAACGGAAGAAAATAAACCGGTTTCAGCTGATGAAATATTCAATGATATTAAAGGTGATTACCCTGATGTAGAAAGGGTGGTTATGGAAGATGAGGAGAAAACAGTTTTCTGTATTTATGCTTCAGATGATGTTCTCTGGAAAATATTTGAAGATTGGATGGAACTGGTAGCTAGTATCGAGTTTAACGCTGGAACTAATGAAGAACATTATTTGAAGGTAATACCTTAATTTCATTTTCTAGTTCCATTATTAGTCCTTAGTCCTTTTACTTCTTTTTACCTTTTTTAATTCTTTCTAGTTTAGTTTATTTTATTTTCTAATTATGTTCCTTTAATTTCCCTTTATTTTCTATTTTAAAAACATTTAAAAATCAATTTCAAAGTGGTTTGAGGTCCGCATTTAAATGGTTTTAAGAAATTCCAGTATGGCGTTTACGGTTTGATTCTGCTGCTGTTCTTGGGTAATGGTACTATTGTTATCCCCGGATTGAATACCGTAATCTCCAAAGTTGAAATGATTGCCACCAGGAATGGTGATGAAGGTGGTGTTTGTAGGGAATTTATCGAGATTACTGGAGATAGCATCGGCTTTGGTCAAGTTATCCAGTGAGCCCCTAATTGAAAGTGCCTTAAATGTGGCATTTGAAGCGTTGGTTGAAGGGTAACTGGCCAGATAGATTACTCCTTTTATTTTATCCTGGTGGTTTACAGCATAATCCGATGCAAAAACACCACCCAGGGAATGACCACCAATAACCCATGAACTTATCTCCGGATGATTTGCTATTACATCATCGGCACGGTTTACTCCAAAAATTGCCAGGTTAAAGGGCATTTTCACAATTATGGTGGTGTAACCATTTGCAGCCAGTTGGGATGCTATTACCGAGTATGATTCTGGCTGTACCTTAGCTCCGGGATAAAAGATTATTCCGGTGGTACTCAAATTAGCAGTGGGGGTGAATGTCACTGAATCGGCAGTGTTTAAAACAGTGTAAGATTCGGTCGAGTTAAGTGCAGCTAGGGCTCTGGTATCTGCATGATAATAATCCGAAACGTAATAGGCAAAATAAGCCGCACCAATCAGGATTATGGCTAAAATTATTATCAGAACTAGTTTCTTTTTTGATTTTAGAATTTCCATAAAAGCCCACCCTATTATTTAAGTATGAATAAAAATATTTGATTTTCAACCTTCTCTTGATATTGAACCCCTCTTTAGAACGACACCAACGTGTTTTAATATCTTTTTACTCTTTTCAGGGTGCGAATATACCAATAAATGCCAACCATGCCAGGGCAGTTTTGGCAATTAGGCTGAGAATGATATAAACCCTTTCACCGTAGAGATAGTCCCTCCATTTCCCCACACCCTTGTACTGCAGGACCATGTTAATGGAGAATGTGTTGAACATGATGAAATAGATTAACAGGATGGCATAGACAAATGTGGGCGGGTTAGTTTCGGTTGATCCTAGTGCAGCAATGAAATATGCTGCCAACACTACCCATGGGGTGAATCCTGCAAGGGCTCCCAGTAAATATGCGGACCAATCAGTTGCTTTGGTGTAAAAGTTGATCTTTTCCATTAAAAATCCGCACATGATCATAACGGCATTCAAAACGAAGATCATTACCAGTGACCATAGATCCCATACTCCCACGAAGGTGGCTATTATTACCAGCATGATAGAACTGGAGAAAAAGTATTCATACCACCGGTAGGGATTCATCCCCCTTTTCAAGTTCTCATTGTAATTTTTAGTCTTCACAAAGGCGATTGTAAAGTGTGCAATGGCTGAAATTAACAAGAATGAAGCAAGTATCACTCCTAAATAACCAACTGTAAATGCAACTGTTGGATCCGGTGCAATCTGAAAAGCAGGAGGTGAAAGTGATATTATTTTAAATTTAAGATAAAAAGTGTAGATATTTTGGGTCCAGGTCAACCACAAACCCAGGGCAATCATGATCAACCCCTGTATAAGGTGCAGTGTACCGGCTTCTATGTTGAGTTTTCTCAACCCCTCAAAGGTTATTGGTGACCGGGCAATAATCTCTCTTCTCTTGTCATTATCCATTAAGATCCCCCCTTTGTAATTATAATATTTGTTGGATAATGTTATTAAATGGTTTGTGGCGTGGAAGTTTTTTAAAAAGAATAACTAGATACACATCTTCAAGATATACATTATCTTAAATTCTTTAATAGAACAATTTTTCCTATTCTTTTCTTTTTATTTCCACTGGAAAAGGATTTATGTATGTTTAGTTAAAATAATAATCACAAATCCTATGAAATTGAATATAATAGTTTATATTTGCACAATAGAACCCAATTGAAAATCGCAATTCAACACTTCAACATATTGGAATATTTAAACGAGGTTCAGAATGATATGTGAAAATTGTGGTGCTCGAATAGGGAAGGGGAAGAGTTACTGTCCTAACTGTGGTAAGGAAGTATATAATTCTGGGAATAAACCTCTAAAGAATAAGTACCTGAGAGGAGAATACCTGCAAAACGATGAAAGTTCAGCAGAACCATACTACTTGGAAGAAGAAAACATTTCCCATGATACAAATCAAAATGAACCTTATCAAAATTGGGATGATTATAATAAAGATCCCTATGAAGATTATACTCGAACTAAGGATGATAATAAGATAAATAATCAAAATACAGATTATGATCGTGACTATGGTAAAAAAAATAGTTATAATCAGTATAAAGATGGTGGATCTCACCATCAAGATTATGATGATGATAAAAGGTATAGTGGTGGTCATGATCCAGAAAGGGGTCACAATAAAGGTTACGATAAAAGATATGATAAAAAGAAGAGTTATAATAAATATGATGGGGATAGGGGTTATGATAAGGGATATAATAAAAGTAAAGGTTATAAACGGAATTATAATCAGGAAAATTACCATAAGAAGGGTAAGCCAGTGAGAAGAGGATATGATCTGGATGCATATTATGGAACTGAGGAAAAAAAGAGTTCCATATGGAGAACTGTTATTCTATTTTTGATATTGGCTTTGCTTATGGGTCTGGTAATGGGATTCATTTTCTTCTCAGCCAAAATCCAGAAGATCATATAACATTTTTATTCCTTTTCCTATTTTTAGAAGAAATTGTCTCATAATATGCTTTATTTTTTTAAAATGAAATTACAGGGTGAAATCAGAGAATAGGAGATTATAGTGTGGGAATCGTAGAATAGGAAATAATAAAATAGAATAGGGTAGAATAGGATAGAATAGAATAATACAAAACCATAAACAGTGGATTGTTGTGTTATGAACATTTTAATAACTGGTCCGCCTGGTGTTGGTAAAACAACTCTCTTAAATAAAATTAAAAAGAAAATTGAGGATCTGGGTTATTCTATTGGTGGAATGTACTGTCCAGAAATAAGAAAAGGGGGTAAGCGGACTGGTTTTGAGATCATTGACATAGCTTCACGGCGGAAAGGGATACTAGCAAGCACATATAACACCAAAGGTCCAGCTGTGGGTAAATATAGGGTTAATTTAGATGATATCAATAAAATTGGAGTTGTGGCCCTGAGAAATGCCCTTAAAACATCAGATTACATTTTCATTGATGAAATTGCACCTATGGAACTGGCCAGTGATGGCTTTTCCAGGACTGTGATGGAAGTAATGGAAAGCAAGAAAACAGTCATTGCAGTCATTCACCAGCGTTCCAAACACCCATTTATTTTAAAGGTAAAAAATAGGGGAGATGTAATGATTTTTGATATAAACTTAAAGAATAGGGATTCCTTAACTGATGAAATACTCCAAATATAACATCGATTGAATAATGATCTACTTGAATAATGATCTACTTGAATAATGATCTACTTGAATAATGATCTACTTGAATAATGATCTACTTGAATAATGATCCGAATACTCTGAAATTATGATCAAGACAATGATCTAGATACAAATTAGGATAATACGCGATAATTAAGGAATATCTGATGAGAATGATAAGAACAGGGGAATAAAATAGGTAAGAATAGGAGAAAAAGGGGATGGGATTAATTAAAGGTTGTTCAGTAAAAACTCTCCTCTTTCAATCCTGTTTTTAAGTTCTCTGGCCAGTTCACGGGCTCGTTTAATATCAGACTGGCGGCAACTCACTTCCAACTCTTTTATCTCTCCTTCCCAGTCCATCAAGACATGTCCCCGTTCCATCTGGAATGTTCCGAAGGGGCAGGAGTAGGCGCACATTCCACAACCGAAACACCGAACTTGATTTAAGTCATGATTCTGGAATGCTTTGGTGGGGCATCTTTCCTCAACCAGGCAGATCTGGCAATTTTGACAGAGTTCCTTCTCATAGGTTGGTCTTTCATCAACATTCCTCCACACTTCGTAGGTTGTCTGGCTCATGACACTGTGACGGCCCCTGATATCTGCAACTGGCAGAGGAATATCTTCATTTTTGATGAAGGTTTTCCTGAGAATCTCATCATCAAGGATGGGTATAGCGGTGGCCACACTGTTGTAAACCTCTGGCCCGGCACCAGTACGGAAACCTCCTAGGTAATGGGGATCCATATCCTTCATATCTGCAGTTATCATCATATTCGGTTTTTCAGGACTACTACGGGTACCGGGGCCAATGAACAATCCTTCAGAGTTATTTATAAGCAAACGAGTTCCCTTCTGGATTGAATTGAGTTGTGGATCGTTCTGGAGTGGATTGAGCTCACCACAACCTGAGAATGAAATCCCTTTAAAAGGCCCATCCATGTCCACTGCGTTGAATATGGATGAAACTGGTTGGGAAGTGGGATTTATAAATGCAGTGTAATTTTTAAAGGCAAATCTAGTTCCAATCATTTGCGCGGTTCCAAAATCCTCCAAAGTGGCAGATGATTTCAGGATATTTCCATCTATATCTTCTACTTCTATTTCAATTTCTTCGCCATGGAGAAGGTCCTTAAAGAGGAATCCCCCACCGTACTGGGGGTCGGTGATACTGTGGGAAGTTCCATAAACCATGAGATCCACAGAACCCAACCATTCGTTGGGGCATGGTCCAGGAAATCCTGAAACACCATTTAATGTGATTTTCCTGGCTTTCTTGAATGACCCGGGTTCTGCAACTGGTAAGTGGAATATGGCTGCAGTTCCGGACATGATACCACAGGTACCGGTGGTTACCACGTCAACGTCTTCTACTGTAGGTTCTTCACCATCCATAACCAGATGAGTTACTTCCTCGGCAGTGAGGATGGTGGCTTCACCTTTTTTAATTTTCTGGTTTATATCGTGAATGCTTTTTTTCAATTAAATTCACCTGTAAAATTCCAGTAAAACACCTTTAAAGTTGATTTGTTCAATTTTATAACGTTTAATGGATTCAATAACGTTTATGGATTTAATAATGTTTAAGTTCATTTCCTCAAAATCCATTAAGATTTTTCTGGGCCAGCCTGTCCTTCACAGCAGTGCGTACAGATTCAAGGGCTTCAGAGATTTTCTCTCCGTTTTTTCCTGCTCCCTGGGCCAGGTTAGGTCTTCCACCTCCTCCACCACCCATAATGGCTGCAGCTTCCTTGATGATCTCATTGATTTTAATTCCCTTATTTATGGCATTTTCAGATGCCGCACCAGCAATTTTACCTTCCCCATTACCCAGGATGACCAGATCCACTCCTCTGTCATCGGTGAGTTGGGTGACCATTTTAACCAGTTCACCAATATCTGCATCCACTTTATCTGATAAAAACGATAGGGAATTGATCTCTTCGGTCTGGTTAATTAGGGATTCTGTTTTAAGCTCAGCAACCTGTTTTTGCAAACGTTTAATATCATTCTTGAAGGCCTTCCATTCAGTGAAGAACCTTTCACTGGTCTTGGGAAGCTGATTTGCTTCCACTTTAAACACTGCAGCACTTTCATGTAGGAGTGCATCATTGTTCTGCATTGATTCTACTGCTGCAACACCAGCAGAGAATTCCAGGCGTTCCACTCCATCCTGGATCCTTTCGGTCCGGTTAACCTTCACCAGACCTATCTGTCCGGTATATTCGCAGTGTGTACCGGCACAGGCCTGCACATCAACACCCGGGATCTGAACTACCCTGATACTTGTTCCGGGTACCACTCCACCCTGGTACAGTATGAATCCATATTTCTTCTCGGCATCGGTTCGGTCCATCCACTGTGTCTTGAGGGGAATGTTATCCATCACCCACTGGTTGGCTATGAGTTCGATCTGGTGGAGTTCTTCTTCACTGATACGCTGGTAATGTGAGAGGTCTATTCTGGACTTTTTAACACCTTTTTGTGCTCCTGCCTGCCAGATGTGGTCTCCCAGAACCTTCCTGGCTGCTGCTACCAGAAGGTGGGTAGCTGTGTGGTTACGGGCTAGAGCAATTCTACGGTTCCAGTCAATTTTTCCTTTAAGGGTTGATCCGGTTCGGTGTTTGAGTTTTTCGAGTTTATCCTCTTCCACCCGGTGTAAGACAATTCCATTCAGCTTTTCAGCATGTAAGACCCTGATCTTTTCTTCCCCAGTATCCAGGTAACCTGTATCAGATGGTTGTCCCCCTCCTTCAGGGTAGAATATGGTCTGATCCAGTATGATGTTGTTCTGGTACGATCCCATGTACCGGGCTGTGAATTCTGTTTGCTGGGGGTCATCGTAGAACATGAGACTAGTTTCCGGGAAGTCCAGTTCAACTGGTGCTTTTTCTTCAACAGCTTCCTCGGAGTGTTCGGCTGCCACCAATGTGTAGAAGTTATCCGGCACATTCACTGTGAAGTCCAGCTCCCTGGCCACTTCTTCCACAGTTTCCGGGGGCAGTCCCTGGGAATCGTAGAGTTTAATTAGCATGTCCAGGGGCATTTCATCCTTTTTATCCTTTTTCAGGTATTTGATACTTTTTTTAACCATCTGATGTCCTTTTCGGATGGTTTTACTGTAACGTTTTTCTTCCAGTTCAATTACCCGTAAAATGTGCTCCTGGTGGTTGCGGATCTCAGGATAGGTCTGGGAGAGGAAGTTCAACTGGATGTTCATGATGTTTCCCAGGGATTCCTGGAGTCCTAATTTTTTTATGAAGCGTATGGTTCGGCGGAGGATTAAACGTGCTAAATAACCTTCCTTAACATTGGATGGTATAACACCATCAGCCAGCATAAAGGCCAGGCATCTGGTGTGATCAGCAATAACGTAAATAGCTTCCATTGGCTCGGTGGCTTCTTTCAACTCTTCCACGGTGATTCCCAATCTCTCAGCCACCCTGCTCCGCAGGACTTTCAAATCAGCAATGTCCTCGATGTCCATCATCCCTGCTACTTGGGCGTTTTCACCCAGGATACGATGGTTAAGTTCAACACCAGCCATTTCCTGAAGTTCTTTTATTACTGGTCCAAATGATGCATCATAGGCAGTGGGTGTGCCTTGGCTTATCCAGGCAAACCTTTCTAATCCATATCCAGTATCCACTATCTTCAGGGGTATTTCTTCCTTTTCACCTCCAGGTAGGGTGCGGTACTGTATGAAAACCAGGGTGGCCAGTTCCACTCCCCTCACGCAGACTTCGTAGCAGGGTCCGGAGTTCCCTCCACCTTCCCACCATGATTCAATGAAGGTGATTTCTTCTCCATTTATTCCAAGATGGGTTATGAAATCATGGCAGTACTTTACAGTCTCATCTTTCCAGTAAATTTCATCCTCAGGAGAATTAAATGCATGGTGTGCTCCCATTGTGAAGCAGGTCATGTGTCTACCAGTGCGCCCTACATTATCCACGTCGTTCAAGCGAATGGAAGGTTGGGCTACTACCAGCGGATTGGCAGGTGGTTTTGTCTGTCCAGAGGTTACCCATGGCTGGAAGTTATAGATGGACGCTCCTACCAGAAAAACATCATCTCTCCAGCGCTTAGCCAGGACAGGGTATCTCCTGATGGGGGTGTGACCCCGTTCCTGGAAGAATCGTATGAAAAGATCCTGAATTGAGAATAAATCGTGTTTTTGTGGTGTGGCTGGGTTTCCAATGAATTGATATTCATCACAGGGTGCATCGCCACATGTTTCACGTTCGCCTATGGACCAAAAATCATTTCCACAGGTTTTACAAGTTTTTTTGGTGTAACCAAGTTTTTCCAACTGGACAGACATAGTAATCATCAATAGAATTTCTTAAAAATTTGTTGTAAGCTTGAAAATAAGGATATATTTATTTATATGAGTCGGTTAACCTTATTTGAGCTTATATTATAATATAAACTTTGTTTGCCTTTGATTGGATATAAGTTTAATCAATAAATAATTATTAATATTGATTAAAGTATGATTCATTAATTAAAAAAAATATTTAAAAAGCCAAAAAGCCCGGAGGCTTATGGCTTTGGAAGTGTTTATCCGAAGAGTGCGCCGAGACCGGCGGCAGCTTCTTCTTCAGCTTCTTCTTCGTCTTCCTCTTCTTCAGCTTCTTCTTCAGCTTCTGCGGCTGCTGCTGGAGCTGCTGCTGCTGGAGCTGCTGCTACAGCGGTTTTTTCAATAGCTTCTTCAATGTCAACGTCTTCTAGGGCTGCGATTAATGCTTTTACCCTTGCGTCGTCTGCTTCTGAACCTGCTGCTTCTAAAACTTTCTTTACACTTTCTTCATTAACTTCCTGACCTGCTGTGTGCAATAACATTGCTGCGTATATGTATTCCATGAGATCACCTCAAATTATATCCTATTTTTTAACTTTAAAACCTCGTGAATTGATTTCAATTCATTTACCGAGTTTTATTCAATTAAATTATTTATTATAAATCAATTGAATTACTGATTATCCAAAGAGAGCACCTAAACCAGCGGCTGCATCCTCTTCGTTATCTTCTTCCTCTTCTTCCTCTTCTTCTTCCTCTTTTTCTTCTTCAGCTGGTTTGGCTGCTGCACTTGCGGTTGCGTTTAGCTTCTCGCGAAGTTCATCGTCAACTGCTTCAGCATTCTGGGCTGATGCTTCAGAGGCCACAGCCAGCATCTGGGAGTAGGCCTTGGCCAGTAAGAGGTCGGTTGTTTTGGAGGTTAATATTTCTGCATTGAAAGCCAGGTTCAGTGCTTCTCCTGCTGCTTTGGATATGATGACAGGGGTTGATACACTGTTGAACACCACTGCATTCACTGAAAGGTTCAGTGCCTGAGTGTATGCTTTCTGTATGTCAGATATGGTTTTATCCTCATCTATGAATAGGACGTCAGAGGTGTAAACTGTTTCATCTTCATAAGCTGCTTTAAGGTTGATTCCCACTTCCATGGGATAGATATCCAGACGGGTCAGCATGCCGGCCACGTCACGTGAGATCACATCTCCTTCTGCAACTATGGTTTTGTCTTCAGTTATAACTATTTTACCCTTTTCTATTTTGGCAGGGATACCGATTTTCTGCAGTTCTCCTAGTATGGGGCCGGGCATGAAACCAGTATCACCCTTAGGCACTACAATATCTGTGATGGCAGTACTCCCTGCCCTTGCAGGAGCAGGAGTTTTGCTGTCTTCTAAGATTTTATAGAGCTTGAAAGGATTCATATCTGTGAATATTAATGCTGGCTGACCATCCATATGATCTACAAGCACTTTGACATTGGATTTTTTTGAATCATTCAATGCCAGATCCATCAGGGTCTTCCTGGACATTTTGAGCTTAGCACTTCCCCTTAGGCTCTGACGCATTTTTTGAAGCTGAGGGGCTGGTATATCGGAAAGATCGGCCATCCCTACTACGGTGTGGCTTTCGATAAGGTCTTTAAGCTCTTTAACCTCTTCCTTTTTCCATTCGGCTACATGTGGCATTTAGATCACCCTCGCTACAGGGCCCATGGTGGTTTTCACGTACAGGGATTTTATCTGGTTGCGTCCTTTTTCCAGTTTTTGATCTAAGACTACCATAATCGCTTCTATGTTAGCAGCAATGAGCTCATCATCCATGTCCTGTGTACCGACTAATGCCTGTATAACTGGTTGGTCTTTTATTCTCACTTTTACTGTGCTTTTAAGCCTCTCCATTATGGGTTCGGGTTTGATAGTGGCGGGAACTGGTTTTGGCATTTTCTTCCTTGGTCCCAGTACTGGTCCCAGGAATCTTCCTACCAGGGGCATCATATCGGCTTGGGCCACAAAGAAATCATGCCTGTTGGCAATCTTTTTGGCCTCTTTTCGATCTTTGCCCATTTCTTCCAGTTCTCCTTTGTTGATCACCAGATCTGCTCCGGCATTCTTGGCCTGTAGGGCCAGTTCACCATCGGCAATAAAGGCGATCTTCACATCTTTACCCCGTCCATTAGGGAGAAGAACTTCCTCGTCTATGCGGTTTTCAGGTTTTTTCACGTCTAAATCCTTGATGGTAATAACCACATCAACGGATTGTGTGAAGTTTCTCGGCTTGGATTCCTCCTTAGCCTTCTTCACCGCTTCTAAGATCTCTTGTTTCACGTAAATTCCTCCGAACTCTTCTAATTGTGAAAAGTTCAATCTAATGGTTGGATTTGTTGTGTGTCTGTATATTTTCAGTCGTGTTTTTGTTTTTAAGATATAATTTGTGATATATTGTCACAAGATTATAATTATATATCAAAATATATGAATCAGGCTTTTTCTACTAACTGTTCGTCGTAGACACCCTGACTGATTTCTTTCTGCACTTCCCGTGGATCTTTACCTTCCACAGTGATACCCATACTTACACAGGTACCTACAACTTCTTTGGTGGCATTTTTGAAATCTGCTGAAAGAAGAGCTTCGAACTTCATCCTGGCAACTTTAAGTGCCTGTTCTATTTTTAGATCAGCTACTTTGTCTGTTCCAGGGTCTTGGGAACCCTTTTCGATCTTCAGCTCGTCAATGATCAGTGCGGTAGTTGGTGGTGTTCCTACTGTAACCTCGAACTCTTTGTTTGAGGTGTCCACTATGATCTTCACTGGTACTTTCATGCCTTCGAAGTCTGCTGTTTTCTGGTTTATCTGTTCCACCACTTGCATCATATTGATACCTAGGGGTCCGATTGCTGGACCTAATGGTGGGCCGGGAGTGGCTTTACCGCCATCTATTAGTATTTCAACGGTTTCTGTTGCCATTAATCTGCCTCCTTCTGTATTAATCTAATTTGATCACCTTTAACTGTAACTGGGATAGGAACTGCTGCTTCAATAAGTTCCAGAACCACATCTTCTCTGGATTCATCAATACGAACCACTTTGGCTTTTTCGCCTTTAAATGGTCCGGATATCAGTTCCACAATACTTCCCTTCTGTATGGAAGCTATTATTGGTTCCGGCTTTAAAAAGCTTTTTATCTCTTCGTATGGGATGTCTCCTTCTATGGCTCCTTTCATATGAGGCACTTTAAATGCTGGATTCTGCAGATCCAGCTTGGTGGATGATTCGACTAGGATATATCCACGTAAGCTTTCTGGAACCAGTACTGCACTCACTCCAATCCCACTGTCTTTAACATTCCTGGCAATTATTCGGGCCACGTTTTTTTCCTGACCAACCAGGGTTCTTATTGCATAGATCAAACTATCACTAACCTGCCAAAGTTTTATCCAGTACCTTGAATGAGCTGACCGATTATACTGATTATAAAACCGATTACTCCAATCAGGATAATTCCAATACCGGTTACTTTGGCCACATTTATGTACTCTTCTCTATCTGGCTTTTTAGAGACTTTTAGCACTCTTTGGCACTGCTTTATAAAACTTTCCATTGATTCTTTGTTTAAATTCATAAAAATCCCACTTCACATAATTATCAATAGAAGGAGAAAGTAAAAAATTTAGATGATATTAAAAATAGGTTATTGCCCTCTGGGCATATAAACCTTTGCATGGGGAAGAGGAAACAGACTAGGGTTAATGTCGGGGGGTTAGAGAAAGATTATGCTCCCTAATCAATTACTTCCCCTTTTAGAAAGGATTTTTTTAAAAAACACCGTCGATGAATTCTTCAAGGGATGATTCTGGTATTTTTTCTTTTTGTCTTTCTTCAATGTATTCTGGTTCACCATGTATGCCAAAGATGTATGGTGATTTAACTCCAGCCACCACAATGGTGGTGCGGATGGTGTTTTGCAGTTCTTCCTGGATCTGGGTTCCCCAGATTATGTTTGCATCAGGGTCCAGTTCATCAGCTACAATCTGTACAACCTTCTCAGCTTCGTTTAATGTCAAATCAGAGCTTCCTGAAATGTTTATCAGTGCTCCTTTGGCATTGGAGATGTCCAGGTCGAGAAGTGGGCTGTTTAAAGCTTCGTGTACTGATTCTATGGCTCGGTCTCCAGAGTCAGATTCACCCATACCAATCATGGCCATGCCAGATCCCATCATAATACTCCGGATATCAGCGAAGTCCAGACTAACCAGTCCTGGTTTGGTGATGAGCTCGGTTATTCCCTTAACTGCCCTTCCCAGAAGTTCATCAGCCACCATGAATGCCTTGTTAATAGGCAGGTTAGGAGCTACTTCCAGAAGTTTGTCGTTAGGGATGACAATGACGGTATCAGCAGCGCTTTGAAGTTTTTCCAGTCCTTTTTCTGCGTTTTCCCTGCGACGAAGTCCCTCTGCACTGAAGGGCATGGTAGCCACGGCAATGGTTAGGGCACCGATCTTCTTGGCCATTTTGGCAATGACTGGTGCTGAACCGGTTCCAGTTCCACCACCCATACCGCAGGTCACGAAGACCATGTCTGCTCCGTCGAGTTTTTCCTTTATTTCTTCATCACTTTCTTCGGCGCATTCTTCTCCGACTTCGGGCATGCCTCCGGCACCCAGTCCTCCGCAGGTACTTCTACCTATTAGTATTTTCTTGTCGGCGACTGAGTAGAACAGATCCTGTGCATCAGTGTTCATGGAAATGGTTTCGGCTCCTTCAATACCGATTTCAGTTAATCTGGAAACAGTATTGTTTCCACCTCCTCCAGTTCCAACAACACAGATCTTAGCTCGACTTCGATGAATGATGTCTTCTAACTCTTGGTCGATGCTACTATCATATCCACGACGCTCTGCGGATGCTTTTCTATCCCTTCTTTTTTCGGATTCCTTTATGGTATTGTCTATAATAGATTTCAATCTCTACCCCCACAGTAAATGTTGGTTATCTTAAATGTGTTATTGTACTAACTTATATTTAAAAGCAACGGTTATTTAACCAATAATTTACCACCAATTAAAGAATTTTTGACTAATATCCGAAGATCATCTCCAACATCCAACCGGGAAGTGATTGTGAACTCACCCATTTCACAACATTGACAACCGAACCAGTGGAGGGCAACATCAACAGTTGGAATCACTAGACCTTAAGGTCGAGGCATAGCAATGATTTCATTTATCTTTAGGTCAAAGAAGTTACCCATGTGTGCTGGCTTTAAAACCACAGCAGTATCCACGCCTTTAGCAGTACCACCTATGGCTATTACTTCTTTATCGGTGGGTATAAGTCCAGCGTCGGCTGCCATAACACTGATCTCCACACAAACCTTCACTCCCTGTGAAAATAGTCGTAAGGTGCCAGCAATGATTTCAACAGGGGTGATGCCTCCAAATTTGTTACTTATTCCTCTTCCCACGCCACTGAGAGAGTGGGATCCTATGTATATAGGTACACCTGCTTCTTCCAGTTTTTTAGTATATTCTGGATCCAGCTCCAGGTCATCTCCACCCCGAAATCCTGCATGGTGAGTAATACTAACTACCTGTGCATCGGGTATGTTTTCTAAAACTTTAACACTGGTTAACCCGGATACAGATGCCACTACAATATTTTCAATTCCCAGTTCTTTTTTCCTTTCTTTGACCAGTTCTATTACTTTATCTGTGTTTTCTGCACCTGTTTTTTCGAAATAAACAATCTTTTTTTCCATTATTTGCCCTCCTAACATCTTAGTTGCGTATTTCCATGAAATGAATAGTTCTATATTTATTTTAATGATATATCAAGTATGTATTTAATTTGTATTCACTATTAAATTCAGATAATTTAAATTTAATAATTCTGATTTTATTAATGGGCTTATTTCAGTAATTAGGTTTATAATTTTTAGTGAATTGATTTAATGGAATTAAACCCATTTATATTTACGAGATGAATTTGGTTTAACTTATACAAGATGAAGTTGGTTTGAAAATATTTTTTTCTGCAATATATTATGCTGTTAAAGTATGGTCTTTAAAATACTTTAAATATAAACGACTATTTACATATGTGATACAATTGTTTATGAACTATTAAAATCAAGGTAAAAATCTTCATATAAATAAATCGATCATAAGATATAGATTTGAATTTAATTTAAATATATGGAGTAAATTTAAATATATAGAGTAAAAATTCAATAAAAGTAAAGTTTTTAATGAGTGTTTTAATTAAGACTCGTATTAAACCTATTAAAAAAGGTTAAAAAAGCCGTGATGTTTATGAATGCTTTTGATTTTCTCACCCCTCAACGCAACCCTAAAACTGGAACCGGGATTACCATGATGTTAGATAAGGGAATTGGCCCGGTTTCCCTAATAGATATCCTTGAAATTTCAGGAAGATATGTTGATCTGGCAAAGTTTGGTTGGGGAACCTCTGCCATTCACAACCGGGAAATGATCAAGGAGAAAGTGGAAATTTATCGTTCTTACGATATTAACCCTTATCCTGGTGGGACTCTGTTTGAAATTGCATATCTCCAAAATAAGTTTGATGAATTTTTAGATGAAGCAGAAAAACTGGGATTTGGAGCAGTGGAGATATCGGATGGAACCATTGAAATTTCCCCGGAAGAAAGGGCAAATATAATCTCAATTGTAAAAGACAGGGGATTTTTGACCATAACTGAAGTGGGAAAAAAGGATCCTGAGAAGGATCATCTACTAACTGCCAATAATCGTCTGGAACTAGTTAATCAGGACTTGAAATCTGGTGCAGACCTGGTTTTAATTGAGGCTAGGGAAGGGGGGAAAGGAATAGGTCTCTTTGATGATCAGGGAGCAGTTAAGGAAGATGAGCTAAAAATACTGAGTGAAGGTGTGGATACAGATAAAATAATATGGGAAGCTCCCCAAAAAAATCAGCAAGCCTATTTCATTTTAAAGTTCGGAGCCAATGTTAATTTAGGTAATATTCCTCCAGAAGAGATCACAGCCCTGGAAACCATGCGATTGGGACTCAGAGGAGACACTTTAGGAAAGGTGAATCTGGGATGATAGAAGAAATAACCATATTAGGCGGTTTTGATAAGCAGGAAAATGAGGAACCCGTCAAAAAAGTAGTAATCAAGAGAGGTGAAATATTTGGAGTGGTCGGACCCACTGGAAGTGGTAAAAGCTCTCTAATTGGTGATATTGAACAGCTCTCTCAGAAAGACACATTCTCCCGTAGAAAGATTCTGGTCAACGGTGAAGAACCCAGTTACGAGGATCGAACCAATCCTCGAAAGAAGATGGTGGCCCAGCTATCCCAAAACATGAATTTCCTGGCAGATATGAGTGTGGGAGACTTCCTAAGTTTACATGCTAAGTGTCGTGGAGCCAGCAGCAAATGTGTAAATGCAGTTATTGATCTGGCCAACACATTAACCGGAGAACCCATAAAAAAGGACCATGACCTCACCATATTAAGTGGAGGTCAATCAAGAGCCCTTATGGTTGCAGACGTTGCCATAATCAGTAATTCCCCCATTGTCCTTATTGATGAAATAGAAAATGCAGGAATCCGTAAGCATGACGCCCTGGAAGCACTGGCAGGTCATGGTAAAGTGGTGATGGTGGTAACCCATGACCCGGTACTGGCCCTGATGACGGATAAACGAATTGTAATGAAAAATGGTGGAATGCAGACCGTAATAGCCACCAGTGAAGAAGAAAAAGCAATATCTAAAAAATTAAATAAGATAGATGAGTTAATGCTAAATTTACGTGATAAAGTTCGTAATGGGGAAATTATCCAAGATATTGTAATAGAAGATTTAAAATTGTGAATTAGATCTGAACGTGTGAACAAAATCTGGAATTGCAAAATATACTCTGGATTTAAAACTTTAAGATAGGAATCGAACTTAAAAACAAATTATAATTAAAAAAAAATGGGGATTTTTATGAGAATGGTAATTGTTGCCGGAACACCAGGTTCTGGAAAAACTGCAGTTTTGATTCATGCTCTACGCAGTTTAAATGAAATGGGATTAAAATCAGCTGTGGTGAAAGTAGACTGTCTCTACACTGATGATGATACTAAATTTGCCAAGATAGGGGTTCCAACTAAGGTGGGACTGTCCATGGACATGTGCCCTGACCACTACGCTATCTACAATCTGGAAGAAATGGTGAACTGGGCCGATGAAAACCAGTCCGAGGTATTAGTAGTTGAAACAGCAGGATTATGCCATAGATGTGCACCTTTCACTGTGAATTCCCTGGGAGTCTGTGTTATAGATGCCACCAGTGGCCCTAACACTCCTCTCAAGGTAGGACCTTTCCTGAGCACAGCAGATATTGCAGTAATCACCAAGGGTGACATGATATCTCAAGCGGAAAGGGAGATATTCCGGGAACGGATTTTAGAAGTCAACCCTAAATGTAAAATAATAGAAGCCAATGGTTTAAGTGGCCAGGGCTGTGCTGAACTGGCTGAGGAGATCATGAACTCACAGGAAGTCACCATAGAAGGTGAAAAACTGCGACACTCCGCACCCCTGGCAGTGTGCACCTTGTGTGTAGGAGAGACCAAGGTTAACAAGAAGTACCACCGAGGTATACTCCGCCGAATCAATGGATTCCAGAGTTATGAAGGAGAATAATTAAGAGAATAATATTAACTGATTCCAAATAAAGAGTTTTTAACTAATCCTTCAGGTGTTATATATATGAGTAAAGTTCCCGTTGATATTGCTCAGAAGAACAAGATTTTAATGCTGCTTCCTGGATATAACTGTGGTATCTGTGGATATGCACGGTGTGATGAATTTGCAGGAGCACTCATCCGGAAACGAGCACCACTTGAAAAGTGCCGTTTCATGTACCAAGAAATGTTTCAGGATGACCTGGCCAAGCTCCAGGAAATATTAAAAGAAACCAAAATAATCCCAGAAAAAGAGAAAATTGTGGGAGTTTTAGATGGATACGAAGCTGACATCATACTCAAACCTCTTCCAAAGGAAGAATCATGTAGAGAAACTCTCTACCCATTCACCAAAGAAGAGATAAAAGTTGGTGAAATCATAAGGTACCGTCCTCTGGGCTGTCCAATTATCCATTTCGCCAGAGTTCTGGATGAAAATCACGGTTTGATCACGGTCCACATGGTTGGTCCCTGCCACCGCCTGGACTCAGAGGTTGAATTTGACTTTAAAGATGTGGGAGTATGTATGGTAGGAGGTTTCGAGGGAATTATTGAGGGTGAACTACCACGGGTTGGTGAAACAGTCCGGTTTTTACCCTATCACTGTATGATGCAGAAAGTTCACTCCGGTGTAGTGGTCCAACTGGAAGGTAGAAGAGCAATCATCGAAGGAATTGACCTTAAAGTATGGGCACCTCCAGTTAAGGGATAAACCCTTTACTTGAGAGGTAATTTTCTAATCAAGGATAATTTCCGTAACTAAATCATTATCAATCCTCCGATAAATAAATCATTATCAATTAGTAATGGTAAACCATTATCAAGGAAAGATGGATAACTATTATCAAATTAAATGGTTAAATCATTATCAAACAGTAAATCGAATAGATCTTGATCAAATCATGTATGCGCGGTAAATCTCAAATTTTAACCTACCACAACTTTAAACTTTCTTTCTTTATTTTATTGATATCATGAACCATACCCAACAGGAATCCTATCAAAAACAGGAATGTGTGGAATATTCCGACGGAAAAAGCAGCTACCGGTTAATACCTGTTAACACGGGTTATATCAAGCCTGGAGAATCCTACGATGTTATAATCGACCCGGCAGTGAATCTTCTGGAAGATGGAGATTTTTTAGTAATCTCTGAAACCCCTTTAGCCGTATCCCAGGGGAGACTGGTGGATGAAGCTGAATTTAAACCATCAATCAGCGCATACTTCCTAGCGGACATATGGTCCAAATATTTATGGGGATACATCCTGGGCCCCTTATTGGGCATTAAAAAAAGAACCATTGAAAATCTTCGAAAACTTCCCCCAGAGGCTCGTTCTCATAAAGAAGTCATATTACATTATTATGGTTGGAAACACGCATTGAAACCAGCTTCTGAAGCAGGAGTTGATCTGAGCAACGCACCAGGAACTTGTGTTTCATTGTTACCAGATGATCCGCAGGGCCTTTCAGAGGAAATTAAAAGGAAAATTAAGCATATATCTGGTAAAAATGTAACGGTTATGGTCATTGACACAGATGCAACTTACAAAATTGGAAAAACAAAATTCACATCTCTTCCAGTTTCCATAAAAGGTGTCCGCAATAATTGGGGAGTTTTTGGATATTTATTGGGACGACTGGGACAGATAATAGGTCCCACACCATTAGGTGTTTCCAAAGTGCATAACATTGATGAAATTTTTCAAATAGCCATAGCAGCGGAAGAATACCAGGAAATACATGCAAATAATATGGAAACAGTTTATGATATGCAAAAACTACTTGAAGGAGATGTCAACAACATAACCCTAGACATGCTTGATTCAATAACTCACACACCCGCAGTGATAGTCCGAAAAGCGTGATAAATAGATTGAAATCTTATATTAAAGAGTGATCCTCCTGATTTTTAGTTTTAAGAATGTGCCATTAAAAAAATATAAATACTATCTGGCTCAATATAGATAGTTAACCCAAGATATTTTTAACACCCATATATTAGCTCTATTTCAAAGAACACACTATCAAAACGTGGTTTTTGTTAATAACCCAAAGGGGTCTTTTATAGGGGCGGAGAGAGTCATTTTAGCTTTTCAGATTTAAGCAGCTAATTCACACCAAGGCGGGTGATATTTTAGCATGGCTTGGTTTGACCTATCCATTTTATGGTTGATTTCTTTCTCTCCCGTGAGGAGATTAAATGCTTAAAAGTAATGATCCTGAAATACAAGAGCTGCTAAAAATGTCAAAACATGAAGGAGGAAACGAGATGCTTGCAGATCCTAACGTGCAGGAGATTCTCATTGATGTTACTAAAGATGATGAGAATAGCATCCCCATTATTCAATGTTTATTGAATGGAAAAACAACTGATGAGGAAATTGCAGAGGAAACTGAAATTCGACTTAACATTGTAAGAAGAATATTATACAAACTATACGATGCAGGTGTGGCCAGTTATAAGAGAAGTAAGGATCCTGAAACTCAATGGTATACCTACAGCTGGAAATTTGAAGAAGAGAAGATCGCAGAGATCATATCAGAGAAATTTGATAAAATCTCCCGTGAAATTCATCAATCTCTGGAATATGAAGAAGATAACATGTTTTTTGTATGTCCCAATGGGTGCAGATACAACTTTGAAGAAGCTTCTGAAAGAAACTTCATATGCCCTGACTGCAACACCAACATGGAATTCCAGGATAACTCCTCAATAATAACCGAACTAAAGGAATTAAAGGAAAAAATGAGTTAAATCTTTTTCCTATTATTCCATTCCTAAGGTTTAAAACCAAAAACTATTTTCAGGGTCACAGATTTTTTTAAAGAATACACAATTTCTCAGTAGTACAGATTTAATCTTAAATACATTTATTCCTATTCAAATTAAAACACATAAAATTAAAAATCCAACTTAAATATACACTTTAAGTTAAGATAACTTAAACATGGACTTAGATTGAGATAATTAAGATTAATTCAAACTTATGATTGGGATAACTTAAAGATAATTTAATACATTAAGATTAGGGATAATGATTTTTTATCGCATATAATAATTTTATTCCACCAATAATGGGTGAATACTTGATTTTAAATGAATACACATCTTCCAATATTCTAGAAGAATTCAACTGTCCTTTCTTTGTCATTGAACACTCTCAGGCAGTCCTTTCAAAGACAATCAAACTGGTAACTGATTTTGAATTGGATGTGGACCTGGATCTGGTTAAAACAGGAGCTATTCTCCATGATGTGGGTCGTTCCAGGACTAATGGAATCGATCATGCCATTGTTGGGGCAGAAATCCTCAAAAGCAGAGGATTCCCCCTGGAAGTGGTTAACATTGTGGAAAGGCATATTGGGGCAGGAATTAGTAAAAAAGAAGCATTAAATTTAGGATTACCTCCTAACGATTACATTCCCATTACCATGGAGGAAAAAGTCGTGGCGCATGCTGACAACCTTATTCACGGTACTAAAGAGGTTGATTTAGATTTTGTAATAAAAAAATGGAGAAAAAACCTGGGAGAAAACCATCCATCCATACCCAAAATCATAAAATTACACTCTGAACTTACCGGACAAGTTCCAATCATCAAAATCTAGAAAAACATCCACTACTAATTAATTTTACTTTTAAGTGATATTAACAGATTATTAACTTATTATGTCATGAGAATAGTTGATTAATTAACCTATTATAGTTATATTCATGCATATGGTGTTTTTATTCGATGTATTGGGTTTGTTATTTTAGTTTCATTTTATTAGTTTCATTTTAAGTATATTTTAACTGAATTAATGTAGAGTCTGGAAAATAATAGATTATAATTGCTTATAAGATGAGTATTATTATAATCCAGATATAAGAACTGATATATGAGAACATGACTTAAGTTGATGATCGCTTTGAATCTTAAAAAATATAAAATTCTAATAACATATTATTGGGTGGTAATTTGGATAAAAAAAGAATTGTGGTGTTTATTGGACCTTCACTCCCTTTAAAAGAGGCTCAAAAAATTTTAGATGCCGAGTATCATTCCCCAGTGGCCAGAGATGATATTGCCACTCTTTTAAAAGACCCTCCAGATATCATTGGGATAATTGATGGTGTTTTCTACCAGCAACCTGCTGTTTCCCACAGGGAAATACTAAAAGCTCTGGAAGCTGGGATCACAGTAGTGGGTGGATCCAGTATGGGGGCTCTTAGATCAGCCGAACTGGACTACGCTGGCATGATCGGAATCGGAACTGTTTACCAGAAGTATCGAGATGGATTAATAGAATCAGATGATGACGTGGCCATTGTTTTTAATCCAGTGACTCATGAATTACTGAGTGATGCTCTGGTGAGCATGAATCACAACTTCGAGATGGCAGAAAAAGAGGGTGTAATAACTTCCAGTGATGTTGAAACCCTGTATCAAACTGCTAAAAATATTTACTATCCTCAAAGAACCTATCCTCGTGTTTTAAAGGATTCTGGTCTGGGAGAAGATAAGATTAAAAAACTTGAGGATTTTTTAGACAAAAAACAAATCGATGTTAAGGCAGAAGATGCCCGAAAAGTGTTAGAGTACATTAAAAACATGGTTTGAGGCTCTTTAAAATGTTTTCAACATTTATTGGAATCAATTGAATATTTGGAAATTAATTGAATACGTTTGATAATTGTGATTAGTATAATACTGGAAATATCAGCAATCAACGTGGTACTTTATGGATATCAAAGGAAAAATGGATAAATTAAGGGATTATCTTCATGGAAAAAAGGTGATCATTGCATTTTCTGGTGGAGCAGACAGCACACTACTAGCATGGATTGCAAAGGAAGAGGCCAGTGATGCACTGGCAGTTACCGTGGATAATGGGGCTATGCCTGCAGAATGTGTCCAGAATGCAGAGCAGATCGCCCAGATGATAGGGATTAAACATAGGGTTGTTGGTGAAAACTTTCTGGAAGATCCTGCATTTCAAATAAACCCCCCTAACAGGTGTTACGTTTGTAAGCTGAAAATGCACCAACTACTGGAGAAAATAGCAAAGGAAGAACAGTATGATGCTGTGGTTGATGGAACCAACATCAGTGATCTGATGGAGGACCGTCCAGGAATAATGGTTAACATAGAAAAAAACGTTAAAACACCATTGGTAACATCCGGATTTACATCAGATGATGTGAGAAAAGTTTTAAAACAGGAAAATATTGAGTATACCCCCTCAACTACCTGTCTTGCCACCAGAATTCCCACCGGGAAAAAAATCACTTCCCAAAAAATAAACCGTATTGATTATGCTGAAACTCTCATCAAAAACCTCACAAGTCTTGAAATAGTCAGGGTAAGGGATGATGATGGAATGGCACGTATAGAAGTGAAAGATGTGGATAAACTTATTGACAGAGGTTTACTGCATCACTTGGATTTAGAACTCAAGGCAGTGGGTTTTAGAAGAGTAACTTTAGATATCAGTGGGCAGGATGATTCAAAAGATCAAATTATGGTCTATAAACCTTGTAAAGGTGATAAAAATAAGATAATGTTCGAAACAGAACTTCCCTACTCTTTAAACATCTCCAAAACCTGCCACGAACTGGAAGCCCTTGGAAAGGTTAAATGCTCCACGGAAATGGGCATAGCCATGCTAGAGATGGATAATACCAACATCACCATATTTGCCAAGGGAAAAATCGTCGCACGTAAAGTTAAAGACCCGGAAGATGCTCAAGAGTTGTTGCTTAAAATTCTACCCTGTCTGCGCAGAAATATAAATTTGAATAATGTTTAATTTAAAAATTATAATAAAAGTTGATGGCTGATAAAAATAAGTTTTAAATAGCTATTTTGTATATGAACCTTATTGTAAACATTTTAATATGAGAGTGGTGTAAAAAGGGAATAATCCCTTGAGATTCCTCTTTATTAAATTTCACGATGTACGTTCTCTTTAACTTTACGCCGGAATGCAGTGAGTTTTTTGAAAAAACCTCTGCTATCATTTCCAGAGAGAACAATAATATCTCCTTCTACTTCCAGTACTTCGCCATCCGCTTCTATGTTCTCTATCTCAACCATGATCTCGGATGCATCTTCCAGAATGTCATTGGCGGTGTAAGAATAATCTATAACCATTTTTTCGTGGGGATGAACCTCTTGTAAGGCCCTTTTAATGGTTAATTCCATTATCTGGAAGAAAGTTTCCAGCTGAGGGGCCCCTTCCCACCACATGGTGGCCATAATGAATCTAAGATTGATGTCCTGCAGGGAGACTTCTCCCCCTTTCTTACCAACGATACGGATAATTTCAGGATCAGCTTTTACTTTAATAATTGGTTTTGGTATGGGAGTTGTTTCTGACATTTTAATCTTCAATAGTGTTTGTTTAAGTGTTTAGGTATTTATTAAATAAATAAAAAGATACAATAAAAAAATTAATTAAAAATCATTTACGAATAATTAATTAACTATTTTTAATCAAGGAGCGATTTGATGAGGTCACCTGCTCTTATCAGTCCAACTAGTTCCCCTTCCACATCAATAACCGGCATCTGTTCAATGTTTCTCTGCCTCATTTTATTGGCACAATCTTTGACCGGGGTTTTTGTGGTAACTATGGCCAGGTCACTGGTAGCTACGTCCCTTACTTCTTTGTCAGAGAATTGTAAATGGTTTTTAAAAACATAGAGTACGTTTGTACTATCCCATGACCATTTATCTCCCTCTGTGCCGACAGAAGTGTTGTGAACTGTTTGTTCAGATACCACTTCACTTTCTTCCAGGAAATCGGTTTCAGTTAATATTCCTGATGGTTTTCCTTCATTATTAAGTGCTAAGAGAACCTTAAGGTTGAAATAGCGCATTATGGAGAAAGCAACATTGAGTGGAGTTCTCTCCCAAGTGGTAGGTACATTGAGGAGTATGTAATTTTCAGCGGGGTCATTAAGATCCATTTTCCATAGTGCTTTGTTAACCAGGTCTGATGCAGTGACTAAACCTACTAACTCTTCACTGTCCACAACTGGAACTCTTCTAATGTTATTTTCAACCATTTTTCTGGCTGCATCTTTTATATTGTCATCAGGAGCTACAGTTATCAAATCCCTGGTCATTATAAGGGCAATTTGTTCTTCATCAGGGTTTTCAACCAGATCAGTTCTGGTGAGTATGCCTAACAGTGTTTTAGTGCCTTTTTTTACTACAGGTAAACCTGATACATTGTTTTTTCTCATGAGTTCCAGAGCGTTAGCTCGGTTCCCTGGTACTTGGATGTAGTGTATTTCCTCTGACATTATGTCCTTTATCTGCATTGTTTCACCAGCTGTTAGCTGCAACTAAAATAAATATTAAAAAAATAGAATTTTTTTAGTGGACGGCCAAGACCGGGCATTTTGCTGATCTAACCACTTTTTCAGTCACGCTGCCCAATAAAAATCGGTCTAAACCGTGTTTTCCTGAGGTTCCCATGACTACCAGATCTATGTCTTCCTTTTCCACAGTTTTTAATATGGCATCAGCTGGGGATCCTTCCTCAGTTTTAAGGTTTACTTTAATATCTTCTATTTTGAGTTCCTTTTCTTCCTCGGTAACCATTTCTGAAATTCTTTCCAAGGATCTTCTCCCCTCTTCTTTAAGCATCTCTTTGATTCTTACAATGAGGTCTTCTGCAGGGAGCCCCACAAGTGAGGATGTTTCAATCACATTTAAAACGATAATTTCAGCGCCGCTTTTGCTTGCTATCCATATGGCATGGTCAGCTGCTTTTTCAGCAAATTTTGAACCATCAGTGGGTAATAATATTTTTTGGTACATGGTTTCACCTAAGGTATACTAAATTACCATCTGTCATGAGACCTATTATGTTTTTCGATTCAGTGCGGTTAATCAGGGACAGTATGGGATTATCTGATAACTGTTCCACCATCATGATATCTGCCAGCATACCCTCCTGGATACATCCGATGTTGAGGTTCAGGGCAGAACCAGCATTGACAGTAGCCATCTTCAGGATCTCTACAGGGGGGAAATATTCCTGGTAAAAACCCCTGGTAACCTTCAGGGCGTACTCCATCTCCCGGAACATGTTGGGTGAATTGAACATCAAGTTATCTGTGCCCAAAAGAAGATTAATTCCCAGATCCCACATTTCTTTCATGGGAGGTATTCCAACAGAAAGAGCACCATTAGAACGGGGACAACAAACAACAGACGTATCTGTTTTACTTAAAAGGTCCAGATCCAAGTTGAGGGGTGATGTTACATGGATCAAAATATCAAAATCAGCTTCCAGGGCTCTTTCAACTTCAGTTTTGCCAGTGGAATTAACTGAGTTTTGTTGTACTTCCTCATACTCTGCAGCATGAATTGCAGCCAGTTTACCCTCACTGGAACAAGTGGAGGTAATAATTTTCACCACATCATCGTTGATCTCGCCAAAACCACTTAAACCAATACCCTGTGCATGTTCAAGGATTTCCATGGCACTATCTCTTATTTCCATTTCACTATTGATGGATGATGAGAATGGTTTGAAAAACGCTTCATGACGTCCCAGAATCACCTTGCGAAGGGGAATACCTTCACCTGCCTTTCCAAGTAGGGATACTCCATCAACACCACCTTCCCGAAAATCAACTATGGTGCTGGTTCCAGTGTCCAGCATATCCTGTAGAGAACTCCTCATGGAGTTGATAAGTTCCTGAGGTTCTGCCTGGGCAAGTAAGCGGTGTTTCAACCCCTCTGGTGGTTTTACAATCTTTTCAATGGATTCTCCATCACCAATATCCTTGACCACCGAGTCTCCTATGTGCACATGACTGTTTATTAATGAAGGGGAAACAATACAACCTTTAGCATCTATTTCCTTACCCCCTGATGCATGGGGGGAAACTTCCACAATAAGATTATCTTCAATCAGGATATTGGCATGTGTTGGCTCCATATGGGGACCGTAAAGTACCAGGCCATTTTTGATGTTAATCATACAGGAGAAAGTATGTTCATGGAGATATTTAATCCTTTGAGAAATGATCTAGGATATGATCTTTCAACTAGATTATGAGAATGATCTTTTCTACTTAAATTATGAGATATTTTCTTTTCTACTTAAAAATTCACAAAAGCATTAGACTGGAATTTGCAGGAGTTAGAATTTGGAATAAGATATAAAGATTTAAACTTTAAAAAAATGTAAAATAAAAATTTAAAAAGAGATGGGAATAATATTATTTAATTTCATGGTACTCTTTGAGAGATTTAACCCCAATTTTTCCTTTTTCAACATTTTCAATGGCGTTTAAAGCTGCTCTTGCACCTGCAAGGGTTGTAACATAAGGTATTCCCAGTTCAACAGCCATCCTCCTGATGTAATATCCGTCATCTGCGGACTGTTTGCCTGAGGGGGTGTTGATGATCATGGCCACTTCCTTGTTAAGGATGGCATCCCGTATATTTGGTGAACCCTGGCTGATCTTGCGTATGATATCTATATCCACCTGGTCCTGAACTGCAAGGGCGGTTCCCCTGGTTGCAATTAGTTTAAAACCAAGCTCTTTGGCTTTTTGTACGATATCCAAAATTTTATCCTTATCTGCATCACGAACACTAATGAAAATGGTACCCTTCTGGGGTAATTCCATGCCTGCTGAAAGCTGTGCTTTGTAATAAGACACTCCGAAGTTTTCATCAATTCCCATACTTTCCCCGGTTGATTTCATCTCCGGTCCCAGTATAGAATCTGCTTCGGGAAGTTTTATGAAGGGGAAGATAGATTCTTTAACTGCCACATGATTTATTTTCACTTCATCACATAGTCCGAAATCCTTGAGTTTTTTACCCATCATTAATTCTGCTGCGATCTTTGCCAGGGGTACACCAACAGCTTTACTCACGAAGGGAACAGTTCTACTGGCCCTGGGGTTGGCTTCTAAGATGTAAATTTTGGGGTTATCCTCATCATCCATTTTAAATGCATACTGGATGTTCATGAGCCCCACCACATCCAGTTCCAGTGCCAGTTTGGTGGTGTAATCCTTGATGGTTCTTAAGATATCTTTAGAAAGACTTTGTGGTGGTATAACACAGGCAGAGTCTCCCGAGTGCACACCTGCTTCTTCAATGTGTTCCATTATCCCTCCGATGAAAACTTGTTCTCCATCTGATAATGCATCCACATCTATCTCAATGGCATCTTCCAGGAATTTATCCACCAGTATAGGATGTTCAGGGGATATGCGCACTGCTTCTTTCATGTACTCCCTAAGTTCGTCATCATCGTAGACTATCTGCATGGCTCGACCACCAAGAACATAAGAAGGTCTAACCAGCACCGGAAATCCAATTCTTTCTGCTACTTTGTGTGCATCTTCAAAGGAATGGGCAATACCATAATCTGCCTGGGGTATTTCCAGTTTATCTAAAACTTCTGTGAACCTTTCCCGGTCTTCAACCCGATCAATGCTTTCGTGTGGCGTTCCAAGGATACGCACTCCTTCCATGGCCAGGGGAACTGCCAGGTTAATGGAGGTCTGACCTCCAAACTGCACTATCACTCCGTATGGATTTTCCTTATTGATGATGGCTAAAACATCTTCCAGGGTGAGTGGTTCGAAGTAGAGTTTACTGGAGATATCATAATCTGTACTGACTGTTTCCGGGTTATTGTTAATGATAATGGTCTCAATACCAGTATCTTTAAGAGCCATAGCAGCGTGAACACAACAGTAATCGAATTCAATACCCTGACCAATCCTGATAGGACCGGCACCAATTATTATAACCTTTTTATCATCAGAAACAGTAACTTCATCTTCTTCTTCATAACAACCATAATAATAAGGAGTTTTGGCTTCGAATTCTGCTGCACAGGTGTCAACCATCTTGTAGGATGGAATTATTCCTTCTTTTTCCCTGGTTTTTCTGATGATGGTCTCATCCAAGCCGGTGATCTGTGATATTGTATGGTCGGAAAAGCCCATTTTCTTGGTTTTACGCAGTACAGCTGGTTCGAGAATGTTTTGCGCATTTAACTGGTTTTCCCAATTTATTATGTTCAGTATTTTATGAAGGAAGAATGGATCAATCTGGGTTATTTCCAGGATCTCTTCAACAGTCATTCCTGATTTTAATGCACTGTAAACCTGAAATAAACGTTCATCAGTGGCGTTTTTAAGTTTTTCTTCATCAAATTCTACAGTATCAAACCCGAAGCTTCCCACATCCAGGCTGCGGATAGCTTTGTGCATTGACTCTTCCAGGGTGCGGCCGATGGCCATAACTTCACCGGTGGATTTCATTTGAATTCCTATCTCACGGCTGATGCCCTTAAATTTGTCAAATGGCCAGCGGGGTATTTTTGTAATAATGTAATCCAGACTGGGTTCGAAGGATGCCGGTGTTTCCTTGGTGATATCATTCTGAATCTCATCAAGTGTCATGCCCACTGCAATTTTGGATGATATCTTGGCAATTGGGTATCCTGTGGCCTTTGAAGCCAGGGCACTGCTCCTGCTCACCCTTGGGTTGACTTCAATAACCTTGTATTCTCCGGTGATGGGGTGTACTGCAAACTGTATATTACAGCCACCCTGTATCTCCAGGGCGCGTATGATTTTAATGGAAGCATTCCTGAGGCGCTGGTTGTCCACATCAGAAAGGGTTTGGGAAGGAGCCACTACAATACTTTCCCCGGTGTGAATTCCCATGGGGTCCAGGTTCTCCATGTTACATACAATGATACAAGTATCATTTTTATCCCGCATCACCTCATACTCAAATTCTTTCCAGCCCATCACTGACTGGTCAATGAGCACCTGGTTAATGTAGCTCATATCTAATCCTCTGGTGGCGATTTTTTCCAGTTCCTTCTGGTTATGGGCTACTCCACCACCAGTTCCACCTAGGGTAAAGGCGGGTCTGACAATAACCGGGTATCCTATTTCTTCAACTGCTGAAATTGCGTCTTCTAAATTGGATACTGCCCTGGCTTTGGGAACGGGTTCATTGAGTTCTTTCATGAAATGATCGAAAAGATCACGGTCCTCAACGTTTTTAATGGTCTGGACTGATGATCCAATTACTTTAACTCCTTCCAGAGCACCGATCTGTTCCAGTCCAGTGGCAACGTTCAAACCAGTCTGTCCACCCATGGTAGGAAGAATTGCATCTGGTTTTCTTTTCTAATGATCTGAGCCACAATTTCAGGAGTTAATGGTTCAACGTAAACTGAATCTGCCATGTCCATATCGGTTTGAATGGTGGCTGGATTACTGTTCACGAGTACGGTTTCAATACCCTCTTCCTGGAGGGATTTACAGGCTTGAGAGCCTGAATAATCAAATTCAGCGGCCTGACCAATTTGTATGGGGCCTGATCCGATGATTAGTACCTTGTTAATATCTTTATCCCGCGGCATTTCTAATCCTCTTTTGTCCTCTTCTATTCCCTATAATAAATTTAAAGTAGATACATGGTATTTAACATGATTTGAAATTATTTTAACCCTCTAAAACTTATAAAATGTTATTTTAAACAGCTTTTGTGTTAATATTTTTTCAGGTTTTCCACGAAGTTGTCGAAATAATAATCAGTGTCGTGTGGTCCAGGTCCTGCTTCTGGATGGTACTGTACACTGGATATTGGGAGTTCCTGGTGTTCTATTCCCTCTACTGTGCCATCGTTAAGGTTTATCTGGGTGACATTTATGGGTAGATCGGCGCAAGCTTTATGATCAATGGTGAAACCATGATTTTGGGATGTTATGGAAACTTTACCTGATTTGAGATCCTTAACTGGCTGATTTATTCCCCGGTGTCCGAATTTCATTTTGTAGATCTTGGCACCAAATGCCATGGAAATTATCTGCTGTCCCAGACAGATACCAAAAATTGGAAGTCTCTCGGAAAGTTTTTGCACAGTCTGGATGGTATCCCTCACCCTGCTGGGATCCCCGGGTCCACTTGAAACCAGAAGAGCTCCTGGTTCATAGTCCATAATTTCCTGGGGTGAAGTATTGTAAGGAAGCAGAACAACACCAATTTCCCTTCGGAGGAGGGCGTTGATACTGTTATTTTTTATCCCGCAGTCTAAAACAACTGCCCTGTCTTTATATTCTTCTCCCAGTATTTGGGGCTGGGTTACTGAAACTTTATCCACCAGGTCAATGTATTCAATTCCAGGCTGGTTTTGTGCCATGGCCAGGAGTTCCTCATCATCAATTTCTTCTGTGGACAGCGCACCATTAAGAGCCCCATATTTCCTGATCTTTAAGGTGAGGGAACGGGTGTCAATATTACTTATTCCTGGAATTTCATATTCCTCTAAAAAACCGGATAAACTATTTTCAGAATGACTGTGTGATGGATATGGGTTTTGTTCCTTAACTACATATCCTTCGGCTTTTATTCCATTGGACTGAAACCAT
>NZ_OY762016.1 GCF_963665055.1 uncultured Methanobacterium sp.
CTCCCGTAATAATAATTCCTTCTCATTCAAGGACTGTTTAACCTTATTTTCAGCGTTCTTACGCTGGGTTATGTCCAGGAGGCTTACCACACTATCGGTGGTACCGGGGATTACCGAGGCAGAAAGCATGATCTGTTTTTCTTCACCCATCTTATTCAGAAGACGGAACTCATATTCAGAGGGTATACTTATTTCCTGGTTCTCAGTTGATGCACTCTGTTCAGTGGATGTATTTTTTTCAGAGTTTTCAGTGGCAGTAATTTTTTCCTGGTTTTCAGTATTTACAATCTTTTCCTGGTTTTCACCGGCTAAACTTTCATGGTCCCCACTGGCTATAACTTCATGGTCTTCACTGGGTGTATTTGTTCCTGACTCTTCAGAAGTTAGAGTTTTCCCCGATTCCCTTCGGAGTTTATGATATGTTTTCATTTTTTCCCGGTCATCAGGATGTACAAAGTTTATCCAGCTTAATTTATTCTCAATCTCATCAACATGGTAACCGCTCAGGGCTTCAGAACGCTTGTTGGCCATGGTGATAATGGTATCCTCACCTACAATGATGGTGGCAGTACCAGTATTCTCGAATATGGTCCGGTAAAATGTTTCAGATTTAGAAAGAGCTTTTTCAGCTTTCTTACGTGAAGTCTGATCAATCACAGTACAGATAGCTCCATTAAACTCATCTTCATTAAATTGGGGTATAATCCATCCACTCTGGTATGATTTTATTCCAGTGGGGCCGGTGACACTGATTGAATCATAATAAACCGGTTTCAGGGTTTCTTTAGCCTTACGGTAGTACTCTTTCATCTGGCCGGTAGATGATTCTGGCAGGTCATCCAGAATATGCAATCCCTCCATGTTCTCTGTTTTAACCCCGGTTAACTTTTCCATTCCCTTGTTCATGAAGTAAAGTCGATCTTCACCATCAGTAACCCATATCCCTTCGTTAATACCTTCCACCAGACTTTCGTAGAATTTTTTCAGATTTTGACGTTTTAAGTTAGCTTCCTGTCTCTCCCGGTCCATCTGGTTAAGGATCTTGGCATTCCAGATGATAACTATGGTTAAAAAGGCCATGGAGATGATGATGCCTATAACATCACCAAAATGTTCACTGTATAAGTTGAACCTCTGGCCCAGGTTAATTAGGATGTCCCATGAGGAAAACTGCCACCAGGGTTGCTGGGAGGAGGCGCCGGGCCATGAAACCGCCACTGTTCTGCGCAGTGATCCTCCCCATATGACTGCAGTCTGGGTAGAGGCAAAGGATACCAATGGAAAGAATGATGTGTATCACTGCCGAGAGAAAAGCCATCTGCACAATCAAATCCATTGTATAAGAATTGTTGATCCCGTAAAAATAGGATGTTAATCCCATTAATGCTAAAAAACCAGACAAAAATGCTAAAGTTTGCATAATGTTGGGTTTATACTTGTAACTGGCCATTAGAATGGCTATGCCAATTATTGTAAAATTAAAAGCACTTAATATTCTACTTTGCCCGGTTAAATTAATATTTCCGGGTAGATAACTGATAAGTAACTGTTTCATACCTAGGTTCAGGCCGGTGGCGTATTCCAGTAAGGTTAAAACACTCACAATTACAGTAAACAATGCAAGGATTCTGGAAACATTCAGGGTCCATGATTTGGATTGATGATTCAGAAGGTATAAACAGACACCGGCAATGATGAACAGGAATGCACTGTTAATTTTGGTTCCAGGAAATCCCAGGAACTCCCCCTGGAGCAGAGGTATGTTTAAAAACCAGCCTATAGTAACGATGATCCCTAAAAAAATCACTATCAATGCACAGGCTTGTGAATATATTTTAAAATTAGAAAGACGAGCTAAATATATGGATAGTTGTTTTTCATCATCTTCCAGGGGCACCTGATCTGGTTTTAAGGGTTCAAAATCGTCCCTTGTCTTTTGTTCCATGGGAAAAATATCCTCCAACTATCCAGGATTTTTTGATCGTAAATATTATTCTTCTAGGATACTACTCTTCTAAAATATTACTCTTCCAGAATACTATTCTTCAAATAGAATATTATCCTTGATAAATACTACTCTTCTAACCTTTTCATCATCGAACAATACTAAGAAAGTATGGGGTCCGGTTAACCATGACCAGTCTAAATTAACTGGATATGGGGGATCATTTACACCAAATATGTATATTAATTATGTGTTATTTGGATAATAAATATTGATAGGTTCCTGGTAATTGGTGTATCTCATATATTTTATTAGTTCGGTACAATCCCCTATTAAAAAAAGGCCTCCTAATATAACTCATGAATTGGAGATTTAAATCATAAATTAGAGAATAAAATCATCTTTCTTTATCATGGTTATAAATTAATTCACCTACCTTTATTCAGATATACTGTTTAAATATCAGATGCACTGTTTATCAGATTCATTGTCTAATGGATTTTTTCAATAATACACGCTGGTTATGATGATAATGCATGGTTTAATGACAAATTCCTGATTGAATAATAAATACAGGGTTTAATGATAAAAATTTATAAACTTTGATCTCCAATACTGTATATGGTGTTGATTATGGAAAAAACCTTAGAAAACCTTACCAAGGCGTTTATTGGTGAAAGTCAAGCTAGAAACCGTTACAGTTTCTACGCGAAACAGGCTGCAAAGGATGGTTACCCTCAAATTTCTGAGATATTCCTGGAAACTGCTGAAAATGAACGGCAACATGCCAAATGGTTGTTCAAACTGATCCAGGAAGTTAAGGTTAATGTGGATCTGGAAGATGATGAGATACACGTGGAAGCTGAAGCTCCATTAACAATTGGTGACACCGTGGAAAACCTGAAAGCCGCCATTGCCGGGGGAACATTACGAAAATAGTGAAATGTACCCTGAATTTGCTAAAGTAGCTAAAGAAGAAGGGTTAGATGCTATAGCACGCAGGTTAATGGCCATTGGAAAGGCAGAAGTTCACCACGAGGAAAGATACATCCAGCTCCTGGAACAGGTGGAAGCCGGCACTCTCTTTAAAAAGGAAAAAGATGTCTCATGGACCTGTCTCAAGTGCGGTTACTCAGTCACTGGGAAACAGCCACCAGAAAAGTGCCCAGCCTGTGATCATCCTACCAAGTACTTCTTTATCCGCTGTGAAGAGTACTAAAAGCTTTAATGAGTACTAAAAGCTTTAATGAGTACTAAACTTAACAGTACTAAGTATTAGAAGAGAACAGGTACTAAAACCATTCTTGAACTAATTCCTCACTGGAATTAGTCACCCCAATTTTTTTGGGCAATTAATTTAAATATTTCAAGGTAATCAATTTAAAAAAATTGTAAAGGTTATTTAAAAATTTTTTTTACATTATTTAAAATCTATTAAACAAAACTTGAGGGAGTAAATGACTGAAAAAGGACAGATATATCGGTGTGATATTTGTGGAAACATAGTGAATGTTTTCTGCGAGGGTGCAGGCAAACTGGTTTGTTGTGAAGTGCCCATGGAACTTTTAAATGAGAAACAGGATGCTGATGGTGCTATAAAACACCGACCAGTGATTGAAAAATCAGCGGTGGGGGTTAAGGTTAAGGTGGGAGAAGTACCTCACCCCATGGAGGAAAATCACCATATAGAGTGGGTGGAACTGGCCACTGCTAACCAGGTTTTCATACAGTTTTTAGAGCCCGGTGACAAGCCCGAGGCAGAATTCCCGGTAGATCTAGAAACCGGTCTAAAAGCCAGGAGTTACTGCAATATCCACGGATTATGGAAATCATAACTATGGAATTGTAACCATTTCATTCAATTATGGGCTTATAACAATTTCCATTCATTTTTTTCCATTTTTTTATATTCCCAATTCAAAATTAATCATTCCAATTCAAAACTATTAATAAGGAATTCAGTACTATTCAAATTAGTATCAATTCAAATTATATTCCAGTTATATTAGAACCAGTTATATTAGAATATATTAAATCATGTTCTATTTGGTTTAGAGAATTTTTTCAGTTTATTTAGATATTCTGAGTGATTTAAGGATGTTTAATTTCAAACCCGTTGATTATGGTATATTTAAGATTATCTAAAACTATTCTATGGGATAAACTATTCTATTGGATATTTAATATTAAATAGGATATTTAAGATATATAAAAACTGATTATGGAATATTTAAGATACATTCCAGCTAATTATAGGATATTTTAGTTATATTCCAACTAATCTATAAGACATTACAAAATTATATTCTAATGGGATATTCAAACTTTTAACAGTCAAATATTTCAAGTAATCCATACATAATAGATTTATAATCACATTTCATGGAGTTTATAAGTAAATTTGTGTGTAAATAAATTTAAATAATGCAGGTGTGTTATGCGTAAAATAATTCTTATCTTAGCCCTGGTAATCATAACTGTTTCCTTATCTGGATGTTTAGACACTCAGGTGGCCCAGATAGAGCAATTAACTGATACTATAAATGATCACATCATCTCGGGTGATGCTTACTTCAACCAGGCCGCTACCAGCACCAACAACTACCAGTACGAAACTGCACAGTCACAGGTGGATAACGCATCATCTGACTTTAACCAGGCACGAACATCCACCCAGGAGGCATTAATATATGCCAAGAACCTCCAGGACCAGGTTTACATTAACTACCTGCAGATAACCCTCCAGGAACTGGATGCCAAGATCAATGCCACCAGTGAGCTGAAGCTAGCAATACCCCTGTTATCCAGGAACGACACCAGAACTGGTAATACACACGTGGATCTGGCCAATGGATACATGGACACCTCCCTGGAATACCAGAAACAGAGGGAAGATATAGTACAGCAGAATCCCACCAAGTTTAAATCATGAATATTTTTATCATGAAATTAAATGAATAAAAAAATAGAATTGAAGAAAATAATAGAATTTAATAGAATGAAAAGAAACTAATTTGTGTATTGTAAACTACCTGTATTAGAAAGATATTAGGTATAAATTAAATACTAAAATCTAATTAATCATAATACTTAATTATTAAGTACTCTTATCTATTAGGTACTCTTAATTATTAAGTACCGAATTAGTATCATATTTCACGAGAATCAAGTAAATAATCTATTTTTTGAGGTTAATACTCATGAAGAAGACATGTTCGCAATGTAAAGGAAAAGGACGCAAGGTTGTAAGCTATAAAGTTTGCGAAGCCTGCCATGGTACCGGAGTCTCCGGTGAAGTAGATATAAAAGGCCATCTAAAAGGCCTGTCCGGAGGAGCAAGAGAACGCTTCCAACTGGATGAGGAACAGGAAGTACCCTGCAGTGTCTGTAGTGGTAAAGGAGAAGTTGAAGTCACCGAAGAATGCCCTGAATGTTCAGGTAAAGGAGAAATCAACCTGTGCATCAAATGCGGTAAACATATAGAAAAAGGTGACTACTGCGAGGATTGTCAGGACAAATCCAAGGTCTACATACTACACCCTGCCTCAGAAATGAGCGACCTGGAAGTGGGAGAACACTACAAAGGAAAAATCACCAGGGTAGAAGACTACGGTGTTTTTGTAAGCTTATCTAAAAAATTATACGGCCTCCTGCGTCTGAGAAACCCACCATACAGTGTGGGTGATGAATTAATAGTTCAGATCATCGAGATCAAACCACGCAGGGGAGAGGTTGACCTGGCCCCAGCTGCCATCAAGGGAACTTATGAGCTGGTTAAACTCAAAAAACAGATGCCACGCACCAAGATTGCAGACTTAAATCCCAAAATTAAGGGAAGAAATGTATCTCTGGTAGGGGAAGTGGTGCAGATCCAGCAGACCAGTGGTCCCACCATCTTCACCATCTCCGATGAAACCGGTATCACCTGGGCAGCAGCCTTTGATGAACCCGGAGTAAGGGTCTACCCCAACATCAACATAGATAACATGGTGGAAGTACTGGGTGAAGTCTCCCTCCACGGGGGCAAGATCCAGATAGAGTCCGAGAGCATTGAACGCCTCCACGGATCAGAAGCAACCGAAGCCAGGCAACGCATCGACGAAGCACTGGATAAACGTGCCGAACCGGAAAATACCGAGTTAATTCAGGAAGCACCCATAATCCAGAAATTAAGACCAAGACTGGTTAAAGCAGCTAAAGCCATCCGAAGGGCAGTTATGGATGGGCGCAGTATCCTGGTACGTCACCATGCAGATGCTGATGGAATTTGTGCCGGAGTGGCAGTGGAAAAAGCAGTCATACCACTCCTCCAGGAAATCAATCCATCCAACGATGCAGAATGGCACTACTTCCGCAGGTCACCCAGTAAAGCACCATTCTATGAAATAGAAGATGTGGTGAAGGATTTAAGCTTTGCCCTGGAAGACTTGGAACGCCATGGACAGAAACTACCCCTCCTGGTACTGTTGGATAACGGTTCCACCGAGGAAGATATTCTGGCCCTTTTAAAGGTTAAAATCTACGATATAGAAGTAGTGGTGGTGGATCACCACTACCCTGGAGAAGTCACTGATGGCCGGGTGGCAGTTGATGATTACGTGGATGTTCATGTGAACCCCTACCTGGAAGGGGGTGACAGTCAGGTCACAGCCGGTGCTCTGGCAGTGGAACTGGCCCAGATGATCAACCCTGATGTAAAGGACCGCCTCCTGCACCTGCCGGGTATTGCAGCAGTGGGGGACCATGCACGCTCACCAGAAGCACAGTGGTACATTGATCTGGCAAAGGAAAAAGGATACGATCTGGAAGACCTGGACAGGATCGCCACAGCCATAGACTTCGAAGCATTTTTCCTGCGCTTCATGAACGGCCGGGGAATTATGGACACCATACTGGGACTGGGTAACAGGGAAAAACACACCAAACTGGTGGATGCACTCTACAAAGAGTCACAAAGACGTGTGGAATGGCAACTGGCAGCAGCCCTACCTAACCTTAAGACCCAGACCTTCCCCAATGGAATCATCTTCAGTGTCCTGGATGTGGAGAAGTTCGCCCATAAATTCACCTATCCTGCTCCCGGTAAGACCTGTGGATTCGTGCATGACTCAATGGTCCAGAAGTACGGTGAGGAAACACCCATCATCACCCTGGCTTACGGGCCAGACTTTGGAGTTATACGGGCCACCGATGCAGTTAACGAGATATTCGGGTTTAACCTCAACACCATAATTCAGGAACTTCTGGGCGAAATTCCAGAAGCAGGTATTGATGGTGGTGGCCATGAATGTGCCGGTAGTCTGAAATTCGTGGAAGGACTATCCAAAAAGGTCCTGCAGAGCTTTGCAGGAAAAGTTGCCGGCTTAAAAGCAGCATAATAATCTGATTTTCAGGGGATTTGTTTTTTTCTCCTTCCTTAATTCTTTATTTTTCTTTAAATTTTATTTTTCCTTGAGTCTATAATTGTTTTGAGTTTTTAATTGACTGAGTTGCTCATTATCTATAATTTAAATTTCAAAATACTAATCAACCTTCATTTAACGTATAAGTATATCCCGTGGAGTATAGCCTATTAAAGCTATAATTAACTCAATAACGTTTTTAATTTTAGACTGTGATGATATTCACTAAAAAACTTCTGAAGTTTATGCTTATGTGAATATGATTAATATTAGTGGATATTGAATTTTTAAAAAATTGTAAGAATTTTCCTGGATGGGGAATATTATGAAAGACGTGACAACAAATGATAAAAGATTATCCAGTGGAATTCCTGGTTTCGATGAGATATTAATGGGTGGATTCGTACCCCAACGTTCATATTTATTAAGAGGATTACCTGGAACTGGAAAAACAGCCCTGGGAATGCACTTTTTAACTGAAGGGGTGAAAAATAATGAGAAAGTACTCTTCATCAACATGGGTGAACCAACAGCCCAGATAATAAGTAATGCACAGAACATGGGCTTTAACACGGATGGTATTGACTTCCTGGATCTTAGTCCAGATGAGGGGTTTTTCGCAAATATGGAAGCCTATGATATATTTTCCCCGGCTGAAGTTGAACGGGAATCAACCACAGCCAAGATAACCGAAAAAATCCAATCTGTAAAACCGTTAAGGGTATTTTTAGACCCTATAACTCAGTTCAGATATCTTTCCACCGATGAGTTCCAGTTCAGAAAACAGGCACTATCTTTTCTCCGTTTTTTAATTGATAATGGAGCTACTGTCCTTTTCACCTCGGAATTCAGTGATCATGATCCTGATGATGATCTCCAGTTCATGTGTGATGGTATTATAAACCTCGATTTTTTCAAAGAAGGCCGCAGTATATCCGTCAGCAAATTCAGAGGTTCCGGGTTCCGATTCGGAGTCCATTCCATGCGTATTACTTCGGGTGGTGTTAAAATTTATCCTCGCCTGCGTTCAATTGTTCCAGAAAGAGAGTTTGTGCATGAAACCATATCTTCGGGTGTTCCAGAAATAGATGAACTCCTCCATGGAGGTATTGAAAGGGGCACCACCACCATAATCAGCGGACCCAGTGGAGTGGGTAAAACCACCATTGGTATCCAGTTTATGAAGGAAGCTGCAGGCAGGGGAGAACGTTCTGTTGTTTACACCTTTGAAGAGAGTGAAGATAACCTGATTAACCGCTGTGAATCCATTAACATACCGGTGAAAAGCATGATCAAAACAGGCATGCTTTCCGTGGTCCCGGTGGAGCCTTTACGTTACTCTCCTGAGGAATTTGCCCAGCTGGTTCGTAATGAAGTGGACTCTAATGCCTCTAAAATCGTGATGATCGACAGCACATCCGGTTACAAATTATCCCTCCGGGGGGAGGATCCAGTAAGCCATCTGCACGCACTGGCCAAATACCTGATCCGTATGGGAGTCACTGTCATTCTAATAAACGAGGTGGAAAACATCAGTGGAGATCTCAAAGTAACTGATATTGGCATCAGTTACCTGGCAGACAACATAGTATTCCTCAGATACTTTGAAACTAGTGGAGAACTCTTAAAATCTATTGGTGTTCTCAAAAAACGTTTAAGTGATTTTGAGAAAAGTATCCGTGAAGTTCGCATCACCCAGTATGGTATCCGGGTGGGCCCACCATTAAAGAATATTCATGGAATACTCAGTGGCACTCCAGAACGTATTGAAAATGGAGATAATAATCAGGATTGATTAAATGCCAGCAAAACCTCTAATACTGGCCCTGAATCACAACCAGAGAAACCTGGATATTCTTATCAAAATATTAGGAGAAGCAGGATACGAAGTGGGGGGTGTTTCAAGCCCTGCAGAACTGGATAGGGAAGTTGAAATTCGAGAGAACATAAACTTGGTACTGATGGATATATCTGGATTTAACCGGAACATCTGGGAATCATGTGAGCGTCTGAGAATTTTAGAAATACCTTTTTTGGTTTTAAGTCCCCACCATCATCAGGCCGTAGAAAAACAGAGTATGGTTTATGGTGCCAATGGATTTTTAGTCAAACCACTGGTGGTTAAGGAACTTTTACTACTGATTAAAAGTTTAATTGAGGAATAAAAATGGAAACCAGAGAAACTGTTTTAATATCTATGGTTAACCGTAAAAATAGTGAAATGGTTGGAGAACTCCTGGGAACAGATTATCAAATAGTATATGATCTATCCGAGATTCCGGATAGAGAAAATGGTTTAAGTCTTTTAATAATGGATCTACCTTCATGGGCAGTTCAAAAAGAGGAGATGAAACAGAGAAGGGAAAAAGAAAAACCGCTCTTTCTCCCCTACCTCCTGGTCACTTCTTCCAGTGATCTTTTAAAGGTGCAGGGTGATGTTTGGGAGAGTTTTGACGAGGTTATTACGGTTCCAATCACCAAAATAGTTCTCCAATCCAGGGTCAAAGTCCTGCTACAGACTCGCCGGCTCTCGTTGCAGGTTAATCAGCTCCTGAAGGATAAGGAAATGCTCATGAAAGAGATCCACCACCGGGTTAAAAACAATCTCATGATTATAAGCAGTCTCCTGAACTTGCAATCAAGATATATCAAGGATGATGCAACCCGGGAAATTTTTAAGGAAAGCCAGACCCGTGCTCAGTCTATGGCACTTATCCATGAGCGTTTGTACAGATCAGGGGATCTAAAAAGCATTGCTTTTTCTGAGTATATTCGCTCTCTCACCAGGGATATTTTTAACACCTACAACACCAGCCGTGGAAGGATCCAGCTCCAGATGGATGTGCAGAATATAATGGTAGATGTTAACAGTGCAGTTCCACTGGGACTTATAATCAATGAACTGGTTACTAACAGTCTTAAATATGCATTTCCCAATGATCAGGAGGGAATTATCCGAATTCAATTCCATAAAGAGGGAGACTGCTATCTGCTGGAAGTGGGGGATAATGGAGTCGGAATTCCAGACGACTTTGATATTCTAAAGAGTGATAGTCTGGGTATGTTACTGGTGAACAGTCTAACTTCTCAGATTCAGGGAGAACTGGAACTAAAACGTGAAAAAGGTACCACATTTATCATCAGATTTAGGGAAGACTTGTTCCAGGGATGAATAAAATCGGGTTGGTATTCGTCAATGGTTTTTTTGAGGTCTAAACTCGGGGATGAATAATAAATTTCAATTAATTTGGATAGGTGTTAATTTGATTAGGTGTTAATTTGATTAGGTGTTAATTTGATTAGGTGTTAATTTGATTAGGTGTTAATTTGATTTGGTGTTAATTTGGATTGTTGTCAATTAATTTGAATCAGTCTTCTAAATTGCGTTTCATTTTTAAATTTATATTTTAATCTGCAGTAAACTGATGAATACTATCAGGATCCACTCACCATCCACCAGGATATCCATTTGTAAACGGTTTTTGTTACGTGAAAAATACAATATGTAGCTGTAGCCATAGATTATGCAGAATATCAGGGGTATGATCAGTATCTGAAATAATCCATAGACCATGGAAATGTGGACCATGATCAACAGGGTGGAATTGAGAACCAGGAGAAGTTTTATGGTGTGTAATTTACCCATAACCACGGGTATGGTCCGGGTTCCAGTTTCCCTATCCCCCTCCACATCCATTAGATCAAAGAGTACGGTGTTAATGAAACTTTTAATGAAGAATAAATAAAATATCAGCAGTATAACCATCGTATTAATATCATAACCTACTACTGGGAGAAACGTATTACCCACAGTCCAGCTCAGGGCAACAATCAGGCTTTTCACCTCAAATATATCCTTTAACCTGGGAATTCTGGGGGTGATCTTTATACTGTATATCATACCCGCCAGTAATGGGAAAAGGAGTATTAAAAGCACCTTCCATCCGTATAATAATCCAATAATCACCGCCAGGACATAGGCTGAAACAATGGTGTATTTGAACAGTTTTTCATGGCCGGAGATGAGATCTGATCGTTCCGGAGCATTTAACTGGTCTGCTTCGGTATCTGTTATCTTGTTTATGCCGTAAACAGAGTAGATCACCAGAAAAGTAGACAATATTAAAGAATAAGAAAGGGGAGTTCCGTATAAATAAAAAGAAAAAAAAGTTTTTAAACAGCCATTGATGGCTATAAAAACTGAGCTCGATGTTAATATTATAAAGAAACGTTTTATTCGAAAAAAACGTTTGAAAAATTTAAAGTTCGAGTTTCTGAGCCTGGTCCCTATAATATTCAAATAGCTGGTTACCCCAGGTAACTGCGCCATGATCATCACTTATCAGATCTCTGGTGTTATCATAACCTCCATCTTCATGGAATAAACCCAGTGATAAATATTTGTTGGTAACAGTGAACGCAATTTTCACATCCGGTATAACCCAGAATTTGACCTTATCCTGCGACATGAAATTCTGGAGATACTCTAAATTCTCACTATCAATACCATCCATGGTCTGGTCGACTATATCCTGGGTAAGGATGAGTTCTACATCTATACCATGTTCAACCACTAATTTTTTGTAAATATCAATGTAATCGAAACGGAAAATAGGTGAAACACCTTTAATATACTCTGCTCCGGATATTATCTTCTGGTAGGTTTCATGTGGTTTGAAAATTTCCCCAGACTCAGATTCAATCAGTATAGAGTTGTGGAGATCCCCGATATTCTTTATTAATTCCGGGGGGATACAGCTCAGGTCATGTTTAATCCACAGCTTCTGAAATTTAGTAATAGCTGCATTGGTTTTTATGTTTTCAATGAGGTTGGTGGTTATGATCTCCCCCAGAGAAGTTAGAGCGTATTTTTCTTGTTTCTTTGTGGTTATTTTTCTTTTTTCAAGTTCACTGAGGTTGTGGGATAAAGTGGAACTGCTTATTCCTGTCTTTTTTTTCAGGTCGCTCATGTTTTGGAGACCTTCACTGAGACAGATTAAAATAGTTACTCTAACTGAAGAACTGGAAGTGTATCGCATGAGGTCTTTTGTTTCGGAATAGATATCAAGATAATTAACATTAATTTTAACTGCCCCCAATTTTTTTATTATTATTACAAATTGCTTATGAATACAAAATATTTGTATTTACAGATACTTGTATTCTAAATGCTGTATCCTAATTTATAATAGTCATATAAAAATGTTAATATTCACTAATATTTTTATGGGTAAGTACTAAATAAATTACATTTTACCAATGTAAATTCCATTTAAAATTAATAATATGAACTTTAGCTTATGTTCAACTTAATTGGAGGTTATTTTAAAAATTGTATGGTTAAAATGACTTTAATTCTCTATTTAAAATAGTATTGATGTTTAATTTCATTAGGGTGATTAAATTTTATTATTTTATTTCATTATTCCTTCTGTTCATTTAATTTATTCCCTTATCTTATTCTTTAACTATTTTTTTATCCATTCTCCTTACTTCGTTTTATCAATTCCCATTATTCCTTCCTTTTTTATTCATCCTGTTCTTTCAGTTCCTGGTAATAGTCACAGAGTTCCTGTAGGGGACATTCCTCATGTTTGGGGGATTGGGGTCGGCAGATGGTCTGTCCGAACTGGACCATCAAATCATTTAGTTCAATCCAGTACTCTTTGGGAACTATTTTTTCAAGTTCTGCTTCAGTTTCTTCAGGGTGTTTGGTGTTAACCAGGCCCAGTCGGTTACTTATGCGGTGTACGTGCACATCCACTGGAATGGCTGGTTTCTGGAAACCGTAAACCAGTACACAGTTGGCTGTTTTGCGTCCCACACCTGGTAGTTCCAGGAGGTTTTTCATATCATCCGGGACCTGGCCTTTGAATTTGTCAAGGAGCTTACGGGAAACTTCCACTATACGCTGGGCCTTAACATGGTAGAAACCTGCCGGACGGATCAGTGGCTCAAGGAGAGCTGGGTCTGCTTCAGCAATCTCATTAATGCTGTGGTACTCGGAAAAAAGTTGTGCCGAGGCCTGGTCTGTATTATCATCCCGTGTTCTCTGGGATAATATGGTCCTGATCAGAACCCGGTAAGGGTCTCCATCTTCAAACACCCGTAGATCGTACTGCTGCTGAAGACGTTCCATAATCAAGTCTACACGTTCATCTAAATTCATAACTGGTTCCCTTCTGGTGTTTAACAGTCGTTAAGAATGATTATAATAAATTACAATGTTTATAATAATTTAAATGAAAATTATAGTTTTAAACAGGGATTATAGTTTTAAACTGGTTTTGTTTTTAGAAGAATTATAGTTTTAAACAGGGGTTATAGTTTTAAACAGGGATTATAATGCATGAATGATTTTTTTAAACAAAGTTTTTGTTTTAAACATGGATATTATTTTAAACAGAATTTCATGGTAAAACAATTAATAAAAATGTTAAGGTCGTTTTTTAAAGGTGTTATGTTGATAAAATAATTATTTATTTGAATTAACCAGTTCCAAAAGAGTTTCCACTCCTTCCATTACTCCCTCTCCTTCCTGGGCAATGGTGGGAATTACAGGGGCATCAGAATCTATCTCCAGATTACCAGATTTCAGATCCTGCTTATTGGCGAAAACAACGTAAGGAACCTGGAAACCGTTTAAACGTTCGAGAATTTCTAGGTCAGTGGATGTGATCCCGTTACAATTATCCACTACTAATATTGCTCCATCTAAACCCTCTGAGAGGATCCTGCGCATGAAGCGGAAGCGTTCCTGACCAGGGGTTCCGAAGAAGTGCACTTTTTCACCATTTATCATGGTGTTACCATAGTCCAGAGCAGTGGTGGTTCCATTGTATTCAACTTTGGCCCTGTTGTTACAGATATGTTCTAAAGTAGTGGTTTTCCCAGAGTTATAGGTGCCCAGAACCACGATTTTGGTTTCCTTATTTTGTTTCATTTTAACCGCCTGCAAAAATATTTCCAGTGTTGCGTGAATATTCAAAATCTTTTTCATTAATCAGTGCATAATACCTATCCCTTACACGTATCATTCTATTATCTTATTTAATAAGTATCTTTTATTAAACTATTCCCTTATCCACTCTGGTTATTCATATCTTATTCACTGGTTATTTCTATTTTAGAAATTGAAAAAGAGTAACTGTTTTTAGATGATTTTGATGGGGCATCCCAAACCTTCCATTACTTGGGGGAAGTTGGGGAAAGATACCCTGTGAGCAGCTGCACCTTTGATGCGCACTCCCCCTGTAAGGAGTCCTACCAGGGTGAGGGCCATAACTAGGCGATGATCATCGTGGCTTTTGACCACACCACCATGTGCTCCGCCATGGATAAGGAGACCATCCTGCTCTTCTGTCACATCTACTCCCAGTTTGGTTAATTCAAGGGCCATGGTATGCACTCGGTCAGTTTCCTTAAACCGGGCGTGTTCCACTCCGGTTATATGTGATGTTCCCTGGGCCACTGCAGCTAGGGCCGCCACAGTAGGTAAGAGATCTGGTGAATTTTCCAGGTTAACATCTATTCCATTAAGATCACAGGTTGACTTAGTGGGTTTTGTCTGATCATCACTGGTTGATAACTCATTATTTGATGATAGTTTGTCATCTGGTTAATGACTTATTGTTGGATAATGGCTTATCACTGGATGATACTGTTCCTTTCACTGTAACCTGGTCTTCCTTAACAATGATTCGAGCACCCATTTCTTCGAGAATATCCAGTATTATTTTATCGCCCTGCTTGGATTCTCTGAAGAGGTTTTGAACAGTTACTTCTCCATCTAAAATGGCAGCAGCACTTAAAAGGTATGATGCAGAGGAGTAGTCTCCTTCAATGGTGTAATCCCTGGCGTTATAAGTTTGTTTATCCAGGTGGAACTGGTTTCCGGGTTCCTGCTGGCAGTGCACCCCGAACTTTTCCATGATATCCAGGGTCATCTCCACGTAGGGTTTGCTCTTGAAATCTCCAACCACCGAGAGGTCCACGGGATTCTGGGTGTAGGGGGCTGAAAGGAGGATCGACGAGATGTATTGTGAACTTACATCGCCCTTAATCTGGCTTTTTCCTCCGTAAAATCCATTTTTTATGACCATGGGTGGTAATCCATTCTCTTGGGTGGAATAGGCTTTCACTCCCAGTTTTTTCAGGGAGTTCAGGAGGTCCTGCATGGGTCGTCCGCGCAGGGAATCATCACCAGTGAGCACGGTACATCCTGGGGCCAGGCTGGCCATGGTGGTTAGAAAACGGAGGGTTGTGCCACTGTTTTTAAGGTCCAAAACATTGTGGGGTGTTTTAAGATCTCCTGCTGTGCCCTGAACAGTGCACATGTCGTCCTGAATTTCAATTTCGCATCCCAGGGCTTGGCAGGCTTCCAAGGTGGCCATGGTATCTGCAGAGTAGAGGGGATCCCTTAGATAAGATTCTCCTTTAGCCAGACATGCCACTAATAAAGCACGATGGGTGTAACTTTTGGATGGTGGAGCCTTTACCACTCCTTTTATTTCACTGGCCTTTTCTACCTTTAATTCCACCTTTATCACCTAATTTCTTTAGTACCTAGTTTTAGTACCTAGTTTTAGTACCTAGTTTTAGTACCTAGTTTTAGTACCTAGTTTTAGTACCTAGTTTTAGTGCTTAGTATTTTCAGTCGATTCCTCAAATACAATTTTCAATTTCAAGCTAATTTGAATTTATTGAGTTTTACCTCAATATAATGCATTTAGTTTGATTTTGGTATATTTTTAGATTAGAATTTCTCAGATCACCAGTTCTATGACTAGATCCAGTTCTTCCATCAAGGATTAACTCAACTTTCTCCCCGGTGCGACCTACCAGTTCTTTGGTGGTGGAAATATGGTCTGCAGTGATCTGGGATCCTTCAATATCAATAAAACCATCCTTTTCCATGTTTTCAGCTATTTCCTGTGGTCCACTGGATTGTAGGTATTTCACAATAACTGGGGCCTGTCCCTTGAACTCCGGTCCGATTTTATCCATACGGGGAGTAACTTCCACCACTATCTCCCGTACGTCGGGTTTATCCGTGGTTACTGTTAACTCTTTAACACGCATTGTGCCCTGGATATCTTCCTTGTAGTGTTGAAAGCTGTTTGTAGATTGTCTGCGAATTAGTGTGTATGGTTGCACTCTTCAGTGGGGTGTTAAGTGGCATTTTCTTGCTGGCTTTAAACCTTCTTAACTCACCAATAACTTCTGCTCCCAACTGACCCAGTTCATCCGCTGCAGGATCAAGCAGTTCTTCAACTACTTCCGGCCATTTTTCCTGATGAATACTCTTGAATCCCTTAGTTTGGTATTTTAAATCATTACTCTTCAATTCACTACCCTCTTCTCCACTACTCCCGTATCCTTCCAGGTAGTAATGGATCTCCTCGGTGAAGTGTGGTGTGAATGGTGCCAAGAGTCTTAAAGATGTTTGAATAACGGTGTTCAGGGTGTAAAGTGCGGCCTGTTTTGATTCTCCTTCTTCATCTGTATAGAGTCGGTACTTAACTGCTTCAATGT
>NZ_OY762017.1 GCF_963665055.1 uncultured Methanobacterium sp.
TTCTTCCTCAATTACATGTAACATTTTATGATAATTTTCTTCACCCAGTTCGTGCAGAAGCCGGTGGTGAAGATGATTTTTAACCAGATGTAAAATATTATGAAAAGATTCCTCACCCAGGGTATGTAATATTTCGTGATATGCTTCTTCAACTGTTAATTTAACATCACAGGACACCCCATTACTTTTTAGCATATGTAGAAGTTCTGCCGATTTTGGAGGCCTTAAATGTGCTCTTTTGAGGGTTTCGTAGTTGTTGAATATTTCCTCGGGAGTACCCTGACCTATTATCTGCCCTTCGTGCAGTACGAAGATTTTGTCTGCAAACTGGGTGACCATTTCCACGTCATGGGATGCAATGATTATACTCATATCTTCATGGCTTAACTTGTAGAGTATCTCCATGATCTGTTCCACACCCTTGGGATCCAGTCCAGTGGTGGGTTCATCCAGTACCATGATCTCCGGGCGCATGGCCAGGATTCCAGCAATAGCCACTCTTTTCTTTTGACCCCCACTGAGGTGGTGTGGTGCTTTTTTTTCCAAGCCGTTCATTCCCACCATTTCAAGGGCTTCTTCCACCCTTTCATCCACTTCCTCCTCGGAAAGTCCCAGGTTCATGGGACCAAAAGCCACATCCTCTATTACTGTGGGTGCAAATAGTTGATCATCAGGGTTCTGGAAGACAATACCTACTTTCTGCCTGATCTGGAGCAGTTCCTTTTTTTCATAAACTGCTGGTTTGCCATCAATTTTTATCAATCCAGAAGTGGGTTGATTTATGCCGTTGAAGTGTGCAAAGAGGGTGGATTTACCAGCACCATTGGAACCAACTATGGCTACTCTTTCACCTTCTTCAATTTCAATATTTATGTTGTGAAGGGCAGAGGTGCCGTCAGGATAGGTGAAACACATGTTCTCTGTTTGAATAATTGTTCTGGTCATTTAATTTCTCCAGTGATCTCTCTGTTTATCTATTATAGTTCAAGTATGACTTTAGGATTATCTCCAATACTCAATTTTCATACTAATCTTATATTTAATCTATCTTCCATTTCGTACTAGACAATGTTCATCCCTAAAAATCCCCACTGGTAAAAGAAGAACATGGCTAATATCTGTAAACAGGCTACCAGTCCCAAAGTGGAGGCAATAAAGGCGTAATCCCCTGATCCGATTTTCTTCTTCCGGTCATGGTATAGTTTTGATTTATCCGAGAATCCGCGGCTGGCCATGCTCAGATAAATTGTTTCTCCCTGTTCATAGGCCCGAAGAAACATCATGGCCACAGTATAACCCAGTTGTTTCATTCTCCATTTATATGAAAGTTTTTTATTGAATGCATCAAAGCATCTTGCTTTCTGAGCGTGGGTAATCCGGTGCAGTTCATCGTAGAACATGAAAAGGAAGCGGATCATAAGGCTTAATATCATGGCAAATTCCCTAGGCATACCCAGTTTCCGGAAGGATTCCACAACTTCCTGCATGGGGCTTATGGAGCTTAAAAGCACAATTGATGTGAGGGCTACTATAAGTCGGGACATTAAGAGTGCTGCCCACATCAGACCTCCATCTGTTATCTGTATTCCAAATGCTCCGGACCAGATTACATTACCTGGGTGTATGAATGGTTGGAATAGGATTATAAACCCACCGAATGGTAGAAGTAATAAAATTCGGGTTAGAGAAGTTTTGAATGAAACATTGGAAATGTAAATCAATATTAAAAGGTAAATTTCCAGGAATAACATGACCATTATTTGAGTGGAAAATACTGCATAAACAATGATGAATATCAATAAGATTAACTTAACTCTTCCGTCCATGGAATGAAGGGGACTATCTTTATCTGTTTCTTTTTCAAGCTCTCTTACTGAGCCTACTCCATTCATAAAAGAATCTCCTTTTTTTTGAAAATATTATAATTTTATGGTGTTTCTTCCCTTAAAAAAAGATTTAATAAAAAAATAAAAAGATATATTATGGGGATGTTTCTGGTGGGTTTCTTCTTCGCAGTAGAAGTGCTACTAGGTAGGCTATGATCAGCGTTACAATGATACCTATGGCCAGAGCTGCTATTTCACCAACTTTATCCAAACCATTTATAGTATAATCTGGGAAAGGTGATTGGATAGCAGGTTCTGTTTCACCAACACCAACGTTTTCTGCTGATTTTTCCAAACCATCAGGATCTGGTGAAGCGATGAATGGTGACATAACCGCGATTACCAGACAAACAATTAATCCTCCAACTACGAAGTATTTATCTTTGGTACTCATTTGGCAGTCACCTCACCTGTTTCAGATTTAGGTTCAACAATCTTTTTGTTTCGGTTCCAGGCAAGCAGATCAGGTCTTAGTTTTTCCAGAGCCATGATTACTACTACGGTTAACACACCTTCAATAATACCTATGAATGCGTGGTATATTCCCATGGATGCCAGTCCAGCTACTAGTGGGAAAGTTCCAGCCAGCCACATTTCCACAGCAACTGCTTCGGCTGCCAGGAAGATAGCCAACCATGATGCTATGAATATTGCAGGGTATTTTCCTATTGGTTTTCTCAGTCCTTTAAAGGTGTAAAGTCCTACAAAACCGCCTATAATTCCCATGTTAAGTACATTTGCACCCAACGCGGTTATGCCTCCATCTCCAAAGAACAGACCCTGTACCAGTAGTACAAGAGTGAATACAATAATTGCTGCCTCTGGGGCGCAGAATACAATAGCTACTAAAGCTCCGCCTACCATGTGTCCACTGGTACCAAAGGGTATGGGCATGTTCATGGACATTATGGCAAATATACCGGCGGCTAAAACTGCTAGTAATGGAACAGCTTTTTCATCAAGATTCTCCCTTGCCCATTTTTGGGCGAAGTACAATGCTACTATAAGTATAACGTAGTAGATAGCGCATTGCCACAAAGGAATAAAACCATCTGGTATATGCATATTTTTTTTGCCTCCTTCTTTTTTAGTTTATAACCTTTTTAAAGTATTACTCAACTCGGGCTTATCTGGAGTTCAGTAATACTTCTAAAGGCCTTTATCTTCATAGTACCTTACAATAATGCATAATATAAGCTTTTCCATTGGTATTACTTTGATTAAATTTTAAGATGGTTAAGTAATAATTCTTGTAGAAACTCCAGTTAAGAATGGAGTATGCTCATGTTTTTGGGGATAATTCCGGCATAATTTAGGTTTAGGTGTTCAATCTTATTTTTGAACCTTATTTTATCCTTGGAATATGATTGTTTCATTAAATTTTTGTATCAAATTTGAAATATCAAATTAAGTTGAATTAAAAACAATCTTAGTTGATAAATTTATATAACTAAAAATACAAAACATCTAAAAGCTATTTATGGAATTCATTATTCCATTTGATTTTAGGATCTGAAATACCCCTATTAATTGTTTGTATTGTTTTACGGAGACTGAATATGAGTTGTTATAAATACTGGGATAAAATAAAAGAAATTGCTAATTCCCTTAAAGGGTATGGGGATTATACAGTGGATGAAATGCCCCTGGATGAGATCATACCCCTCCTGGATTCTGTTGAAGAAATTGCCCATGATCAGGAGATTGATTTTGATTCTGCCAAACATATCTTAGATGATGAAAAGATGAACGAGGCACTCCAATTAATCAGAAAGTTCTATGTGGGGTTAGGGGCCAGACTGGAAACTGACAATGCTAAATCAATATTAAAATCAGATGACCCTTGGAAAACACTGAAATCATTCCACTTCTACCAACGATATCAGGGTCTTTTAAGAAACGAAAACCAGCTGGTGAAATTCACCCCCGAACAGAAGGTGGTTTTCATTGGTGGAGGACCACTCCCTCTTACTTTGATCCTCTTGAATAAAATATTCAAAGCCCGGTGCGTGAGTGTGGAGGTATTGCCAGAGGTGGCTGAACTATCACGCAAGGTTATTGAAAAGTTGGGACTGGAATCTGAGATAGAAGTGGTGCTGGGTGATGAAACCAGTTTAGGGAATATTGATTACACTGTGGTAATGGTGGCAGCCCTGGCCGAACCCAAGGAGAGGGTATTTGCCAATGTATGGGAAGTAGTGGATACAGTGACTCCCGTCCTATACCGGACTTACACTGGTATGAGAGCTATTCTCTACTCACCAGTCACTGAGAAAGCCACCCGTGGATTCCACAAAGAAGTGATGATTCTTCCTACTGGTAAGGTTAACAACACCTCGGTTTTAATCCGGAAAGTTGTCTGATGTTTATGCTGATAATCACAGATTTAATATCATGGAGAACTAAGTGAGGGTATCAGTAACTTTGAGAAGTTTCTTTAAAAAAAGAGGCTCTCATACCTTGGTAATAGTTAATTGGTTTTTTTTAGAAGATACCAGTATAATTTTTTAAGAAGATACCAGAATAACCGAGTATACTATAAAAATAGACTTCATTTAGGATTAGTTCAAACTTATTTTTTTATATGATAAATAATACTATGGGGTATAAATAGAACTATAGGGGGCATCAGGGTAAGATATGATACATTTGAGCGGATTTAGATTGAATAAATTTGATGCCCCTTATAATATTACCAGAAGGGATCTGATGGGATCCCTACTGTAGACGTCTTGCAGGAGGAAATGGCAAGTTCATCGTTTAATACAAAAACACCTTTTTTCACCCATTAAGTAATACTTTATTCGGCGTTATTCGTACAATCATGGAATAGGGCGAGCTACTATTTAAGACTTTCTATTCCTTTTTTATTATTACTTTAGTGTGCTATTCGGGGTTTGATGTATTAAAAATTGTAATGGGTTGTATATTATTGGGTTAACAGTTTTAGGATAGGTTGAAATTTAAAAATAAATAAAAATTATCAGGGATCTGGAAATGTGTATTTAAGAGATTCTATGGTGGATAATCAGATCCCCGAACCTCGCCATGTTATGGAAACAATGGGAGTTGAAATGGTTATAGACAATTATCAGTTTATGGATGTACTATAAATAATTAATCCTTAACTAAACTAAAGTATTATTAATATAATTTTTTACCTTTTTTATTTTTTAAGAATAAGATATCTAAAGCATTCAATGCTCCAATGGGAAAATAATATTCTTTTAAATCTGTTTAAATTATCATTGGATCTTTTTATAATTTATTGAATTACTTTAATCCTGTTTTGAAAGTATAAATTATTAATTTTTTAATTTTTGTATTACATTTGTCGGAATTTATGGAGATTTGTAATAACACAAATCATATATATGATATTATCATTATTTTTTTACATAAAATTGCAGGGGATGATAATGATTAAACTCGGTAAAAATAAAGGTATTTTCCTGTTAATACTATTTGCAATTGCTTTAACTTCCTGTGGAGCAGTCACAGCCCATCCGGGTCATGGAACTCCAATTGTAGAAACTGGCTCTGATACCGGCACGGGTACTGGATCTACTGGTACTGGTGCTACGGATTCATCATCTGTAAGTTCCCAAACATCAAGTACACCGACTTCCAGTTCTTCTTCTACTTCCACTTCAACCAGTCGAAGTTCAAAATCTTCCACCAGCACCACTGGGGGAACAGAATCAGACCAACCAGCAACCAGTACTCAGACTGGGAGCAATGGTAATTCCAGTAATGCCACCACTTCCACAGGTAATCCTGAAGAAGTTACTGGAAATACAGGATCCTCCAGTACATCACCCGGAGGGCCAATAGCCATGATTGGTTTAATGGTGGTAGTTGGTTTAATTGGAATGTCCTTCCCTTATCAGGAAGGTGGCACGTTGAGGAAACTGCAAATGACTTTTTTTGGCAGGTGAAAACAATATTTATCTCATTTTTTTTGAGAATAAATATTATTTCTTTTATTTAAGTTTCATGCATTGTTTATTATCTAACTATTAAAGGAGGTTATAAATTTGCATTTATCTGATGGCTTGTTACCATTATGGCAAGCTGTAATTTACTGGATTATAAGTATTGTTGCATTGGCATGGTATTCCTACAAACTTTCCAAAACTGAGCAGAAGGAGAAGGTAATGGTTAACACGGCCATACTGGCAGCAGTTACCGTTGTAGTATCATCTATATCCATACCGTCGCCATTTGGGGTGCCTATACATCTGTTTGTAATTCCACTGGTGGTTATTTTGATCGGCCCCCTTAGCGGGGTTTTGGTTGCATTCTTGTGTTTCTTGGTACAATTTTTCTTCCTGGGAATGGGAGGTATCACCTCTTTAGGTACAAATGTGGTGACTATGGGAATTGTAATGGGCTTTTCAACCTACTACTTCTACAAATTCACCAAAGAACTGGATGATAGACTCAGTATATTCTCAGGAACGTTCATGGGAATTGTCATGGCTACCATTGCTCAGGTCGTTATACTGTTAATTGCAGGTGTTGCTTCAGTGGAAGTTTTAATGGCCACTTTAATACCGTTTTATTTATGTGTTGGTGTTATAGAAGGAATTATCAACGTGTTTATAGTTCTCTTCATGTTCAAACTAAAACCGGAATTGGCAAGTTTAGAAAAAATTTAGGTGGGTTATTAAAGATGTTTAGTTTAAAACAAGTAGAAATTCTGGTCATGGTAATTGCCGCACTTATGGTACCAGTGAGTGCTCATGGGGTACATGTAACCACCAATGAGTCAAACATTATCATAGCGGATAACTCCACTAGTAAACTGGCCAAATCTGTAGTGGATCAGATGGGGGTTAATGTCACAGTTTACAAGTTTGCATCAGCCGATGATGTGACTCATGAACTGGAACACGCCCTTAACAATTCTAATAAGAAAATCCTGGCAGTTGCTTACACTGACACAGTTCAACAGTTTATAGGTCAACATCCCGAAGTTTCAAGTCGAATTATAGTGGTCGATGCCAATCAAAATGCAATCCAACAGGGTTTAACCAAATTAAATGTTGCAGGAGCAAACAGTGCTGGCTTTTTAACCCCACTTTTATCTGGCCTGTTAATTGGATTGGTATCTGGGTTGGGAATAGGTGCTGTGTGGATGAAGAGGAAGTTAACCTAAAATTATTTTTATTTTTTAGTACAAATTTGGTATTATTGGTACTAAGATGGGTAATAAAAAAACTTTTATTTATTTATTTTTACTGGTATCTACCTATTAATAGGTTCATTTTTTTTTATTAGGGGTTATTCAGATTTTCTTGATAATATGACTGTTTAAATATTGGTTGTTAATGATAAAAATGTGTTATATTCTTTTTAAATAGTTTAAGCTTGTAAATATGCTGTTTTAACTGTATTAAAAAACATCGAAAAATCCTTATTTTTTTATTAATATATTTAATTTTATTACTATTAAATGAGTAAAGGCGCCTTTTGTAATAACATAAAGTTTATATAATGTATTACTACGATATACTCCGTGTTGAATATCTATTCGATTGAATATCTATTCAAACCAAACTAAAAAAATGAAAAAGGAGGTGAAAAGATGAGAAAACAAGGAGTAATACTAGTAATTGCGACTATAATGGCACTGATTCTTTGTGGAGCAGTTTCTGCTACGGATTCATCTACTACTGGAGGTGAAGGTAATCTTTCTGATGTTAATGCTTCTGAACCTGTTGACCCCATTTTATGGGTAGATGTAGGATACGAGTATGCAGATGATAAGATTAACCCTGAAATTGCGGTAACAGATTCCAATAATAATGTAACTTTTGACAAGACAAAGTACTCAGACACACTCTACAAGTTGAATTTCACATGCGCGAATGTTACCAACGGGACCCTGTTTAATGTGATAGTCAGAGCTCCAGGTTACATAGCCCAAACTCAACAGGTAGCGGTTAGTCAGGCAGGTACCGATCCAGAGTTCATTGGAACTGCAGATTTTGACATGCAAGCCACTGATAGCTATAAAATTGGCCGCAATGTCACCGCAGCTGCAGACAACTTACTACACTTTGCAACAGCAGACGATGTTCTTTGTATAACTACCGCAGGACTAGCTTATCATAATGGTACCACTACTGAAGACTGTTTGGAAGGAATTTTAAACGGTTCGTATGGTGAAATAAGTTATGGTCAGGGAAACCTGCTTACATTCCAGTCAATTAGAACAGACCCTCTGGATTTCTGTTTCGTTGTAAGAAATGGTAATGAACTCACTGCAGCTTTCTTCAAAAACGGTACATTAACCCCTGCATACTTTGGAACTTTCTCCGCCATTGACCAGGCGTTGTGGGATAATACAATAGTTCCAGTTTTCGGTGATAAAGCCTTTGGTTATGTCAGTCTGGCAAACGCCTGGAAGGAAGGGCTCTCCACTGACATCCTGAGACAGGCCGCATACCACGGTCACGTATGTCTGGGAACTATCAGTGGACAGGCCATGGTCAGTCTTCTACTGAAATACTACCCTCCTGGAGTATATGGTAATGCCGGAGAACTTGAAGCAACAAGTTACAGAGCTGTCAGTGTACCTGGTAACTCAGATGATGATGCAATAATCTATTCCTTAGATTTAACCCCTGGAAAACGTTCTTGGGTGGGATATGAAACTAGTGGTTCAGGTGCTGCTGACAACATGATTGGATTCATCCGATGGTGCGATTCCACCAATACTGGAACACTCATCATAATGCGATTCAATGAAGAAGCTGTACTCCAGTTATACAAACAACAAACAGGTAATAATGCATACACAGGTATTGCTGGTGAATTAGCGTTCAACGCATGGTTAGTCAACAAATTAGAAAATGACCCGGACTCCCTGGTGGAGATAATGTACGTTTTTGAAAACATAACCCCACAAATTCACAACAACCTAACTGGAGGAGTTGACTCTAAAAATGTTGTATGTGATGCATTAGGGCTTGACATGGACTACATACTGGGCCTGAATTTAACCAATGTAGCAAACCAGAGAGTTGCCACAAACTACACAACTGGAAACCTGACTCAGGATCAGATCAAAAAGATCGGAGAAGACGCTGCAAACATGGCTATTGCATTATTCGCAGCAGATGGCATTAATTTGGAGAAAGATGACTATAATCTTACAGTCTTCACTTCTGCAGGTTACGTACGTGTCAATGGTCAAGTTATGGATATGACTTTTGATGGAATCTATGATGTTTTAGGTTCCCGACTTTCCAGAGCAACCTTACTGCCCGTGCATAATGCAAGATTTAACGACCTTTACTTCCAGTTCAGTCTGGAATATAATGGAACTGTCATCACTAAAACTATTTGGTACAATTCAACAACAGGAATACTGGAAGCTAAAGACAAAGCTGGATGTATCATAGACCAGGTAATCCCTTACGACCCACCATACGATGTCTTAATGGCATGGTTATGGCACAACCACGTCTGTGGAGGTAGTACAACTGGATACTTAATTACTGACTACGTTTACGACAACTTCCCAATAACCGCAGATGAACAGTATTCATATGTATCTACCAACGACATCTGTAGAGATGATATTTTATCATATCTCTTAGGAATATCCGCAGGAGATGGAACTTACTATAACCAGAGAATGAAATCAGCAGGTAGTGAAGTTGGAATAATCAGCATTTATGACAGTAGAACCAATACCAGAAGAGTAGCTATCATTAATTTGGTTGCCCCTAAATTTTCAGATGGTAACAATTATGATAACTACATAAGAGTATACAAAATTCTACAAAAATACGACGACTGGAACTCACCTGATTGTCAACGTGAGCTAGAGAATATACCAAACCTAATTTCTGGACCATCAATAACTCTGACTGCAAATACATATGTAACCGAAGAAGAATGGCAGATGATCATATCTGGAGGTGGAGAATACGGTGATTCCCTGAGTTACATTCATAGTGCTGTACCTCAACGTACCCAAGCTGAATTAATTAGTTTGATGAGAGGTCCACAGACACCTGGAGGATCAATTACTACAGGAACAAATTCTGGATCTTTAGTTGGCTCAACTACTGGAATTGGTAATTCATTATTGGGATCATCCAATGGGTCTAACACTTCTGGGGTTAATGTTAGTGCAGCTACTGTGACTAACTCAACCAGTGGTTCTGTTGGAACTCAGCCCGGTGAAGCAAAAGCCTATGAAGTCACTCAAGCTGGTGCACAAGGTTCAGACGGAACTCCATGGGGGCTTTATGCTGTTGTAGGAGTGATAGCTGTTCTGGCATTAGGTGGAGTTGGATTCTTCTTCAAAGGCGGTAAGTTCTAGTTAATAAAAACAATTTTTCCCTTTTTTTCTTTTTTGTAAAGCGTGATTGAATTTTATATAAATTCTAGATAATATCTGATTTTTTTAAATTAAATTAACACATTATTCCTTGTTTAAAATTTTGTTGATTTTCAAATGGCCAATTCTTGGTTAATTGAATGGAGATGGGATTGGCAATAAATGGACTTTGATGGGTCTTCAAAAGTAACATAGATCTTCAAAATCGAAA
>NZ_OY762018.1 GCF_963665055.1 uncultured Methanobacterium sp.
ACCATTTTTTTAGATCTAGTTTTCTTCAGCGTTTTTGGAATGTATGGCCTCCTTGGAATTATTTTTATTCTGACTGGCATATATGGACTGTTAACAAGTTAAGGCTTTTAACTGCTTTAATAGTGGAATATGTTCATGAAAATATTGCAGATAACTTAAGTCCACTATAATTTATTCAGAAATTCATATTATACGTGGTAATGTTGTATGGACTATAATTTCCCATAATTTTGCAACTTTTCCTGGTAACGAAAAAACTCTTAAATAACTAACATCTATATATAAATCTTACAAATAATCTATATATAAATTCAACATTATAAAATCAGTTTTATTTCTTAAATCTATTTATTTAACAAAATAAAGAATTTATCATGCCATTATTCGAAAAAAAGGCGTAAAAATGTGATATATTGAAACTCAACAACATAACTCCTGATCCGATTGTATCTGAAAAAAAGACCTCCACTGGTCTGGAAGAAGTAGGGAAAGAAACCAAAATGGTGGTACTCCAGTCCATTGGTTACCCATTCCTGTGCAACCTGGTGGAAAATCCCAAGATCGAAATATTCGATAATGAACTTTTCGAACTCTATGCTCGGGAACAATGGGTAGGCTCCACAGTAAAAGAAGGATCATTCCTTTTTGACCAGAAATTACTGCCAGATTTTGCTTTCAAGGTAATCAAAGCCCACCCAGATGATTCCAGGATAACTCAAAACACTTCCATACTCCTGATGGAAGTGGAAGAAGTTCGTGAGATTAAAAAAATCGAAAGCAACCTTAAAATGAGTGATGTTATTGGCCAGGAACGGGCCAAGACCAAATGTAAGATTATAACCAAATATCTGAAGGAACCAGAAACCTTCCAGGAATGGGCACCAAAGAATGTATTATTCCATGGTACACCGGGTACTGGTAAGACCATGCTAGCTAAATCATTATCCCATGAACTTCAGGTTCCCCTGTTTCTGGTAAAAGCAACCAGTCTCATAGGAGAACATGTAGGTGATGGAGCACGCCAGATACACGACCTTTTCGATGCCGCATCAGCCTGTGGGCCTGCAGTTATTTTCATCGATGAAATAGATGCCATTGGTCTGGACCGTAAATACCAGTCCCTGAGGGGAGATGTTTCTGAGGTGGTCAATGCACTGTTAACAGAATTGGATGGTATCAACCCTAACTTGGGTGTGGTTACTATTGGGGCCACTAACAATCCTCAATTATTGGATTATGCTCTAAGAAGCAGGTTTGAAGAGGAAATAGAATTCACGCTCCCTGATGAGGATGAAAGAAGGGAGATCCTGGAAATGTACATAAAATCCATGCCTTTACCAGTTGACACTGACTCAAAGAAACTGGCCAGCCTATCCAAGGGCATGTCTGGCCGAGATATTAAGGACCGGCTGCTCAAAGTGGCACTACACAAGGCAATATCTGAAGATCAGGATCGTGTAACTTGGGATAACTTCCAGTACGCACTTAAACATCATGAAAAAGAGAAAAATGAACCTAAAAATATGTTTGCATAATTCTCTTTTTTGATACTTTTTTTGATAAAAAGTTAATTTAAATATTAATTAATTCACTTATTTTGGGGTTATTCCGTACCTTAGGTTATTATTTATATAAGTATTTCTATTTTTATTAAGTAGTAACTTAATAGTAAAAGTACAGATATCAAACAATAAACAAGTATTAGCAAGATAGGTATTCTTGATATGTTATTATAATTCATTAATTTGTCAATGATTATGGGGGAATGGGGGAGAGAAAATGTCTAAAAGGTCTGTGTCTTTTTTAAAAGAAATTTTAATTGCCTTACCAATTGTTATAATTGTTGCTATTATAGCATCTCAACTTGTTGTAGTCCCAACAGAGAGTATGAAACCCACTATAAATGAGGGGGACATGGTTTTGGTTGCAAAAACCGATGTTTTAGGGCTATTCACTGAGTTAAATCCTGAAGATGTGAAGGTAGGGGACATTATAATTTATGAAGAAGAATCTTCAGGTGAAAGTAGTGGGGGGTATAATGAAGAGTCTGCCATCATCCATAGGGTGGTTGAAGTAAAAGAAGTTGGAGGAAAGAAATATTTCGTCTTGAAGGGGGATAATAACAACGCAACAGATGATGAAGATGTATCTGTAGATCAGGTCAAAGGTCGCACTGTTATGTGGGGTAATAATCCCATCACAATTCCTCAAGTTGGATGGGTCATTTTATGGTTTAAAGGAACTGGAAACGAAACCGAAAGTGGTAATACCACTGGAAATACATCTTAAGCCTCACAGGAGAGTGAATCTTCTTCTAATTAAAATAAAATTAATTAGTCATTGGGAGGTTTTTTAATGGATAAAAAAATCATTGAAAACGCGATTTTCATAATTGTGGGTGTTGCAATTCTGCTGGTGGTGGAATTACAGTTAATACAATTCAGCGAAATAATAATGATAATATTGGGGTTAATTGGATTTTTAGCACTGGTAAATGGTGCTTTTGGTCTTTACAATGCCCTTAGGCACAAGAAATGAAAATTGAAATCACTAATTTCATTTTTTTAATGTACCACCATTACAGGTTTGGTTGAGTTTCTAACCACTTTTTCTGCAACACTACCTATTAAAAACCGATCAATTCCGTGTTTTCCTGATGTTCCCATTATAATCAGGTCCACAGATTCTTCATCAGCCACATCAAGTATTTTATCTGCAGCAGAACCTTCTTCCACCCGTGGCACGATTTTTACATTTAAATCATTATTTCGGGACATCTGGATGATTTCAGTGATGGCTTGATCCCCTTCGTCCTTTAACATGTTTTTCATCTCATATTTAAGATCTCTGGCCCTAATATTGGAAAAAGAAGAAGTTTCGACTATGTGTAAGACTATTATTTCGCCCTGACTTTTATTTGAAAGCCAAAGTGAGTGTTTTGCTGCTTTTAACGCATGTTTTGAACCGTCAGTTGGTATAAGTATTTTTTTATACATACTAACCCCCCTCTTTTCAGATAATATTAATATAGAGAATTTCTATTTTCTTTGTTTTTTGTATAGGCTTTTTGTGGTTTGGTGTTTATTTGTCTCTTTTTTATTGTTTTTTATCCTTGTTTTTTTAGTTAATTGATCTATAGCGTTCGCAGTCTGATTTAAGTTGTAGTATCATGAGAAGATGTTTTTGGTGTGTGTTCTGAGTGTGGTGGTGACTAGTTGGTGTCCTGACTTGAATATGTTCTTAATCATAAGGGCGTTCTCCTGGTGCTCTTTTGCTGGTGATTCTTTTGTTGCGTTTTTTTTGTTTTGTTGTGATGGATTGTCCGCGTAATCCAAAGCTCCGAAGTAACGGTCTCGGTAAACTACTTTCCCGACTGAGGTCTATTTGATTGTCATGAATCTCAGCAGTTGTGGTTTCAAGTCTACGTATCAATCCATAATCTATATCAGTTAATGTATGTAGTTTATGGCCGTAATATGATTTTCCATGTTTTTTGGTCCATTCGCCGTCTTTGTTACGTCTGGTTTTAACTGCAGGTCCGCGTGGTTCATTTATTCTTTGGTGGCCAGGATCTGCTGTTATGAAAGTGGCGTCCTGAATAACGCCTTCTTTAACCTTTAATCCCTTGCTATCTATTTGTCTTTGCAGTTCTTCCCATATTCTTTCGTCTTTACCAGTATCTATTAACCGTTCTCTGAAAGCCCAGACCGTGGAACGGTCTGGGATCCTTTCAGGGAATCCTAAAAACTTATGAAACGAAATACGATCATTAGCCTGTCTTTCAAGCTCGGGATCCGATAAACCATACCACGCTTGCAGAACCAACATCTTAACCATAACTATTTCATCATTATTAGGCCTACCACCCTTTTCCGTATGATTATCATACATTTCCCTAACAATAGGCCTGAAAACCTCCCAATCAATAAGTGGATCAATCTCAGCCAACTTATCACCCAATTCATGAACACGCGCATACTGCTTATTCATGAAATAATGCTCAAACGACTTCATAACACTCCTATTAGCCTAATAAGATATAAACCTATCATAAATCATATATAAACATACCAAACAACGAAAAACACAAACCAACAAACATAAAAATTAAAAAATCAAAACGGTTTATAGAAATTCTCTATATTTATAATAAAAAAACAATTTAATTAATCTTTTCTAATATCTCAGATAAAATGGAAATAAAGTAAATAAACCTTGAAGCGATTAATCAGTTTATCATAAATTTATTTGAGTTACTTACAATTCTTTAACTAGGTTTTACAATACACAGTTATGGTGCCGATGATGGAATTTAAAGCAATGTTAACCGATGCAATGAGATACTCTGTTTCAAAATGGTACAATATTTTAATACTGGGCTTGATTTTGTTTTTAACAGATCACATTATTGATTTCAATGTTCCTTCCATGATCGGTGGTATGGGGGATGTTTTAATTGTCATTATCATTATTATTTTATCTTTCCTTGAGATTGGGTATGGTTTCCGTATAGTGGAGGAAACAGTGCAGGGATCAAGTAAACCACCAAATTTCCACCATCCTCTCAGCTTAATAGGCCACGGGGTCCGGGAAAGTGTCATTTTACTGATATATTTCATCTTTCCATTGATACTGATTGTTATTGGCATTTCTGAGTTTGAAACGATGTTTAACCTTGATTTTAGTCCTATGTTAGATTATGCATTATTTATTGCAATTATGCTTTTTGTTTGCTTTAACATCTTGTTTCAGGGTGCAGTTTTGAATATGGCGCACCATGAAGGAAGTCTCAGGTCAGGATTCAATATGATAATGGTATTTCGTAAAATTAGACAAGTGGGATTGAAGAATATGCTCATGATCTCATTTATCACTGTTGCAGTGATTTACATCCTCCAGCAAGCCATTTTTGACACTCTTCATGGGTTGCCTTTCGTTGGCACTACTGTGGGGGATGTGCTTTCCACAGTTTTGATTGCTCCTTTTCTCATATTATTTACCACTCGCTTATTGGGATTGATAGATGTAACAGATTGATCCTTCCTGAAGTATTTATATCTTGAATATAAATTTCAGACCAATTTTACATAATGGATTGGAAGGAACAGTTAATGAGCTTTATAAAATAAAACCGGGCAGATATTCACGTGGAATGGCTCATGTAGATTATTTTTCTTATAGATTATTTTTTTAATAAATCAATGATCTTTCAAAATTCATATTCCCTACACAAACTATTTATAAAAGGTGTTAAAAAAACAATAAGTTATACAGTAATCACATATTAACATAGGGGCGGTTAAATGGCTGAGAAAAAGGGAAAAACCACAAAGAAGATCCTGCATCTCGGTCATATTTTGTTGGAATTCTTTCGAAAAATCCTTAAAGCCATGGGAAAATCGGATCACTCAACTGGGGCGTTGAAACAGAGTACGCATGGTTCAAAAAGTGGCGTAAGTAAAGGTGCATCAACTAAATCCGGACTAACTGCATCAAAAACAGCTAAAACTGGTTCCACGCATGCTAATGTTTATGGTGGTGGTGCTACAACAGCTGAATCTGCTGCTGGTAGTGTAACTGCAGGGGTAGGTGCAACTGGTGCGGCGGTTTCAGGAACTACTGTTCTAACTATTTTGGTGATTGCCGTAGTGACGGTTGTTGGTCTAGGATCTTACGTCTACAACACGGAGCAACAATCTATAGAGTCCGTAAAAAACCTTATTTGGGGACCAAATGTTGTGTTTGGTGGGGATGCTATGGGTGTAGAAATTCCACAACAAAACCAACAAACAGAAGTTAACAATTCTCAGTCAACTGTAACGGAAACAAATAACCCTGGTACTACTTCAAGCCAAGATTCAGGAGAAGATAGTGGAACAAGCGGGTCTAACATAGAATTTGTAGTTCCAGAAAATCCTTAATTCTTTAAAACTGATGATATCTTTTAATATTGCTGAAAATTGAATATTGCATCTTCATGATTTAGGGGAGGGGGGCTAATACTCAAAAAGACTTTAATTTTAGTTTTGATTATTATAGGATGTATTTTCCTAGTGCAAACTTCCTTTGCTTCAGAGGGGCCAGATGATCCCCTCCAACTCTCCACGGTTAATCCTGATTCGGTGGGAGATTCTGTATCTGTTAATGATACTAATCCCTTACAAACCGATAATTCATCAGAAATTTCAATAAACAACAATTTAAACCAAATAAATTCATTAAACAGTAGTAATGCTTCCGTTCCACCTCCCAACTCTGAGATATTATGGATAGATCCGGATTTAATAGATCCAATTATTTCTGGTACAGTTTATTATCATGGAACAAATGATCCCATGTCTGGAGCAACAGTCACAGTCCAAAATATAAGTGGCATGGAAATGGGCACAGTCTATACTGGTAATAATGGTAGTTACCAGATTGCATTTTTCTCAAATGAAACAGAATTCACAGTTATAGTCAGTTATCCGGGGTATGCCACCTCCACAAAAATAGTCACTGTTAAGCCAAGTTCTGATCCCAACGACCTTAACCTTTATGCAACTGTAGATTTTTATCTTGATCCTACAGTACCAATAGCATCTAATGACAGTTATGTTATGGACGAGGACACGGTTTTAAGTGATAATGTAGCTACTAATGATTCTCCTTCAATTGACGGGGGCAACCAGTGGAGTTTGATCGGAGGCACAAGTCCTTCACATGGAATTTTACTTTTCAATAATGATGGTACTTTCACTTACACTCCTAACGCCAATTATTTCGGTTCAGACAGATTCAATTATGTCATAGAGGATGTTGATGGTGATTCAACCAATGGAACCGTACTAATAACTATCAATGATGTGAACGATCCACCAGTGGCCTATGATGATGTGGCTTTGGTAAATGAAGATGAATCAATTTTGATCAATGTTCTGAGTAATGACAGTGATTTGGAAAGTGACATTTTAACTGTGAATAGTGTTATTCAACCTTTACATGGGGGAGTGTTTAACGCAGGTGGAAGTGTTACTTACACACCTCGCCATGATTGGTATGGTACAGACAGTTTCACTTATGTAGTTAGTGATGGTCGCGGTGGCACCAGCACCGCAAACGTGATAGTCACAGTTAATGCAGTTAATGATCCCCCAGTAGCTCATGATGATAATGTAGCGATTAATGAAGACTCTACAATTGTGGTTGTCCCAGTTTTAAACAATGATGTGGATATTGAGGGTGACAGTCTCAGTGTCACTGGAGTTACAGCACCAGGTCATGGTACCACAACTTTTACTTTAAACTCAGTGACTTATACTCCTGCAGCTAATTTCAATGGTCTGGATAGTTTTAGTTACACAGTTACTGATGGTCATGGCGGTTTAGACACTGCAATTGTACACGTGACAGTTTCTGCAGTAAATGATCCTCCCGTAGCAGCAAATGATGTAGTGGTAGTTAAAGAAGATGGTTCAGTTATCATTCCGGTTACAGGTAACGATAATGATATTGACGGTGATTTCTTAACTGTTACAAGTGTCAGTGCACCGAATCATGGTAGTGCAGTTATTAATGTTGATAATACAGTTTCTTATACTCCTTCGGCTAACTATTTTGGTTTGGATAGTTTTACCTATGTGATTAGTGATGGTCATGGTGGTACTGTTACTGGTGTTGTTTATGTGACTGTGAATGAGTCGGTTCATGTTAATCATGTTCCTGTTGCTTTTTCTGATTCTGTCATCACTGCCGAAGATACTCAAACAACCATTTTAGTTTTGGGTAATGATAGTGATGTGGATGGTGATAATCTCGTAGTTTCGGGTGTGGGTGTTGCTGGTCATGGTAGTGTTGTTTTGAACGGTGATAATACTGTGACTTATACGCCTGATGCTAACTGGTTTGGTTCTGATAGCTTCACCTATACTGTGAGTGATGGTCGTGGTGGTTTAGCTACTGGTATGGTTACTGTGATGGTTAACAGTGTGAATGATGTTCCTGTGGCTATTGCGGATTCTGTAAGTACTGATGAGAATGTTCCTGTGATTGTTAATGTTTTGGGTAATGATAGTGATGTGGATGGTGACTTGCTTAGTGTGAGTGGTGTAGGTAGTGCTGGTCATGGTACGATTATTAATAATGGTAATTCAGTGACTTACATGCCTGATGCTGGTTTTTATGGTTCGGATAGTTTCAGCTATACTGTGAGTGATGGTCATGGTGGTAGTGTTACTGGTGTTGTTTATGTGGCTGTGAGGGAAGTTGTTGTTGTGAACAGTAACCCTGTGGCTATGGCGGATGTTGCTAGTACCTCTGAGGATACTCGGGTTGTTATTTCTGTTTTAGGTAATGATAGTGATTCTAATGGTGATAATCTCATAGTTACTGGTGTGGGTGTTGCGGGTCATGGTAGTGTTGTTTTGAACGGTGATAATACTGTGACTTATACTCCCAATGTTAACTGGTTTGGTTCTGATAGTTTCAGCTATACTGTGAGTGATGGTCGTGGTGGTTTAGCTACTGGTATGGTTACTGTGATGGTTAACAGTGTGAATGATGTTCCTGTGGCTGCTGCTGATTCTGCGAGTACTATTGAAAGCACTCCTGTGATTGTCAATGTTTTGGGTAATGATAGTGATGTGGATGGTGATAGTCTTACGGTGTCTGGTGTGGGTGTTGCTGGTCATGGTACTGTTGCGAATAATGGTAATTCAGTGACCTACACTCCTGATGCTGGGTTCCATGGTTTGGATAGTTTTGTTTACACGGTAAGTGATGGTCATGGTGGTAGTGTTACTGGTGTTGTGTATGTGGTTGTGAATGAGTCGGTTCATGTTAATCATGTTCCTGTGACTGCTTTTGATTCTGTGAGTGCATTTGAGGATACTCGAGTTGTTATCTCTGTTTTGGGTAATGATAGTGATGTGGATGATGATAATCTTGTAGTTACTGGTGTGGGTGTTGCGGGTCATGGTAGTGTTGTTTTGAATGGTGATAATACTGTGACTTACACGCCTAATGTTAATTGGTTTGGTTCTGATAGCTTCAGTTATTCAATTAGTGATGGTCATGGTGGTCTTGCTAATGGTATGGTTACTGTGGTGGTTTCTGGTGTGAATGATGTTCCTGTGGCTGCTGCGGATTCTGCGAGTACTGATGAGAATGTTCCTGTGGTTATCTCTGTTTTGGGTAATGATAGTGATGTGGATGGTGATAGTCTTACGGTGTCTGGTGTGAGTGTTGCTGGTCATGGTACTGTTGCGAATAATGGTAATTCAGTGACCTATGCTCCTGATGCTGGATTTTCATGGTTTGGATAGTTTCAGCTATACTGTGAGTGATGGTCGTGGTGGTAGTGTTACTGGTGTTGTGTACGTGACAGTGAAGGAAGTTGTTGCTGTGAACAGTAACCCTGTGGCTATGGATGATACATCAAATACAGTGGAGGATAGTAGGGTTACCATTCCAGTTTTAGGCAATGATAGTGATGTGGATGGTGATAGTCTCACGGTGTCTGGTGTAGGTAGTGCTGGTCATGGGAGTGTTGTTTTGAATGGTGATAATACTGTGACTTATACTCCAGATGTTAACTGGTTTGGTTCTGATAGTTTCACCTATACTGTGAGTGATGGTCGTGGTGGTTTAGCTACTGGTATGGTTACTGTGGTGGTTTCTGGTGTGAATGATGTTCCTGTGGCTGCTGTTGACACGGTTAGTACTGATGAGAATGTTCCTGTGATTGTCAATGTTTTGGGTAATGATAGTGATGTGGATGGTGATAGTCTCGTAGTTTCGGGTGTGGGTGTTGCTGGTCATGGTACGGTTACGAATAATGGTAATTCAGTGACCTATGCTCCTGATGCTGATTTTCATGGTTTGGATAGTTTCACCTATACTGTGAAAGATGGTCGTGGTGGTAGTGTTACTGGTGTTGTTTATGTGGTTGTGAATGAGTCGGTTCATGTTAATCATGTTCCTGTGGCCGCTTTTGATTCTGCGAGTGTTGTTGAGGATACTCGGGTTGTTATTTCTGTTTTGGGTAATGATAGTGATGTTGATGGTGATAGTCTTTCAGTGAGTGCTGTTGGAAGTGCTGTTCATGGGAGTGTTGTTTTGAACGGTGATGGCACTGTGACTTATACTCCAGATGTCAACTGGTTTGGTTCTGATAGTTTCAGTTATTCAATTAGTGATGGTCATGGTGGTACTAGCACTGCTATGGTTTATTTAATGGTTAATCCTCTGAATGATGTTCCTGTGGCCGCAGCTGATTCTACAAGTACTGATGAGAATGTTCCTGTGATTATCAATGTTTTGGGTAATGATAGTGATGTGGATGGTGATAGTCTCGTAGTTTCGGGCGTGGGTGTTGCTGGTCATGGTATGGTTACGAATAATGGTAATTCAGTGACTTACATGCCTGATGCTGGTTTTTATGGTTTGGATAGTTTTAGTTATGTGATTAGTGATGGTCATGGCGGTAGTGTCACTGGTATTGTGTATGTGACTGTGAGGGAAGTTGTTGCTGTGAACAGTAATCCTGTGGCTATAGTGGATGCTGTTAGTACTCCTGAGGATACTAGGGTTGTTATTTCTGTTTTGGGTAATGATATTGATGTTGATGGTGATAGTCTCACGGTTTTGGGTGTGGGTGTTGCGGGTCATGGGCATGTTGTTTTAAATGGTGATAATACTGTGACTTATACGCCTGATGTTAATTGGTTTGGTTCTGACAGTTTTACTTACACAATTGGTGATGGTCGTGGTGGTCTTGCTAATGGTATGGTTACCATAATGGTTAACGGTGTGAATGATGTTCCTGTGGCTGCTGCTGATTCTGTAAGTACTGATGAGAATGTTCCTGTGATTGTCAATGTTTTGGGTAATGATAGTGATGTGGATGGTGATAGTCTCGTAGTTTCGGGTGTGGGTGTTGCTGGTCATGGTACGGTTACGAATAATGGTAATTCAGTGACTTATACTCCTGATGCTGATTTTCATGGTTTGGATAGTTTTGTTTACACGGTAAGTGACGGTCATGGTGGTAGTGTTACTGGTGTTGTTTATGTGGTTGTGAATGAGTCGGTTCATGTTAATCATGTTCCTGTGGCTGCTTTTGATTCTGTGAGTGCTGTTGAGGATACTCGGGTTGTTATCTCTGTTTTGGGTAATGATAGTGATTCTGATGGTGATAGTCTCGTACGGTTTCGGGTGTGGGTAGTGCTGTTCATGGGCATGTTGTTTTGAACGGTGATAATACTGTGACTTATACTCCCGATGTTAATTGGTTTGGTTCTGATAGTTTCAGTTATTCAATTAGTGATGGTCATGGAGGTACTTGCTAACTGGTATGGTTTACTGTGGTGGTTAATCTGGTGTGAATGATGTTCCTGTGGCTGCTGCTGATTCTACAAGTACTGATGAGAATGTTCCTGTGATTATCAATGTTTTGGGTAATGATAGTGATGTGGATGGTGATAGTCTCGTAGTTTCGGGTGTGGGTGTTGCTGGTCATGGTACGGTTACGAATAATGGTAATTCAGTGACATATACTCCTAATGCTGGTTTCCATGGATTGGATAGTTTCAGCTATACTGTGAGTGATGGTCATGATGGTAGTGTTGTTGGTGTTGTTTATGTGGTTGTGAATGAGTCAGTTCATGTTAATCATGTTCCTGTTGCTGCTGCTGATTCTGTGAATGGTTATGAAGATACTCGGGTTGTTATCAATGTTTTGGGTAATGATAGTGATTCTGATGGTGATAGTCTTTCAGTGAGTGCTATTGGAAGTGCTGGTCATGGGAGTGTTGTTTTGAATGGTGATGGCACTGTGACTTATACACCTGATGCTAACTGGTTTGGTTCTGATAGTTTTACCTATGTGATTAGTGATGGTCATGGTGGTACTAGCACTGCCATGGTTTATTTAGTGATTAACCCTCTCAATGATGCTCCTGTCGCTGTGACAGATACTGTGAGTACTGACGAGAACACTCCGATTGTTATTCATGTTTTAAACAATGATTTCAGTATTGATGGTGGTTCTTTCACAGTGACTGGTGTTGGTGCTGCTACTCATGGAACTGTGACAACCAATGGTGATGGCACAGTCACTTACACACCAGATGCCAGTTATCATGGCTTTGATAGTTTCACATACACTATAGAAGATGATAACTATGATAGTGCTACAGGCACGGTTTTCATAACAGTTAATCCTGTAAATGACCCATTGGCTGCAGACGACACAGCTAACACTTTGGAGGACACTAGGGTAACCATTCCGGTTTTAGCCAATGATGATGATTTGGATGGTGATAGTCTCACGGTTTTGGGTGTGGGTGTTGCTGGTCATGGTAGTGTTGTTTTGAATGGTGATAGTACTGTGACTTATACACCTGATGCTAACTGGTTTGGTTCTGATAGTTTCATGTATACTATTAGTGATGGCTATGGTGGCACAGCAACAGCTACAGTTAATGTAATGGTTAACAGTGTGAATGATGTTCCTGTGGCTGCTACTGATTCTACAAGTACTGATGTGGATGTTCCTGTTGTTATTTCTGTTTTGGGTAATGATAGTGATGTGGATGGTGATAGTCTTTCAGTGAGTGCTGTTGGAAGTGCTGTTCATGGTACTGTTACAAATAATGGAGATGGTACCGTCACATACACACCTGTAACAGACTATTACGGATGGGACAGTTTCCCCTACACAGTTAGTGATGGTCATGGGGGCACTGCAACTTCAACTGTTCTTGTGATGGTGGGTGTGATTAATAATAATCCTGTGGCTGCGACGGACAATACTAACACAGATGAGGATATTACAGTTACAATTCCGGTTTTAGCGAATGAT
>NZ_OY762019.1 GCF_963665055.1 uncultured Methanobacterium sp.
ACCACTGGCTGCAGACCCGTTGATAAATGTTAAATTTTCAAGGGTAACTGAAATACCAGATAGTATGGTGAATATTGAAGAACCACTGCTGTTTCCATTGATTATTGTACCATTCTGGCTTGTACCAATTATGGTCATGTTGTTGGCTATGGTTATCCCTGATTCAGTGTAAGTTCCATCAGCAATATTAACCGTACCATTATTGGTTACTGTCCCAGTAGCATTCTTTATTGATAGCTTAGGACCGCTTCCAGTCACATTATCATAAACAGCACTTTGACCATCCCAGGAATCATTTCCACTGTTGTTATTCACGTAGATTGTTCCGGGATCTGCTGAAACAGCACCAATCCCCCAAGCCAAAATTAAAGCTAAAAATAAAAAAGTAAATGGGATCAATGCCTTAGATCTAAATTTAAGCTTAACTAAGCTTTTTTCCTTTAAATTAATAACATTTCCTTGAATTTTCTATCCCTCCCTGAGTTTTTTCTTAACATTATTAAATATGAATATTCTTTTGAAATGAATATTCATGCACGTCGTTTATCAAAGCGCACTAATAAAATTTACTATCATTTTGAATCAAATAAGATCCATTTAATTCCAATAAAGAAGATCAATTAAAAAATATTATGATTAAAAAATCTAATTTTTTAATTTAAGTAATTTAAAAGAGAATTATTACATTAAAAAAGATATTAAACTTTTAATATTCAAATAATAAGACCGTGACTTACTCTAATCGTGATAAACACAAATAGATATGAATTTTAATACATATCGAATTCTATGTTTTTATCGATACCAATTCAGATTCAGTAAGAAGTTAATAGAAATTACCTAGATAAGAAACTCATTTTAAATTTATTTCTAATTTTGAAATTCATCAATCAACATTTACAATAAATTCAGTTTACAATCCAATCCTAAAAAAATAAAAAAATAGAATAAAGGAAAATTCTTCTATTTTCCCAGATTCCTAAAATGGCATGGTTGAAGGGTGGTTGTCCACATTGGATCCACCATCTATTGGTCTTGGGTTGGTAGTACTCCAGTCACTCCAGTAGTTTCCAGTAGTTCCGTTGTCATAACTGTTAACGGAATTGTCATAGGCCTGTCCAGGGTTACTAATGTAGTTGTTGTGGGTTATTTTATTTCCATTACTGGAAGCAAAGTTAGTTCCAGTCCAACCATTACTTTGGAATGTGTTACTTGAAACAGTGCTGCCAGTGGTATTATAGAACAAAGCACCAGTTATTCCATTACTGGATACATTGTTTCCTGTTACATCAACACCGGTTGAGTCCCTAATGTTCATTCCGTTAGCTGTGTTACCAGTTACTGAACTACCACTAACAACAGTACTCTGACTGTTTTCAATGTAAATACCCTGTTGACTGGTATTATTCCCATTTACAGTGTTCGCTGTTAATTTATTGTAAGCGGTTGTGTCCATGACAATGTTAGTCCACAGGTTACCCGTCACTTGGTTACCGGAAACAGTGTTGTTATTGGCGTTTTGAGATAGTAAAATACCAATTCCACCAAAGTTAACCGTATTCCCATTGTTATTGACAGTATTAGCATTTACCACATTACTGCTGCTATCCGTTAAAACAATACCGTTAAATTTGTTGTTGTTAACCGTGTTAGCAGTTAAAGTGTTACTGTCAGATCCTAACACTAACAAACCAGTTTCCTGATTACCGGAAATGTTGTTATTAGTGATTGTGTTGTTTTCACTGTTAACAAAGATCCATAGACCATTGTACTGATTGTTGACAATTTGATTACCAGTTACATTGTTTTCTAGGGAGTTAGCAAAGATTAAAACACCATTGTTACTACCAGAAACAATGTTAGAATCCTCACTGTCACCACCTATAGTGTTATGATTGGATTCGCGAAGTAAAACACCTGAAAAACCATTATCCTTCACAGTATTTTTCTTAATGGTATTGTAATCGCTGGATTCCAATAAAACACCCTGACTACCACTACTAACACCATTACGATTGATAGTGTTGTTTTCCACTGTGTTATTATCACCCTTCTGGATGTACACACCATTGTAGTAATTGTCACTGATATTATTACCAGAAATCACACTATCACCAGTATCATACAATAAAACACCATTAGTGTTGTTGCAAATCTTATTGCCGGTGATAACAGTAGATTCTGAGTTCTCATCATCCACAGCCCAAGTATTGTTAGTTATGTTACTGTTTTTGATAGTGGTATTGGCACTATTTTTCACTGCAACCCCTGCAAGATTACCAGACAGAGTACTGTTGGATAACGCAACATTGTCTGCAGAGTTTATACTGATTCCACTGGATTCAGTTGCACCAGTAATGTTGAAACCGGTTATACTAGTTCCAGAAGCACTAGTCCCCATTATGCTAATGACAGGAGAAGTTCCACTACCATTCAAAATAGCTCCATTACCCACCAGATTCACAGCATTGGTAATTGTTAATGCAATGTTACTGTAAGTTCCGGATAGGAAGGTTATGGTGTCTCCAACCATTGCGCTATCAATTATGGACTGTATATAAGTGTTGTTCATGGTTGAAGCTACAATGAAGTTTTGAGAGTTGCTTAAATTGTTGCTGTCTCCTACAATGAGGTCACCATTTTTCTGGAAGTTCTTAGTGTACTGTACGTTGAATCCGTTACTCTGTATGTTGTTATTCTGTAAGTTTATGTAAGTAGATGCGGATTCAAAGACAATACCCAGCTGACCTGCATTGGTTATGTTGTTGCCGGTAATGTTGGCGTTGACATTAGCAGTTCCCATTTTCTGGACGAAATCCATGGACATGTTGCTGGCGTTGTTGATGGAGTTACCTGAGATAAGCCCATTGAAGTATCCTCCTATCCACATTCCAAATATGGAGTTGTCTACAATGTTGTGGGTAATGTAATTGTAAACTGGGGTTGTGTCATGGTTCATGATAGAAATACCATCACCATATCGGCGAGTCATATTATTTACAACGTTAGAGTCGATGGTGTAGTTTAAAACAGTTCCAGCAAGGTTTATTCCATCTCCACCATTACTGATAGTGTTGTTCTGTATAAATGCATTGTAGACAGAGCCTCCACTGATACCTACTGATGTTGACTTGTACATGTCAATGTTGTTGTTAGTAATGCTCAAACCGGATCCACTAATGGATAATCCACCAGTACTGTTTACTATCCTGTTACCATCAATCAGTACATTATTTCTGGCGGTTAAATTACCAGAATCAGAAATGTAGATGGCAAAGTCAGTGTTGTTGTAGATTCCGTTTGATTTTATGGACGAACTATTCACGTTGTTTAGGTAAATGGCTTGTTTGGTGTTGTTTAAGGTGTTGTTTGCAATGTTTATACCATTGGTGTTGGTAGCATTGATACCGTAACCTTTTCCATTGCCATTAATGGTGAAACCGGTGATGTTGGTTCCAGTAGCATCAGATCCGCTTACAGTGAAGACTGTAGAATTACCGTTACTGTTCAGGATAGCTCCACTGCTTACCACATTCAGGGCGTATGATATAGACAGGGAAATGTTATTGTACACTCCAGACAGGAAGGTTACAGTGTCTCCCAGGTTAGCTCCGTCAATGATAGACTGGATGTAGTCATTGGTCATGGCGGAGTTGACTATGAAGTTCTGATGATTGTTTAATGTATTACCCTCATTAATAACGATTCCATTATCCCTGTAGTACTGGTTGTACTGGATGTTGTATCCATTACTTTCAATATTATTACCGCTGAGGTTCAGGTAGTAAACATCAGGGTTTTCCATGGAAATTCCAAGATTATCAGCGTTGGTTATAGTGTTGCCCGTGATGTTGGCGTTTAAATTACCTATGGTAGGTGTGTGTTTTCCAGTTATGTTCATTGCAGCAATATGGCTATTGTTTATGGTGTTACCAGAGACAGTTCCATTGAAGTGCCCTCCAAGGAATATGGCATAGTTGGTATCATTTAGGGTGTTGTTAGCGATTGTAGTGGTTGTGGTTGTTTCGACATTTGTTCCATGGTTCACCAGAGAAATACCATCACCATAATTAACAGACATGTGGTTTATGGTGTTTCCGACAATGGTTAGGTTTTTGTAGAGCCCATATATGTTTATCGCGTCTCCACCATTCAATATGGTGTTATTCTGGATTACTGTGCTGTATACGCTACCTCCGCCAATTCCATCACCATTGGTGTTGCCGTACATGTCCATGTAGTTGTTGGTTATACTGTAAGCAGATCCACCTGAGAGATAGAGTGGGTTGGTAGTGTTGATAAATTTGTTGCTGTTAATTGTCACATTGTTTTTATTGTCAAGGTCACCGTTTTCTTTGAGGTAAATTCCATATTTAGCGTTGTTGTAGAATCCATTGGATGAAATTGAACTGTTATTAACATTACTCACGTAAACACCATAAGAGGTGTTGTAGAAGTTGTTATTAGCAATGTTCAAACCAGAAGTATCAATTGTATTAATACCATAGTTACTTCCGTTACCAGTTATGTTGAAACCAGTAATGTTAGTTCCAGCTGCTCCAGAACCACTAACAGTAAATGCTGTAGAAGTGGTATTGAAGATTGCTCCATTACTCACCAAGTTCAATGCCGTGGTAATGGTCAATGCAATGTTACTGTAGACACCTTCTAAGAATGTAATAGTGTCTCCAATACCGGCATTGTCAATGATGCTTTGGATTTGATCATTGGTCATGCTTGAATTAACAGAAGTACTGGCAGCGGCTACTGGTTCGGAAAAAGCAGCGCCTAATGAAATGGTTAATAAAACCATTAAAAGAGCCAATATTCCTATTTTGATCTTTTTAATTTTAATTCCTCCTTTTACTTGTTTTAACCATCTCCTAAGGAGTGGAAATATTATGCTTGCACTTCGAGCCCCTATCATGAGCATACAATTCACTCAGGATGATACGGGAAGAATTATGAATTTAACATGGCGAAAAAATTAACACCAGTAAACAGTAATTTAGTCGATATGTATCGAAATGCATTATACTATGATTCGAATTAGAATTATATATAAATTTCGAAACAATAAATGCAATAATAACAATTTAAATAAAAATAATCTTAAATATCCATTTATATCAAAAAAAATGACATAATTATTGTTAAAATAAATTAAAATCAGTAATTAACGATTTTAAATTAAAAATTAGGGTGAAATATTGAAATGTAGTTTTTAACATTTCGTTTTATCAATTAAATTCCCAATGAAAGGAGATTGAAAATTAAATACTAAATAATGGATGAAATGGATATCAATTTACCAATAAAAAGAATAGAAGTAAAAATAAAGATAGAATAGCTATTTTCTGGATTTTTCAATCATGACCATTATATCCTTGCGATAATAGACTAATATTACCACGATAATGAGCAAGATAATGGCAATTATTCCCCAGAACTGTGGATTTTTCTTGAATTCATCGGTGATGAGTTCCTGAATCAGTTTACCTTGACTTGAAGAACCTGCTGATGATATTGATGCTGCAGCTCCTACGGCTGAAGAACCAGATGATGCTCCATTACTACTGGAACTACCCCCTGATCCTCCCCCAGAGCCAGCTGTAGCAACCCCCTGGTTATTACCATCGCCACCACCCGGAGTATTTGGAGTATCCGGTTCAGGTTCTTTTGGATATGGATAATCTTTTTTGCCTGTATCTTCTCCATTTGCAGTAACGCCAGACAACTCATTTATGCTTGCCGAGTTTTGTAACCAGGATACTATGATTGTTGAACCAACTTTTTGGAAAGTTAGGGAGATTGATGGTATTTCAGTTAGTGGATTTTCAGGATTATCCACATCCACAAAATATGCTATATATGTATTGGGCCCGGTTCTCACCAGTACCAATTTTGCTGCTTCTGATCTAACTTTACAGCAGAACCTGCTAGTATCACCATTAGCACTGGTCACTGGGTCATCATCGGGAAAGTAATATTCATATACATTTATACCTATTGGAGCCAGTTCAATATTAGCATCATGGGCATCTACCAACCTGCCCTGAGTATTAGAAATTACATTGTACTGTACTGTTTCATTACCAGTTTTATAGTCTAGTTCACTTTGATAGTCTCTGCCAAAGGTAATTCCATTTCCAGAATCTTCAACATTTTGATCTAATCTACCAGTCACACTGTCTGATATGTAGTTACTCTGAACAGTTATATTTTGACCATTGGAGTAGTCCATCTGAACCCCATTAGCGTTCCTCTGAATATAGTTCCATGTCACAGCGATATTCATTAATCTTCCGCTTAACAGTACTCCTTCACCATAGTTATCATTGATGTTGTTATGGTCAATAAGGACATCCGATGTAAAAGGACCATTTCCCCGGATAGTTACTCCCTGACTGTTATAATTTATATCGTTGTTTACGACTTGAACATGGTCTGAATTTAAGATATACACCCCACCCTCATCAGAGTAAATACCAGCAGTGCTGTTGTTCCCATTACCAATAATGACAGAGTTATTGACTGTGGTGTTAGAAGAATTGTAAATGAAAACTCCTATTTTTGCATTGCCTGAAATGAGATTTCCAAAAATTTGGGTATTATTACTATTGGAAATATTTATTCCAATGGAGGAATTAACGCAGTCATTATAGTAAATACTTGTGTTTGAACTGTTGTTTACTAGGATTGCTGATCCACCTGTTGAACTGACACTGTTACCATAAATGGTGGCATTACTGGTGTTATTTACGAGTATTCCTGGAATTGTGTTGGTAGTTATGTTGAATCCGATTATTTGGGTCCCAGAAGCCTGGGGCCCGTTGATTAGGAATACTGCTGGGCCAGAGGGATCTGAAATAGTGATTTCGGTTCCATTGTAGCTTATCAGGAAAAGTTCTTTGTTGATCACTAATTTCAGGTTATCATAGGATGATCCCAAGAACATTACAATGCTTCCGGGAGCAGCATTGTCCAGTATTGCTTGAATCTGTTCGCTGAGTGAACCATTGGTATAGTACGAAGCATTCTGCACATAAATAACAGCCAGTATAGTATAATTTTCCGTGTAAATCATGCTCCAGTTGCCTGAAGGGTCAACTGCAGCGTACTTAAGTGTTGTTGTATCACTTATCACAATAGGACGGGTGTAAACACGCCTGGTGCTGCTGGTCTGGGGGTCAGTGCCATCTGTGGTGTAATAAATAGTAACATTACCGCTATCGTCGGTAGCGTTTAGTACCACATTTTGTGGTGTGTTATAGGTTCCGCTTGGTAAGCTGGAATTTACTGTGGGTGCTGTTGAATCTACTTTTTCTATGCTCAAGATTTTGGTTATCTGAATTAAACTACCATTATCTAAAGTCACCGTTAAAACAACTGTATAAACACCAGATTTACTGTAAGTGTGTTTAGGGTTCTGTTCTGTGGATGTGGTTCCATCACCGAAATCCCATTTCCATGATTTAGGTGTGCCTGTTGTGGTACCATTAAACTGTTCAGTCATGGTTGTGCCATTAACACCGCTCATGTTGAAATCTGCTCCAATGCTATTAAATGCATAGAATGTGCCGGTGATGGTGCCCACGTACAAAGTACCATCACGGCCAATAGCAGGAGAACCAACTATTTCATCAGTAGCATAGCTCCATTTAATAGTGCCGTCCCGGTTCAAAGCATATAATCCATTACGACCCCCAACATAAATAGTTCCATCACTGCCAATAATTGCAGATGTCAAACCAGTTCCTGAGACACCTCCAGTATTGTACCCGAGACTCAGAAGGTCCCATAGGTAATTTCCATTTAAATCAATTGCATAGAGGTTACGGGCAGTGACAACATATATTATTCCATCAGCACTGATAGCAGGGGCACCATAAACGGGATCTTGAATATGATTATTCCAGGCAGTAGATTTATAAGTCCATTTCAAAGACCCACTATTCCCATTATCTTTAATTGCAAACAACCAAAACCAACCCTCATAACTACTACCACCTACAACTCGGGTAGTTCTACTATTTGCAATATAAATTGTTCCATCAGGACCAATAGAAAGCGCATCATAGCACATATTCACATAATAAGTTGGAGAATTATTATTATTGTTTATAACTAATCGAAATGACCATTTAAGAGTTCCATCAGGATTTATGGCATAAACTATGCCATCATAATCCACCATATAAATCGTACCATCAACACCAAGCACTGGAGAAGTTCCATAGATCACACCCATGGTATATCTCCATTTAACAGTTCCAGAATTAGATATCGCAACCAGAGTACCAGTGGTATCATTGGTAACAGCAACATAAATCGTACCATCAGAACCAATCACCGGTGAAGAACCAGTATTATAACCACCAGTAGTACACTTCCAAAGAAGCGTTCCATTGGAATTAAAGGCATAGGTGGTACTGTTCATCCAGTTACTGATATAGATAGTACCATCATTACCAATGGTAGGCGAACCCATTATTGTACTTCGAGTAGTCCAGGTCCATTTCAGTCGACCATTCGAATAAAAAGCGTAAAGAACACCATCCGCACCGCCAACATAGATCGTGCCATCAGAACCAATCACAGCAGAGCCATAAACAGTCAAGTTTTCAAAGGTCCACTTAGTGGTGTTAGTTTGTGGTCCAGTATAATCTGATTGACCGGTGCTATTTTCATCATTATGATAACTGGGCCATTCTGAATCTGCAAGACCAGTAGAATTAGTTTCAGTAGTGGTGGTATTATCAGTACCAGATCCAGTATCTGTACCATATCCACTGGCAGTATCAGCTGCGCTGCCACTATCAACTGCACTGGCACATCCCGCACCAGCAATGCAGATTAGAGCAAAAATGATGAATAATAAGGTTAATTTACCATTTTTCAACATTATCAATCCTATTTTTTTACTTATAACTCCATTAGTTTGAGTTTTCATACCAGGAGCTTGACATTTCCTATGATTAATTTAAAATTTTATCCTGTGATTAATTTGAACTCGTGAGTAAGTCGAATTATCAGGATCACATTTCTCACTTAGATGATCCAAAATAACTCATATTCTAATTGATCTGATGAAATGTGCATATAAACATGTCGATTAGGCTTTAAACCATAAAAGAATAAGCTTTACACAAAAATTATTACAGGTTTAACCATTCAAAATTGCCAAAACTATCAACAGAACCATTTAAATTATTTAAGCAATATCTAAATGCCCAATAACTAAAAACAGCTTTAAACTATATTTTTATACCATAAAAATATGATTAACCACCTAACACCAGAAATATTATACCCTATACAGAAATGTATATATCTACATCTCGTTATAGTATTTTAAAAAATGAAAATGGAGGAGATTTGAAATGTCAAGTGATACTGGATTATTCCCATCTAATGGTCATCGGATACAGGGAAGATCAACCGAATCATTCCTGGACGCTAGTGATATAATTTCACGACTTGATCTTAAAGGAAATGAGGTTTTTATGGATGCTGGTTGTGGTGATGGTCACGTTGCCATGATAGCTCATGATATGATGGATAATGATGCAACCATCTATGCCCTGGATGTTTACCCCCCATCAATTGAAGATATGGAAAAGGATGTGGAAGAACAGGGCATAAGCAATATAATAGCAATTCAGTCAGATATAGCTGAAAAAATCGCCCTTGATGATGATACAGTGGATATTTGTCTCATGGTTAATGTTTTCCACCACTTCGTAGCTCAGGAAACAGCAGATAGTGCCATTAGCGAGCTTAAAAGAATTATAAAGCCCGGTGGTAAAATTGCGGTCATGGACTACAAGAAAATGGACACAGGCTACGGTCCCCCAGCTAAGTTCAAAAGCAGTCCAGAAGAGATGGGGGAAATGTTCAAAAAACACGACCTTGAAATGTTTAAACTGGACACCGAAGCAGGGGAAGTCCTGGACAACGGAACCATGTCCCATTATATTATAACATTCCAAAAATAAGTAAATAAACCTCTAAAAGTTGTTTTTTTACTTTTTTAAACTTTTTTTAATTACTCATCTATTGGATACCTCAATACTTTTCTATTGAATAGCTAAAGAATTTTTCAGGAATAATTCCCCAATTAAGAATATTCTAGAATAATTATACCGTACTAATAATATCCCAATAATAATATTAATTACTAATTAGGTTCCAATAAGAATATCCATTAATAAATATGCTCAAATAAGAATAGTAATATCTATTACTCATTATACTTCACTAATAACATCATAGATAATGAATTTAAAACAAAAAAAGTTAAATTTTAAAAAAATCCAGTTTGCGGTCCGGTTATAACAGCTGATAATATGACTTTTCAAAGCAGGAAGTACAGTATGCCTTTCCTCCTTTTAAGTGGTGTTTACCATCCATAACCACTTCCCCACAGTCAGCACACCGGGCTATTTCCAGTGGTTTGCCCGGGAGGTCATTAGGGTCTATTTTGACTGAAACCTTTTGAACCATGAATAATTCATCTCCAGGAGTTTTGGCTATTCTTTCGGTTAATTCTTCTATGGTTTCCTCATGTTCTGCTTCAGAGTCAATATCAGTATCTTTGTTATTAGCATCTATGTCCATGACACGTACTGCTTCGCCAGTGTCAATGTTCACGAAGGTGGCTGCGAATTTACCGTATCCCATGGGTTTGAGGGATTTTTTACCCAGTGATGTTTTGGTAACCGATTGTATGGCATCACAGATGCACCGGTCAATCTCTGTGAATACGATTAACCTTTTATCCTTCTCACCAGGTGTCATTCCCATTTGTTCCATGCCGTGTATAGCTAATTTGGTACCCATTACTATTCCACCACATATATCACCGTGGAACTCACCAGCTTTTTTTAATAATTCCATGTAGTCACTCATATTATCACCATTTTCCAATAATACCTTTATTCCGGATTAATAAACCATTAAATTCTTTTTTTCTGATGTTTTATTATCTATTCCTAATGATTTTAAGCTAATTTCTAATGATTTTAAGTTTTAAGACATTTTTAATAATTTATATTCATTAAATTCCGTTTATAGTTTTCATGGGGACACAGATTTTCCGGTCAGGATCTATGTCCACTATTTCCACGTGGATCCCATAGGCTTTTTCCATATTTTCCCGATTTATTACCTCTTCTGGTTTGCCAATGGCCATAAAGTTCTTATCCTTCAGTATGGCCACTTTATTGGAGGATATGAATGCATGATCCGGGAAGTGGGAGGTCATTACTACTGAAAGTCCTTCACTGGCTAATGTTGAGATTATATCCAGTGTTTTCAGTTGATTGCCGAAATCAAGATGGGAAGTGGGTTCATCCAGTACTAGAATGCGGGGTTCCTGGGCTATTACCCTGGCAAAGAAGACCAGTTGCTGTTCCCCACCACTTAAGGTGGTGTAAGGTTTATCCCTCATATGGGAAATTCCAAACTTTTCCAGGGCTTTTTCTGCAATTTTATAGTCTTTTTCTCCCAGTGATTCGAAAAAATCAAGGTGGGGTGTTCTGCCCATTAAAACCACATCGAAAACTGTGAAGGCAAAGGTTGGAATGTGGCCCTGGGGGATATAACCTATATTCCTGGCTATTTCCCTTTGATCGATGTGCCGGATGTCCTCCCCATTGATGTAAACTGTGCCGTTATTCAATCCATGGATTCTGTTTAGACACTTTATTAGGGTTGTTTTACCACAGCCATTGGGGCCCAGTATACAGACCACATCCCCCTTTTCCACTGTTAAATTTATATCTTCAAATATATTGCCAGTTTCATCATATGCAAAGGCTGCATCCTTTATTTCCAGTATACTCAATACTTCACCTCCTGAATGTGTTATTAACACTGTTAATATCCCTTATTTACCCGTTTTAACACATTTATCAGTCCTAAACCATTCAAGCCCATGTACCGTAACCCTTTCTCAGCAAGTATAAGAAGAATGGAGCCCCGATTATAGCGGTTAAAATTCCAATGGGAACTTCGGTAATGAGTAATGTCCTGGATATGTTATCCACAAATAGAAGGAATGATGCTCCCAGGCAAATGGTGGCGGGTAACAGGTTTTTATGATCTGGACCAACAATTATTCGACTAATGTGGGGTATAATCAACCCAACCCATCCAATAATCCCACTTATAGACACGGCAGCTGCGGTTATCAGGGTACAGCAAGATATTATGATCAAACGGAGCTTTTGGGTTTCTATTCCATAGATTTGGCTTCTTCATCACCCATGGCTAAGATGTTCAGCCTCCACCTTAATACCAGTAGTATGCTTATTCCCAGGATTATGGGGATGGCTGCAATGAAGACTTCCTTGTTACTGGCGCCGGCAACACTTCCCATTAACCAGTAGACGATCTGGGGTAACTTTTCAAAGGGGTCGGCCATGTACTTGCAGAGAGATATCAGGGCACCGAAGAGTGACCCAATAGCCATACCACTTAAAACCATTACCAGATCTGGTGAGCTTTTAATGGAACGGGCAATAACGTAGGTGAGGGTCACTGCCACCATTCCCCAGATGAATGCCGAGATCTGGGTAAAGATGGGTATTCCAATTAGTAGTATTGCTATGGCCGCTCCAAACCCTGCTCCTGCAGAAACAACCCAGTATGTCTGGTGAAACCAGGGGGTTCTTGAATGTTCCCTGGAATGAAGCCCCTGCTACAGATAAAGCAGCCCCTACAAGTAATGCTGCCATTATGCGAGGTAACCTAATATCCCAGACAACAGTGGAAGCGGCAGCAGATACGTGTATGAATGGGAAGAATTTGGCCAGTATGGCCATGATCACTTCCACCGGACTTAAAGGATACCTGCCGATCATGAAAGAAACAAAAAACAGGAAAATTGGTAATGCAATTAGAATTACATTAACCAACCATTTCCGGTTAGTCCCATCAAGAGCAGATTTCCATTTTTTTGTGTTTGTAAACATTAGATCACACGTGTTTCTTCATTTTCCCTGTGGATTATGACACATCGGTTATTCCTCATTATACATCAGCCCACAATATACATCCCTAGCCACAGTATACATCTCATGGCCCATACTTCAACCACACTATACATCAGTCATTCCTGAATCTTTCAAGATCTTGGTTACTCCATCATCACTGAGATCATAGTGGTAGAATTCTGAGTAGAACTCTTTAACCTCTCCTTTGAGGTCTAAATTCTTGAACTTGTCTGGATATAATATTTTAGCAGTCCATGGAATTCCAATTATGAGGTTTGCCCCGGTTGGCTTGTCGAACCATTTAAATGGAGATTGTGGGGATAGGTAAACCTTTTTATTTTGAACTGCGTTTACACTGCTCCAGGTGGAGTTTTGATAGACACTGGCAAAGAAAGTGGGGTCAGTGGTTATTATAACTTGAGGATTCCATTTTAGAACCTGTTCCATGGATACCTGTGTTTGTCCACTCCCTCCCTGCATCTGGACATTGGCCACATTATTCCCGTGACACAGATCAATTAACTGTCCATGTACTGAACCAGAGGGCTCGGTTTTCAGACCGTCAACTCCCTCAGCAAAGTAAACTGTTGTCCTTTCACTGTCAGGTATGGTTGACACCACATCAGTCACTTCTTTTTGAACCTTAGTATTGAAATCAGACAGTTTCTTGGCCTTATCAGTGGACCCCAGTAGGGTTCCTATAAACTCTATGGAGGGGTTTAAGGTGGTTACATTACTGGTATCTGCCACACCCACCACTGGTATTGAACCAAACTTCTGCTGTCTTTCGGATAGAACTGAGAGGGTTGATGCATGTGAAGATGAATCATCTGGACTTACACTGTCCAGCACCACATCAGGGATCATGGCGATGAATTGCTCGTAACTACCGGATTGGGATCCGTACCATCCACCCACTGACGGCAGATTCTTATAGGCATCAGGCATGTATTTCTGTTCGTCACTGGTTACCTCATAGTTGAAGGCCTGTAATTTGTCAGGGCTAATCATGTAGACCAGGACTGTGGTGGTGGGAGAAGTGGATAGAACGTGATTTATGGGTGAAGGCACAGTTAAATTTCGACCAGCCATATCGGTTATTGTGGTGTTTCCCCCTGCAAAAAGCCCCGTATTCTGTTAAATAACTTCCAAGTCCTGCAACTGCAATTAAAGCCACTGCTGCAATCAAAATAAAGTAATTCTTCATTTAATCACCTGTACCTTCATTCAATCACCTGTACGTTTTATAATTATGATCATTAACTTACAGAATTTCATTTTTAACACCAAAACTCATTTTAACATCACAGTCTATGGAAAACCACAGTCGATGCATAAAAATGAAAATAAAAAACTGCTAACTAACCAGGATCAGTTTACCTGTTTCTGGATCCTTATATACAGTTCCCATCTGCTGATAACCACTACCTGACCCAGATACATTACTTGTATCATTTAAGGTTTGACCAGTCTTTACTGAAACTGTGTCATGGGTAGGTCCCTGAGTTGAGGATACTATGGATGGATTGCTCTGTAAAGCCAGTATGGCGAACACTAAAAATCCTACTGCCAGAACCAGCATGCAGTCGGTCATGTTGATTATTCCAGATGTGGGATCTTCACCACTATCATCCAAAAATCGTCTTTTCTGGACATTATCCAAAGCCTCCAGTGTTGATTCAACTATTGCCTCTAAAATGGATAATTCATCATTGTACCATTTTTTCCGGTATCCAGATATGATATAACCTATAGCACCTGCTGCTAACCCGGTTATGGTAGTGTCGAAAGCCACTGTTAATGCCTGTGCCAGGCTGTTTATATCACCTGAACCTAAAGCAGATAAACCCGGACCTAAAGGTATCAAAGTACCTAAAAGACCAATTGTTGGAGCTAATCTGACTAATATATCTGTTTTCTGAGTTATAGTTGAAAATTGAAGTTCTTGTTCTTCAATTAACTTTGTAGCTATTGCTCTTCTTGATTGAGGGCCAATATCATGGTTAGAAATGATTTTATGAGAATTTCTTTATATTTATCCTGAAGCTCGCTTTCGGTTACTTTTTCCTTCATTTCTTCAGGGTTGGATGATTTAGAGATAGCCCTTATCAGATTCTCAGTTTGATTCACATCGAATTTTGTTCTTGAAAATTTTTCAGTTAAAAATCCACCTAAACTCAAAACTGCATAGGTCATGAAGACCAGAACAACAACTATAACCGGTATGAACAGGCTCTGTGCGATTAAATACAATAAATTGCTTAAAATTTCAGTTCCAAGGATTTCCATTACCTATCACCTAAATATTTCACTGATCTATCCTTTTTTTGCGTTTTAATGATTTATATCTGATTTTTTTGGAGATTAGTTTTTAATTTTTTCTAGTTTTGGACGATTTCCCAGGGTAAATGTCGCTTAGGTTATTGATATCCTCTTTTTTGAGATAGACCCCTACTAAAAAGACTCCTCCCGCCGCCAGTATCAGGAAAATCAGGTTGGTTGTTGAACCTATAGACAGAGGTTTAGTCTGAACCTGGGCCAGTAATTGGATATTGGGGATGAAAAGTCCGGCGATTAAGAAATAGAATCCATTCAGAATCATGAAATTCCCCAGTAGAACAGGGTAAGGTCTTTCTGCATGCCTTAAAAACTTAGAAAATTGATATAAAAATATTAAAATCAAAACTAGAACCACTGCCATCATAACGTTGAATACTAAATAAAATGAGTCCGCACCCTTGGCGAATAATATGGCAGAGAAGATAAACCCTGCAAAACAACAGATTGATGCGGATATTGTGGCCTTTGACATGAGCGTGTCATGATTTTTCCTATCCTTTCTCCATTTA
>NZ_OY762020.1 GCF_963665055.1 uncultured Methanobacterium sp.
CATGTTTGTTCAGGTCATGTTTGTCATTGATATTGCCCTGATTTCATGTGATTAAGTTACTGCGCATATGAAATTTAGTCTTATTGAAAGTAATCTATTGAAAGTAATCTATTGAAAGTAATCTATTGAAAATAATCTAATTGAAAATAATCTAATTGAAAATAATCTAATTGAAAATAATCTAATTGAAAATAATCTAATTGAAAATAATCTAATTGAAAATAATCTAATTGAAAATAATCTAATTGAAAATTTATTCTATTTTCTCAATCCTCAAAACAACAACTTCCACTTCCCTTTTCTCATCCTGGTGGAAGTGATAGATACGTGGCAGGGGGAAATTATAGTGAAAAACATGGGTGATACTGGCATCAAGTGCCTTCACCAAAAGCTCCAGGAACTCTCTGGTCTTGGCCAGGTGAAAGGAGTAAACCACCGGAGCTACTTCCAGTGCTTTTTCAAGGAACCTGCGATCACCATCCTTACGGTTAGCTTTCTGTGCCCCGAAAGGTGGGTTCTGGATCACAGTATCTGCCTGCTCATGGAAATCATTGATATCCATATTCAAAAACCGGCATTTGTCCTGAACTTCCAGCCTTAATGCCTCGGAATTTGCCACCTGGAGTGCATCACTATCCACATCCACCCCAACTACTTCCACTGCACCCATCATTGCTGAAGCCCAGTGCCAGTATTCCAGTTCCACAACCAAGATCCACTACTTTAAGGTCCTGGATATCACCGCAAGCATGTGCGTTCCAGATGACATCAGCTGCAATAATAGATGGTGTGTGGTACTGTTCCAGGTTAGGGTCCGGATGTGGATGGGGTGGTACACCCTGCAGGGCCATTTCCAGCTGTTTTTTCTTGATTATCATGGGGTATTCCATTAAAATTTAAGATGATAGTTGATTGTATATCTGTTGATTGATGGTATTCTCACTTTTAAATGATATGTCTTGCTTTAATTAAAAGGTGTCTTGCTTTAATTATATTAAATAATTATTTCAGATTTCAAATTAACAATAAAATCTTTAAGGAGATATTGATAATAGATATAATTAATTAAACAATGGGATATTATAGACTAAAGGGAATTTAAGTAATTAGTATTCAAAAAAACATTAATAAACATACTCAGATTAAGATACAAAGGAAGATATCATGTTTGAAAAGGTCCTGGTTGCTAACCGTGGAGAAATTGCCATCAGGGTGATGCGCGCATGCAGAGAGCTGGACGTGAAGAGTGTAGCAGTATATTCAGAAGCGGATAAAAACTCACTCTTTGCCAAGTACGCCGATGAATCATACTGTATAGGAGGACCCTCACCCTCAGATAGTTACCTGAATATTCCCCGGATCCTGGAAGTTGCCGAAAAATCAGGGGCAGATGCACTGCACCCCGGATACGGTTTCCTGGCTGAAAACTCCCACCTGGGAGATGAATGTGAGAAGAATGGAATAAAACTCATAGGACCCTCCGGTTCTGTAATCGAAGCAATGGGGAGTAAGATAGAATCCCGTAAACTCATGGAAAAAGCAGGAGTCCCTGTAATACCTGGAAACAGTAAGGGAGTGACTGATCCAGATGAAGCACTTAAGATTGCAGAGGCCATTGGTTACCCGGTAATTGTTAAGGCATCTGCTGGTGGGGGAGGTATAGGCATGCGCACAGTGTACGAAGAAGATGAACTGTTGCGTGCACTGGAATCCACCCAATCTGTGGCAGCATCAGCATTCGGAGATTCCACTGTCTTTATTGAAAAGTACGTGGAAGAACCACGCCATATTGAATTCCAGATCCTGGCAGATGAACACGGAAACACCATCCATGTTGCAGACCGTGAGTGCAGTATACAGCGCAGACACCAGAAACTCATTGAAGAATCACCTTCACCCATTATGACAGATGAACTCAGGAACAAGATGGGTCAAGCCGCAGTGAAGGCAGCCTCATCAATTGGGTACACTAATGCAGGGACTGTAGAGTTTCTGTACTCAGATGGAGAGTTTTATTTCCTGGAAATGAATACCCGTATCCAGGTAGAACACCCCATAACCGAAGTGGTCACTGGAGTGGATCTGGTTAAAGAACAGCTTAAGATCGCTTCAGGAAGGGAGTTATGCTGTACCCAGGATGAGATCCAGGTGAGGGGTCATGCCATTGAGTGCCGGATTAATGCTGAGGATCCACTGGCAGATTTTGCACCCAATCCAGGTAAGATAACTGGTTATCGCTCACCCGGGGGTCCGGGAGTGCGTGTGGATAGTGGGGTTTACATGAACTACACCATACCACCATACTATGATTCCATGATCTCCAAACTCATTGTCTGGGGACGCAACCGTAATGAAGCCATAACCAGAATGAAAAGAGCCCTGTCAGAATATATTGTGCTGGGAGTAAAAACCACCATTCCTTTCCATAAATCCATGATGTTAAGTCCTAATTTCTGGGAAGCAAAGTTACACACACACTTTGTAGATGAATACCGTAAGGAAATCATGGACAACATGGAAAAAGTCATCAAAGAAGACAAAGAAAAAGAAGCCCGGCTTAAATCAACATTCTTACCATCAAAAAGAGTTGCCGCAGTTTCAGCGGCTGTTTCAACCCACATCACCAGTTCCATGGCTAACCAAAAGAAATGAGAATATTTATTATGGGAAAATGGATGATTATTGGTAAAAAAATATAGGATATCCCCTATTGGTAAAAATTTAGGATTAAACAAGAATTAATCAATAATGGAAAACATTGTAAATAAAATTTACCAGAAAACTAATAAAAACTGTAATAATTAGATCAGTAGGATTGGAAGGTGGTCCCAATGCCCCAGAAACAGATTTTAAAAAAATTCCGTGCAAAAAAGGATGAATATGTATCCCGTGACCAATTAACATCAGATGCAGGTATATCCGATACTCAACTGAAAGATGAAATATTATCACTAAAAAAAGAGGGTTACATAATTGATTCATCCCCTGAACTTGGTTATCGTCTCATCAAAACACCTAACCGGCTCTTACCTTATGAAATACAACTAGACCTGACCACCAACTTCATTGGACAGGAAATTCATCACTACTCCGAGGTGGATTCCACCAACGAAGTTGCCAAAGAACTGGCCGAGAAAGGCGCACCCGAAGGAACCATTATCATAGCTGAAAGCCAGCGCAGTGGTAAAGGTAGACGGGGTAAAAAATGGTTATCACCCTCGGGTGGGGTTTGGATGACCATGATACTCAGACCAGACATTCCCCTATCCCAGGCACCTTTATTAACCCTGGTAGCTGGGGTAGCAGTTGCCGAAACACTGGCACAGGATTGCAATCTTGATGTGGGCATAAAATGGCCCAATGATATTTTAATTGGTGAAAAAAAGGTGTGTGGAATACTGACTGAAGCCAGTGCCCGTGGCAGAGAACTGGAATACGTGGTGGTTGGTATTGGAATTGATCTCAATGTTGATGTGGAAGCTTTCCCTCCAAAACTACGAGAAGGTGCAACATCCCTCAAAAGAGAGCTGGATAAGGAAATTCCTGGAGTGAAACTGGTGCAGGATTTCATGGTGAACTTTGAAAACATTTACAATGATTTCACAGGGGGCCAATTAACAGAAATTCTTAATCAGTGGCGTAGACTTTCCAAAACCATTGGATCTTATGTGGAAGTTCACCAGAAAGGCAGAACAGTTCGAGGAGAAGCAGTAGGTATAAGCAAAGAAGGAATTCTCATTCTGGAAATGGACGATGGCAGCTTGCAAAAAGTCATATCCGGAGAATGCATACACTATAAAGGTAAATTATAAATGGAATTGAATACCTATTATTTTTTTTATTAAATAATTTTTTATTAAATTAAGATTACATGAAATTAAGAAATTTTCAGACGTAATTAATTTACAAACCAACCTGAAATTAGATTAATTATCCAAAAGCACATTTAATATTCAAAAGCAGACTTAATATTCAAAAAAACGCTTAATATCTAACCTAAAATTAACTAAAAGGAGTTTTACATGGATCTAAAATATAAAGTAATTCTGTTATTAGTTTTGATAGTTTCTTTGACCACAATGGCATTTTCATACTCACAACTACCATTTTATCCTCCAGATTTTCCTGCGGGACCATCGATAAACTCCGGAGACCGTGTGCTGATTGTGGCACCTCACCCGGATGATGAAGCCATCTGCAATGGAGGAGTGATTCGTTACGCAGTGGAGAACCATATACCAGTTAAGGTGGTGGTGATGACTGATGGTAATGACACCAAAACTTCACCACTTACCAGACATAATGAAACAATCAATGGAACAAAAACACTGGGCCTGAGTGAAGAGAACGTTACATTCCTTGGTTACAAGGATGGAAGTTTGAGAAATCTTCTAAATGATAACTGGGATTACAGTAATCCTTTCACTGCTTCAGATGGTTCCAAACAGGTAACTTATCCCTACGCATTCCAGGAAAATGCCACTTACTGCGGGGCTAACCTGGCTGGGAATCTGGAGACAATAATCACGGATTTTAAACCCACCATTATAATTTATCCCAGTGGAGATGATGAACAGTTTGATCACCAGGCCACCAGCGGTTTTCTAGAGTACGTCACCCAGGAAACAGGGTACAATGGAACTAAATACACCTACCTACTACATTTACCACCTAACTGGCCCAGTCCCAGGAGTTATTATCCAGAATATTATTTGGTCCCACCGAAACAGATGGTGGGAGTTGAAAATGGTCCAGAATGGTATGTATTTAACCTCACCACATTAGAACAACGTTTTAAAGAGCAATCATTCCAGGAATATAAGACCCAAATTGTTCCTTCATCATATCTTCGGTCCTTCCTGCGTAAAAATGAATTATTTGCCAAATATCCAACATTGAATGTATCAAAGTCCACGGATAATTCATCGCTTAATGATTTTGCTGATGGTTCTAAAAATTTAACCGACCTATTCTATGACGCAGCCGGTGATGGGAAATATCAGGGAAACGACAAATCAATGGATATAATATCAGTCGGATTGAAAGTTAATGATGATTCAGTAAATGGAAATTCATGGGTATCCATAAAAACAGTGGGTGAACCTTCCTCAAGTGCTGTGTATGATGTTCACATGAATATTTTCAATACTGGTGGAACTGAAAGGGTGAATATTTCAGTGCACAATGGAACTGCCCAGATGCAGCAGGATGTGAATGGCAATACAACCCGGGGAAATGTTCCCTTAATTGTTAAAAACAATACAATTATAATGGGAATACCTTCTGATCTTTTCAAAAACAATCCCAATTTGATTTTAAGTGTTGATGCAACTAAATCTGGAGCAATAATTGATCAAACACCATGGAGAGTTGTAAAAATCAGTTGAAGCTGGTTAATTGAAGCTATTAACTAAAGCGGGTTAATTAAAAAGGGTTAGCTAGGGGATGTCAATAAAAACCAGTTTACCTGAGATGATTAATCCCCTTACTTATTTTTTAAATTGATTTTATTCAAACTATATAATCAAATGGTAAAATTTTATTCTAACTATTAGTCAAACGGTAAAATTTTATTCTAACTATAGTCAAATGTAACGGTTCAAACAGTGATGGTGGTAATTTCCCCCAAACTACCATTTACTTGGAACTTTTTATCAGTGAACTTTTCTGCAGCATAGATATTGGTGAGGGTGTGCTGGGTTAACTCTGATACTCTGACAGATGATGAACCCGGAAAGGATGATAAACTAGTAGAAGAGGATGAACCAGTAGGGGATGATGAACCAGCAGGAGATGATAACCCCACAAGAGCCAGGTAGGGTATGATCTGATCCCCCATGTACCGGTCCAGGGCTGCTCCCCTTGATAAAAATGATAAAATTTCATCTGCTGCTTCTGTTCCGACTTTTTCTGCTTTTTTACCGGGTTTTCCCAGGGAACTGCCACCAACACAGGGTATGTTTTTATTTTCAACCTCACTCCATAGTACCAGTCCAGAACCAGGACCAAGCGCATTGTTATCATCATCTGACTTTATCTGGATGTCTACTTCATATCCTGCCTTTTTTAGTGTTTTCTCAGCAGATTGGGCCTGCCTGATAGCCACATGGGAAGGGAGCAAGGTGGAGTGGGATATTCCCCGGATAATATCCACTTCCAGGTCGTGGAGATTTAATGGTTTCAGTTTCTTCACTGGTTCAATCCGTGCTTTTAAAATACCCCCGCCACGAGGATAATAACCCCTTTGTAATAATTCCAGATTTATGTCAATACCCATGGACTGCAACACTGGGAGGGTTACTTGTTCCAGATAGTCAAAGGGTGGAGCCCATCTAACATCAGTACCACCCCTGATCTTAATTTCCACTGCCTGATCTGCAAATAGTGATGGAATAATTAATGCCTGAAGGATCAGTGTTACGCTGCCTGCAGTTTTAACATCAATTTCCAGTTTTCCCCCTTTTAATGGTCCGGGAGTGAAAGTTATCTGGGTTGAACCTAATTCCAATCCAGTAACCTCTGCACTGGAGAGCTTAGCCAGGGCCTTGACTGAGTTTAAGTGCTGGGGCATTAACCCTGGTTTGGGACGACTGCTGCGGATATTAGAAATAGTGAATTCTTTCCCAGTTACAGCAGAAAGTGCAGTTGAAACTCTTAAAAGAGCCCCTCCACCTTCTCCAAATGATCCATTGATTTTTATCATTTTACCTCAAATAATCGATGATTATAAACTTTAGAGAATTTCTATTTTCTTTGTTTTTTGTATTTTTGGGTTTTTGGGTTTGGGTTTGGTTTTAGGCTTTTTGTGGTTTGGTGTTTATTTGTCTCTTTTTTATTGTTTTTTATCCTTGTTTTTTTAGTTAATTGATTATAGCGTTCGCTAGGTAGTCTGATTTGTAGGTTAGGGTGTTGAGTTGTAGTAGGTTGTAGCAGAAGCATGAGAAGATGTTTTTGGTGTGTGTTCTGAGTGTGGTGGTGACTAGTTGGTGTCCTGACTTGAATATGTTCTTAATCACTGCGTAAGGGCGTTCTCCTGGTGCTCTTTTGCTGGTGATTCTTTTGTTGCGTTTTTTTTGTTTTGTTGTGATGGATTGTCCGCGTACGTTTCGATCCATGGTGGCGTTATGGCCTTTGCATGGTGCTCCGAAGTATCCACGGTCTCGGTAAACTACTTCTCCCGTTTTACTGAGGTCTATTTGATTGTCATGAATCTCAGCAGTTGTGGTTTCAAGTCTACGTATCAATCCATAATCTATATCAGTTAATGTATGTAGTTTATGGCCGTAATATGATTTTCCATGTTTTTTGGTCCATTCGCCGTCTTTGTTACGTCTGGTTTTAACTGCAGGTCCGCGTGGTTCATTTATTCTTTGGTGGCCAGGATCTGCTGTTATGAAAGTGGCGTCCTGAATAACGCCTTCTTTAACCTTTAATCCCTTGCTATCTATTTGTCTTTGCAGTTCTTCCCATATTCTTTCGTCTTTACCAGTATCTATTAACCGTTCTCTGAAAGCCCAGACCGTGGAACGGTCTGGGATCCTTTCAGGGAATCCTAAAAACTTATGAAACGAAATACGATCATTAGCCTGTCTTTCAAGCTCGGGATCCGATAAACCATACCACGCTTGCAGAACCAACATCTTAACCATAACTATTTCATCATTATTAGGCCTACCACCCTTTTCCGTATGATTATCATACATTTCCCTAACAATAGGCCTGAAAACCTCCCAATCAATAAGTGGATCAATCTCAGCCAACTTATCACCCAATTCATGAACACGCGCATACTGCTTATTCATGAAATAATGCTCAAACGACTTCATAACACTCCTATTAGCCTAATAAGATATAAACCTATCATAAATCATATATAAACATACCAAACAACGAAAAACACAAACCAACAAACATAAAAATTAAAAAATCAAAACGGTTTATAGAAATTCTCTTTAATTCGTTAATTATCTTAATTTGTTAATTGTCATTTTTAAGATGATTATTATTTCTAAAGATGATTATTTCTAGTTTTTATGATTATCATTTCTAAAAAAATGTTACATCTAAAAAAAAAGTAGTGAAGAGTAGTATTATTAGGGTAAATTAAGTCTGGTTGATTAATCATTCCAAGGATTAATCACGCTCAATGAATCAGTTCCATCATCAAATTCCATCAATTCCATAAATAAATACCATCAATCAAGTTCAATTAAATCAGGTTCTATTCACCCATTAATTTACTCATATAACACACTCAAACAGGTTTCTTCATCCATTACCATCTCCCTAACCCGTTTTATTGAGTCCTTAATGGCGTGTACTATCTGGGTATCATCCACGTTTTCTGCATCTGCTGCAGACAGGTCAAAACGGATGGTGGTGGAGACTCCAGGCATTCCCAATGCAGGAATGGTAATGATATGATGTTCTTTTAAAAGTACCATGGCCATTAAAGTGGCTAATTCACGATCTGAAAGGGATTCATCATCTTCATTAGGAATGATTTCTTTTTTCAGGTTCGATGCAGAAATCATGAATCCGGTGGGTGTTTTCTTCACTCCTGTCAACACGTTCCCCACTATGATACTGAGTTTATCTCTTCGATCCATGGAATTTAAAAGTTTCTGGGGATTGAAATCCTCCAGTGCCCTAACTATCCCTGCAACAACTGGTGGCTGGGCTTCCAGCCCAAACTGATGTGCTTTTTCCTTTACCCTATCAATAAGCTCGGTTTTACCCGCCATCAACCCAGCTCGGGGTCCATTCATTAGTTTATCCGTGCTGGTTACAACCAGATCTGCACCCATGTCCATTGCTCGTGGTTGATTGTAAATAACAGTACGTATCCGTGCTCCTGATGCGTCGTCAACCAGTACCGGGACCTGTTTTTTGTGGGAAATCTGGATGATCTTCTCAAAATCATCTAAAGGGATTACCTGGTGATCCATGGTGGATCCGGTTATGACCACCAGAGATGTTTTCTCACTAAGCTGGAAATCCTCAATATTATCAAATTCAGCATAGGATGCACCCTGAAGTTTCGCACTGCGGGGAATGGAGGGGTGTGAAGGTAATTCAGGTAAGTAGTGCAGTACTTCTTCCCCTGGTTTTACCAGGGCCAGGATAGTGGCAAGTAGGGCAGCACTGGTCCGGTTGAATGCAGCTACTTTTTCTCCACCCAGATGCTTTTTTCCCTCTTTCTGCAGACTTAATTCAAAAATAGCAGGACCAGAATAGGTTTCCAGGAAGGGGAGGTCTGATTTTTTTACAGGAAATCCTCCAGCTAGACCGGATAGGTCGTATAAACTGGATCTTCCTTCCTGATTTACTGTAGTGGCAATGAATCTGAAAGCAGATTCTCTTCTTTTTACTTCATCCAATGAAGTACAGATGAGCATTTCAGTCATCCTTGGGATATTTCTTAGGACTTTCTGCTTTCAGGACTATGGCATCATCTGCTGAGTTTTGCAGTGCTGCACTGAATCCAGGTTCTGCTCCGATAACTATGGTTTCTTTCCCATTTTCTTTAGCTTTATTGATGATGGGTAAAAAATCGGCATCACGGGTCATAAGGGCTACTACATCAATATTAGGATTGTAAATCAGTTCCATGGCCTCAACTGCCATGTATACATCGGTGTCTCCTGCCACCACAATTGGTGTGAATCCCTGGTTTACTATGGCTTCGATGAGTTTATCAGAGGCATACTGGTTCAAAAGAACTTTACCCACTCTCATGTTACCATATTCTGCTATTATCTCCCTTACAAGATCTAAATTAAGGCTGAATTCCTTTCTCAACATATTGGGGCCATCTACCAGGAGTCCTATATTTTTGGATCCTCCTGATTCTGACTTTCTAAGTGGGATGTAAGAAGTTAATTTCTCAAAACTTCGCATTTTTATCCTCCAGTAATCATGGCAAAAAAACAGTTTTTAGTGGTTTGGTGAGTAAATCAGGATTATATATTAACCAAATGGAAATCATAAAAACCATGTTGAAATAATTTTTTAAAGTAAAATATCTGAAATTAATTGAAAGCTAATTATACACCAATACCCTAAAATCCTAGTATTAACCTTTTAAAAGGCATTTAGGCTGCTTATTTTTACCATCTTGTTTAAATCATTTATATATTTATAAATTTTTACATATATAAACTTTGCAACATAAATTTCAGGCCTTAAAATCCGTTGCGAAAATTATTTGAAATAACGTTATTTGAAATAATATTTAAAAACAATTATAACCATTTCCCGAGATTGTAAACATTTTCCACTAGATATTTAGAATCAAAAAAGTGGGGAAAAAATGGTTTTTAGGGAATAGTAAGGTTTTAAAATAGGTCTTTAAAGCTATTTTATTAGGAAAAAAAGTATATTATTTCAATTTCCCAGAATAGCTATTTATCTCAGTTTTAAGAGCAATTGGTCTATTTAAACCTATTTACCTATAAAACTATTTACCTGTTAGAGCAATTTACCTATTTAAAGCCGTTTGCCGGTTTAGAACTATTCACCCTTTTTAAAAAACATATTTACTCAACTTCAAGAGTAAATGCATCACCGAAAAGATCTTTAATAACTGGGAGATCTTCTTCAGGTATGTTTATTACTTCCACATCAGACATGTCCCGGAAGTAGTACTCTGCATTGGAGATTTCACCCTCATCATTCAGGTACAGGAATAAACCATCCACGAATTCCTCTGGATTTTGGGATGGGAGAAATATTTCAAATCTGATAAGAACTTGTGAACCTGGAATGTTATCTTGAAGATCCTGTTTCTTCTGTTCATCCTGCAAAGCTGCTCTAAATTCTTTCATCCTTGAATTAAGCTCCTTCAGTATTCTTTGTTCATCTTTACTCATGAATTCACCTAATCATATTTAATTTATTTCATATTTGTATAGTTCTTATGGTTTTTATGCCTTTATAATATAAAGGGAGAGTTAATTTATGCATTTCCAGAATTATATAAAGAAGTAATAGAGTGGAGTATTAATAGTTTTTCCCTTGAGTATAAGTATTCCAATATTAGTAAGGGAAATTATCATTTTACTTCAAATATTATACTTGTAAACGTACTTTTATAATTGTTTAAGTATTTCTACTTGTAAACGTACTTTTTTTCTTCAAACTCAATAGAAAATTGTGTTCCTCTATCCCTTTTAAGCTCTACTGTTCCATCAATCTGATCTGATAAAATGTTCACCAGTCGTAAACCCAGTGATTTTGTTTTTTTATGGTCAATATTTTCCGGAACCCCCACACCATCATCTTCAATAATTAATAAATATTTTGGATGATTGTAATGGAAGTTTATGTCTATCTGACCCCTCTTATCATCTGGAAATGCATGTTTCAGGCAGTTGGATAAAAGTTCATTTACAATAAGTCCCACCGGGATCATGGTGTTAATATCAACCATTACATCCTCAACATTTAAATTAAGGGTTATGAGATCAGAATCAGCAGCATATGTCTTTAAAAGATCAGCAGCAAGTGTACGAATATAATCACCAATATCTATACTTTTAAAATGGCTTGATTGATACAATCTATCATGAATAAGTGCCATTGACCTGGCACGATTTTGAGTGTCTTTAAAAACATTCAGAACTTCTTGATCCTCAATATAACGGGATTCAAGGTTCAAAAGACTGGAAATGATCATCAGATTGTTTTTAACCCTGTGGTGAATTTCCCTTAAAAGCATCTCTTTTTCTTCAAGAGAAACCTGGAGCTCTTCTTCCATCTTCTTGCGTTCAGTTATGTCCCTTGCAATGGATAAAGAAAGTTTATCCCGATTCAAGGTGAAAATATGAGTGCTGATTTCAACCGGTATTTTAACATCATCCTTGGATATGAGGGAGGTTTCAAAGGTGATTTTATCCTTTTTAAGAGGATTCTTGGTATATTCAGAACAGGTGAATGATTCAATATCTTCTATATCTCGCGGTGACATTTTCAGGAGTTCTTCATGTGTGTAACCAAGTATCTGGCTGGTTACACTGTTGACTTCAACAAATTTTCCTGAAATTCCATCTTCGGTGAGTTTGTGAAGGAAAATGGCATCATTGGCATTGTCAAAGAGTTTGTGGAATTTTTCTTCATTATCATTCAATGCCTCCTCTGCAGTTCTATTCTTGAGTACCACTGCTGCCAGGTTCACCATGGTTTGAATTGCACTGGCATCTTCTAAGGGATTTTCATTACTCAAGAAGATACCTGCACTCCCATAGAGTTTACCATCCCATTCAAACCCAATAGCATAAATTTCACCCATATCCAAGTTTTCCTCCAGATTACGACAATCCTCCTGGGGTAGCTGTCCACCCATGATCTCGAAAAACCCAGCCTCAACTGGGTGTAGTTGATTTTTTGCCCGGATTTTCCTATTTTTCTGGGAGAGGACATTCCATTGAATGTTAAGAGTATACCAATCTTCTTCAGGAAGGGTATCCATGAGAATTTTAATCTTTTGAGGGTCCCCAGCCATATTCTTTATTTTAAAAATCTCCGAATCAGGGCGGTAAATGGATATAATTACAAAGCCCTCACCAATTAGTTGTCCTATTTTTCCAGCGATGAAATGGTAAATATCCTGTTTTAAGGGTAATTCCAGAAAATCAAGGACAGTTTGAGATATGAACCTATCATGAAAAGAATCATCCCCCAGGTTATCCGTTTTAAGCTTCAGATTATCATTTTTAACTTTCTGCGTATCCGTTTTGAGCTTCTGTTTATCCTTGTTGAGCTTCAACTTATCCAGTTTAAGTTTCTGCTTATCATTTTTAAACTTCTGCTTATCCCTTTTAAGTTTCTGGTTTTCCTTTTTAGTATGGAAATTTCTTCATACGAATCTTTCAGCTCAGCTAAAAGTTGTTCTCTGGATTTATTAGAAATATCCATTATAATACCTTCAAATTTTTTGGTTTAAAGCAGAAGGACAGTAACCATAACACAGGCAGTATAATTTGTAAATTTTCCGGGTGTTTTAAGTCTTTAAGGGTGGATTTCCAACTTATTTTAACCTCCAACTTATTTTAACCATGATGGAATTATCATCTTATTTACCATACTTTCGTTCTTTAAATACAATACTGAATTTAGTTCCGTTAGTGGAGTCTAATTCAAGATTTCCATCAATTTGACTAGTTAAATTATTAACCAGTTGCATTCCAAGTGAATCTGTATTTTTATAGTCCAGATCCGCGGGTAATCCAACACCATTATCACCGACTGTTAACTGGTAATCATCCCCGGATGATGAAAAACCAATGTTTATTTCACCACCCCTATCACCAGGGAAAGCATGTTTAAGGGCGTTTGATACTAGTTCATTCAGGATCAGGCCCAGGGGAATGGAAGTGTTGATGTCCATCATCACGTCTTCAACATTAACATTCAATTTTATTCTACCAGTATCAGCCATGTAAGTGCGGAAAAGATCATTTGAAAGTTTTCGGATGTAATCACCGAAGTTAATCCGTTTTAGATCATCGGATCTGTACAGTCTTTCGTGTATAAGTGCCATGGAGTTTGCCCTGCTTTGGCTCTCCTTGAAAATACTTAAAGCCTCTTTGTCTTTTATGTATCTTGACTGAAGATTCAGGAGACTGGAAATGATCATAAGATTATTCTTAACCCGGTGATGAATTTCTTTAAGTAGCATTTCCTTTTCCTGAAGTGATTTTTTAATTCTTCTTCCATTTCCACTCTTTTGGTGATATCCCTACTCACACCAAGTATCCCCATTACATTTTTATCCTCATCAGTAAGTAAACTGGTTACCACTTCTGTGTGAACAATACTACCATCTTTGCATGTCTGGTCAACACGGTTTGTTTGTAGTATTGCAGAATCTTCACCTAAAAGGAAAGCCTGGATTGCTCCAGGTAAATTTTCGGTTATAGACTGGTATGATTCAGGAGTTAACACATTTTCCATGGACTGGTTTAAAACTTCTTCCACTGTGTATCCTCGTAATTTATAGACTGAAGGACTTACATATGTAAATTTCTGGGAACCTATATCCATTATCCATATCACATCCCCTGAATTCTCAGAAATAAGACGGTATTTCT
>NZ_OY762021.1 GCF_963665055.1 uncultured Methanobacterium sp.
CCAATGTGTGGGTTCAAGCAGATAACATGTACGGTTTTGCAGGAATACTAAAAGTATATGTGCAAAACTTTGGAACTGTAGATGCATTCTGTATAGATATCTTCACACCCATAGATGATACTGATGATCTCCTTGTTAATGGACCTTTACCTGGTACAGCTGGAGACTTATCAAGTGAAGTGGATTGGGGTAAAGTTAATTATTTACTCAAAACTTATTACTCAAGTTCAATGAGCAGTAACGAAGCTGCAGCATTACAATGTGCAATCTGGTACTTCACATCAGCTCCGTATGGAACATACTCTGCCGGTAAAACCAAATGGCAATATTTGACCTACACTTCCAGTATAAATCGCAACAGATATGATGGAATGACTCAGAGTGGGAGTAACAGTGTAGTAACTCGAGCCTGGCAGATGATAAACGCAGCAACATCCATAGATTACCCTTACCAGATCACACTAGAACCAGAAACAACCAGAGTGGCCAATGGAGGAACTGTTACCTTAACTGCCACAGTTCGTGACCAAAATGGTGATGTAATGTCTGGTGTAACTGTCAATTTCTCCACTGATAAAGGATCAATAACCACTTCTGGAACCACCAATTCAAATGGACAGGTAACTGCAACCTTATCTGGAGTTCCCAGTAACAGTACCGCCACAGTTTTAGCAGGAGTAAGTGGGAAATACGGAAACCTGCTATACGATAACCCAAATGACCCTGCACAGAACCTGGTAGTACCTAACCTTTTAGCTTACACCATCAGGGATTACTCATACATTAACTTCGATGCAACTGCCAATGTAACACTCACCCAGACAGTAAATGGTGTTACTGGTTCAACACCACAGGTGAATGTAGGAGATCCTGTGACTTATGTTGTCACTGCCACCAATACTGGACCATCTACGGCAACAGGAATATTAATAAGTGATATAATCCCCTCAGGATTAAGTAACGTTACTGTTACAGCTTCAAACGGTAACATATATTATGATTCAACCAATGGAATATGGACCATAGCATCATTATCCAATGGTTCCAGTGTCACTTTAACCATAAGTGGATATGCTAGCAGTGCAATGGCTGGACAAACCACCACTAACACTGCTAACAGAACTGCACAGGACCAGTACAATGGTAAAGCCACCAGTACTTCAGCATCAGTTTACACCAGAAAAACAGATCTCGTATTATCACAGACTGTTAATGGTCAATCAACTGGTAGTATAACCGGAAATGTTGGTGATAACATCACTTACATAGTGACTGTTAAAAACAACGGACCAGACACAGCAACCAACATCAACATCAAAGATGTTCTACCGGGACTTACAGGAGCCACAATAACACCCAGCGTGGGAACCTACAACAGCACCACTGGAATATGGACCATACCCACACTTGCCAGTGGAGTAAACGCAACCCTAACCATAAAAGGATTAATTGGATCCAGTATGGCTGGACTAAACACCACCAACGTGGCCAACGTAACCAGCCAAACTGAATACGACCCAACAATAGCTGGAAGCACAAGTATACCAGTGTACACCAAACTGGCCAACGTAACCATAACCCAAACCATAAACAATGGCAGCAGCGCAACAGCCAACGTAGGAGACACAATAACCTACGTAATAACCGCAGCGAACAGTGGTCTGGATGCAGCCACAGGATTACAAATAGCTGATTTACTACCAAGCGGATTGAGTAACATAAACTACAATATAAATGGAGTAGGAACTTACAACTCCACCACTGGACTGTGGAATATAGGAACTTTAACCAAAGGCACAACCACCATCCTAACCATAACCGGAAAAATCACCACAGCCCTGGCTGGACTAACCACCACCAACTACGCCAACAGAACAGCACAAAATGAATACAACCCCTCCACAAACACCACCAACACCACACTATACACCAACCAGGCAAACGTGGGTTTAACTCAAACTGTTAATGGTGGAAGCAGTGCCACAGTTAATGTGGGAGACACTGTGACCATATTGGTTACCGCTACCAACAATGGACCGAACAGTGCCAGTAACATTAACATTAGCGAATTATTACCGGCAGGATTTACACCAGATTCCATAACAGCGGGAACTGGAAGCAGTTACTCTGGAGGAGTATGGGCCATATCTTCAATGGCCAATGGTGCAAACACAACTTTAACCATAACAGGTAAAGCAACTGCTGCCATGGCTGGTGTAACTGTTAATAACACTGTAAACCGGACCAGTCAGACTGAATACAACGGTTTACCAAGCAGCAACACTGCTACAATTTACACTAAACTTTCAGATCCAATACTTACCCAAACTGTAAACAACCAAGATACCGGCTCAGTAACCGTGAATGTTGGAGACACAGTTAAATACGTTGTTAATGCTTACTGCAGTGGACCAGATAATGCCACAAAAATCAACATTAAAGACGTGGTGCCTGCAGGATTAACTGATGTGACTGTAACTCCTTCAGTGGGAACTTACAACTCAACCACTGGAATCTGGACCATTGACTTCCTGGAAGTACACACCAGTGCTACTTTAACCATAATTGGTAAAGCTGGAATCAGCATAGCTGGCACCAACATAACCAATAATGCACTTGAAATTAACCAGACAGAATATAACCCTACACCAGGTAACAGTACCAGTATTCCAGTTTATACCAAACTGGCAGATGTTGCTCTCACCCAAACTGGTGGTTATCAGAGCGATTCAGTGACCTTCATTGTCACTGCTACTAACAATGGACCAGACAGTGCCACTAACATAAACATTAAGGACATGATACCATCCGGACTAACCTGTGTTACTGTAACTCCAAGTGTCGGAACTTATAATTCCACCACTGGAATCTGGACCATACCGGAATTATTGAGCGGTACATTTGCTACTCTGAATATAACTGGTACTGCAACACCAACAACTACTGTTACTAATACTGCCAACAAAACAAAACAAACGGAATATGATCCTAAAACTCTTGAAAACACAACATTAAGCGTTTATATTCCTAGTGTTAAAATGATCTTGTATCTGTATCCTGCATATTACGATACAAAAGCAGGGACTTATCAAACAAAATCAGACACTGGAAACTCACTTGTATACTGCATAGACCTTAGAAACAACGGGATTGACGACGCAACAGGAGTCATAGTCAAATTTGTTTTAGGAGATGGATATGAATTCATTGACTGTAACATGGAAAGTATGAACAGTCAAGGAATTAATAGTTTCAGTTACGACAATAGCACCCGAACTATAACATGGAACATTGGTTACATGCCCGCAAAAGGCATGTCATATCTAAAAGTATTCCTAAATGTAATTGGATCGACAACAACATCAAACTTAACAGTCAATGCCAGTATAAGCGGAGTAAAACAATATGACGTATATGACACACGCAAATCAGCAAATTACACAATAACCACACCCACATCCGCAGACATACAAGTAGAACAAACCCAAGAAACAAAAACAGACACAGAAAACAACACACATGTCACATACACAATAACCGTAACAAATAATGGACCAGACAACGCCACAGGAGTACAAATAACCGACATCCTGTCAACAAAATTAATAAACATAACCTATGCAATATCATATGACAATGGACAAACCTGGACCGAGAGCGACAAAGCATACAACTCAACAAATGGAATTTGGAACATAGGAAACCTTACCAACAATAACAAAGTCATCTTGAAAATCACAGCACTAGTAAATGGAACTGGAACAATCAAAAACACCGCAACACGAACAGCTATAAATGAAAAAGACTACAATTACGACAACAACGCACAAACATGCATTCTCACAGTTTCGGGGCAATATGATCCCAGTGTTAAGATGATCTTATATTTATATCCATCATATTACGATACAAAAGCAGGGACTTATCAAACAAAATCAGACACTGGAAACTCACTTGTATACTGCATAGACCTTAGAAACAACGGGATTGACGACGCAACAGGAGTCATAGTCAAATTTGTTTTAGGAGATGGATATGAATTCATTGACTGTAACATGGAAAGTATGAACAGTCAAGGAATTAATAGTTTCAGTTACGACAATAGCACCCGAACTATAACATGGAACATTGGTTACATGCCCGCAAAAGGCATGTCATATCTAAAAGTATTCCTAAATGTAATTGGATCGACAACAACATCAAACTTAACAGTCAATGCCAGTATAAGCGGAGTAAAACAATATGACGTATATGACACACGCAAATCAGCAAATTACACAATAACCACACCCACATCCGCAGACATACAAGTAGAACAAACCCAAGAAACAAAAACAGACACAGAAAACAACACACATGTCACATACACAATAACCGTAACAAATAATGGACCAGACAACGCCACAGGAGTACAAATAACCGACATCCTGTCAACAAAATTAATAAACATAACCTATGCAATATCATATGACAATGGACAAACCTGGACCGAGAGCGACAAAGCATACAACTCAACAAATGGAATTTGGAACATAGGAAACCTTACCAACAATAACAAAGTCATCTTGAAAATCACAGCACTAGTAAATGGAACTGGTGTCATTACTAATACTGCAACACGAACAGCTATAAATGAAAAAGACTACAATTATAACAATAATGCACAAACATGCATTATGACTATTTCCTAAAGAATAAATTTAACAGGGAGTTAAAAAAATGAAGGGGAAAAAATACACTAAACCCACACTAAAAATTCATGGTAATTTAAAAAAAATCACCAAAGGCAAATATGAAGGGGGTGGAGACTATGATACAGGTTCTCCTTACTCTTAACTTTTTCGTGAATTTTTTAAATTAATTTTTCTTTTTTTAACCATTGATATAGCTGATAAATTAACCATATTGAATAAGGTGAATCTGAAACTTGTATTCCATTAATGAAGTTTCTGTAAATTTCTGTAATTTTATCATAATTAATATAATGTTCAATAAGGTTATTTTTTGAAAGAAAAATTTTATTCAAATTATTCTTTTCTAATAACATATTTTCTTTGTACAAAGAATTTAGATTTGCTTTATCTGTTCTCCATTGATTCATTTCGGGCAATATACCCTCCATGGCCAATCTTAGTATATATCTGTTCCACCCATACTTAAATTTCATTTCAGTGGGAATGGAATAACAAAATTCCACTAATCTTTTATCCAAAAAAGGATATCTTTGTTCAATAGAAAAAACTGCTGATGCTCTATCGCGCATTTCAAGCATATAAATATTGGCATTTTCAATTGCATGAAGATGATTTTTTTTAGCAGTATTTGCTTTGAAATAATCCAAGGAAAAATTTTCCCAACATTTCTCAGCGTTTAACTGTTTAGAAAATTTTTTATTCAAAACAATAGGTCCTGGAATAATAGTTTGATGCTTTTTGACTAATTTTTTGATTGATAGAGGAATTAAAACAAAAACTAAATTGTATAAAAAAATATTGAATATTTTTTTATTTGAGGTTTTAGAATAGTAATAAATTTCTTTTAGTAATTTTTTCCATTTGAAACTTATAAATAAGTCTCGAAAGTAATAGTGACCAAAAGAAATAATTGAATCACCACCAGATCCTCCTAATGATACTCGAATACCTTGATGTTCCATTTTATTATAAAGTTCCCAAATAATTCTTATATTAGGTATCATTAGTGGTTGTTCTTGATGCGATAAAATATTATCAACATCATCAAGAAGATTTATAGTATCCCCATAAATGAAAATAGGAGTAGTATTAACAAAATTAGTGATACTGTCGATATAAGTTTTTTCATCCCTTTCATCATGTTTATGAAAGATTAGTGAAAAGGAGTTTATGTTAGTTAAAGAACCTTGTGAATCATATATTTTTTTTAGCAACACACAAAACAGAAGAAGAATCTAATCCCCCGCTTAGTTCAAAACCTATTGGAAAATTACTTCTCATTCTACAATAAACAGAACTAACAAATATTTCTTGAAATGCTTTTATATATTGATCTTCTGAATTATAAACAATCTTGGAGTTTGGATTGAGTTCCCAGTATTTATTCATTTTTACAGAATTGTTAGTTATGTTCAAAAAATGAGCGGGAAATAATCTTAAAACATTTTCATAAAAAGTTAATTTATGATCATCATAGCCCATTAAAAAAAAAGATAGTTTAATCTTATTTAAAATTTTTTTAACATTAAGAAAAATAGTTTTCATCTCTGTTGAAAAATAAAAGATTTTGTCAGAAAGATAATAGTAAAACGGCTTAACTCCCATGTGATCCCTGGCACAAAATAACTGCTGCTTGCTTTTATCCCATATTACAAAGGCAAAATCCCCCAAAAGTTTTTCAGGACAATTTTCTCCCCATTTTTCATAAGCTTTCAGTATAAAGTAACTGTCTGATACATATTCATTATCCTCAATTCCCAATTGTGGTGCAAGGTCGTTTCTATTATCAATACGGGCATCAGCAGTGATAATCAGCCCAGATTCTTCATCTTCAAAGGGTAATGTTTCATGCAGAGATTCATGTGTTGTGTGGAGCATCTGGTGGCCCAGGGCTACTGGTCCTTCACACCAGACTTTAGATCCATCGGGTCCGCGGTGTGCGATCTTATCATTCATTTTCTTGATATCAGCAGGATCCACATCCTTCCCATCTCGCCTGAAAATTCCAGTTATCCCACTCATAATAATCCTTAACCTAGTAATTTAATAAAAACACGTAAAAAAAATTTAGTCAATATCACATCACTTTATTTCATATTATATACCATGAATGGGGTATTTGACAATCAATCACTCTTTTTAACTTCAACCATTCCCTTTTCAGTTAATTCTTTGAGTAACTCAATTAAATCCCTCTCACATTCACCTTTCTCAACATCATATTCATCTAAAATAGCATCCCGGATCTGGTCTATCTTTTTAGGTTCCTTGATCTGTTCCCAGATGAATGCACCTACAGGGTTTAATCCATAGTAAATCCCATCTTCCATTCCTAACAGAACCATTTCATCTTCCACTTTACAGTAAACATAGTCATTGTTAACAGTTACCACTGTAGAACCAGATAATTCCATAAATATCATTCTCCAATAAATCAATCCTTAAGTATTCACATGAAATATTTTATATGTCACAATTCTTATTTTCTGGCTTTTATTTAAGTAATAAATTGATTGAATTCATGTTTTTTACATGTTAAATTTTAATGCATGTTTACAAATTTAAAAACGTTTTAACTTGTAAATATAATCCGGAATTTATTTAAATTATAATTTTCTAATAAATATAGTTTTATTTAAGGATTTGAAAATTGTGGATAGTATTAAAAATCTAATAAAAAAAATAAGTTAAAGAAAAAAGAAATAAAATTATTCTTGTTTTTTGACAGATATTACGGTCCATTCATAAACCATCAGTATTCCTGAAGCAAGTAAGCTAGCGGAATCCCCAAATAACTGGTTGTGCCAGTTGTGGTTGCACATTCAATACTGTTAGGAAAGCATTTAGTACCTTTTGTACTTTCAATACCTGTGATACCAGTTTTTGCACCGTCTTCTGCAGTGCTGCATGTTTTACTTGTATCTGTTGTTGGTTCACAACAGTACTACCTCCAGCAGATGGAGTTAAAGCTGCGATTGGCGCTGTAACTTTAGCTGCAATAGGCCCAGTAGTTTTAGCTGCAACACTCCCTGATTTAACTGCAGGACTAATAGATGTAGCTACAAAGTTACTGGTAGATGTATCTGTGGAAGTGGTAGTTTCAGTATTTGTACCAGATACTGCTTCTCCCCTAACCTCATGGGACACGTAAACTCCGTTTAAAAAACAGTTATTGAGTGTTAGTTGACCATTGTTGACTACCGGAGATCCATCTTCCATGTTCAAGATAGACAGGTTTTCTAGAACCACACAAACTCCGGGATCTATGGTAACTGTTCCACCTTCCCCTCCAGCGATTATAACAGTGTCTTCAGCAGTAGCACCAGTACCTTTGATGGTAATGCTTTTATTAACAATTACTGGTTCATAATATTCCCCAGCTGCTAGTTGAACATTATAACTATCTGCAGTGTTCTCATCATTAATTGCATCCTGTATAACACAGGAACCATAATAAGTGGTTCCTGTTTCTACTACATATGAATAAGTAGTTGGTTCTTTAGCAGGCGCAATGGCAAAAGCTGCCCCACTTAAAATTATTGCAAACAGGAAAGCAAAGACAATGAAAGTCGATTTCATTTTCACCCGTTGGATTATCATTTTTTCTTGCCACCTTCTCATATTAAAATAACATTCTCTAATACATACCCTGACTTCACAATCAGTTATAATAAACAAACATTTTAGTGACTCAAGTCACAAAAGTGTGTGCTATATGTCACAAAAAGATATGTTTTTTTGGTTTTAAAAACTTTAAATAACATAAACCAAACAAATAAAATTTAAAAAAGATTAATAATTAATAATTAAATTTATATTCAAAATTAAAACATTTTTATCCGGATTTTTAATGATTTTTCCCTAAAATCGGTTCACATTTTGGAACGAAAAATGTTGGAGTAAGATTATATGTTAATAAAAAGAATTTATTGTTAAAAAAGCGATTTTTAAGTGCATAAAGAAACGGGTAAAAATCCAATTATTTTTATCTGTTTATACCTAAATCCTCTTCTACAGACTGTACCATATCCTGAATATCCTCAAAGGAATGAACCAATACCAACCGTTTCACAGTCACATTATTCACTAGCTGGGCACAGTTTATCAGATTCTCTTTCTGAGTGGTTTGTTGAAAGATGCGATTGGCAACTGAGTGACGGATTAAATCAATCAAGTTCTCCTGAGACTTTAAAACGGATATTCCAGTGTTAACAATTGATTCTCCATTATTTAATTCTGGATTGAAATTTCCATCCGCTCCATCCTGTACTTTTTCAATAACGTAAATCCTCTCAAGTTTTACTGGTTCCGGGGAAAACTGGTAGGATGCATCACAGAACACCTTACCCGCCAGGGTCTTCAAAGGAGTTAAAATATCAGTGTGTTCTTTAACTTGGTTGTAAGCCTCCTCTGATAAACGCACATGAGGATAACCCGGATAGACCACTGGTTTTCCAGCCTCATCAAATTTTATAGTCAGAATATCATCTGCCACCAATGGGTATCCCTTCACATAGAGGTGGATGGCAGTGGTTGATTTACCATTACCACGGTGTCCCAAGAAGGCCACTGCCCCAGATATCTCATTGGTATCCACCTTACCCATGTTTACTGCGCTACCGTGCAGGACTAAAAAACCACGCTGGTGAAGCATTAGGGACATCACTGGCCCCAATAGGAATGGGATTAAATTAAGTTCATCAGAACCATCCAGATCAGCAATTGGTTCCACAATCACTTGCTCACCATTACTGATCTTAACCTTCCCAATTTCATCCCACCACAGATACACATCAGATCCTGTAACCAAGTAGTTGGGCCCATCCACATCAGCCCCCGTAACCTGGGAAGGATCAACTAATCCAAATGTAATCTCAACATCGGGGCCACCTTCCCTGAGTTCATTACCAGAACATTCAATCATTCCAGGTAGTTCAATTTCTGATGCGATTTCCAATCCAAATGCTTTATAGGTGAACATGTGATCATTCTCCATTGTTAGAGAGATAAAATTTTTTACATGAGATAAATTATATTCTAATTGGCAGGATAAGTATCTTCCAATTTTTCTCAAATGTTAAGAAATAATGGAACAATAGTTATATTCCATAAATTATAGAAGTAAACACTTAAATTAACAAATTTAACTAAAATATTAAGGAATTGGGAGCTTTTAAATGAATTTTTCCAGAATCTTACAAGACGAAAAGCAAAACGGAGTAGAATTCACCGAATTCATGGATGACAATGCATTTAAGACCATATCCGCATTCTCCAACACCGATGGCGGGACCCTGTTCTGCGGTGTTAAAAGTAAAAGAAATATCCCCGGTTTTGACTGCAGTGACAAAAACGTCCAACAAATCACCACCAAAATAATAGATAAAATGGGAATCAACCCCATAATCTCTTGTTTTAACTGGGAAGAAAAAAACGATCCTGAGAATTGACGTTAGAAAAAGTCCCAATCCAATTTCATACAATGGTCGGTACTATAAAAGAACCAATAATAACAACACCAGAATCTCAGGAGACCAGCTAAAGGAGTTTTTTTTAACCGGAACCAACTGGGACGGTATGACCAACGATTACAGTATAAATGAAATTGATGAAGAATCCCTCCGGAAATTCACTAAAAAAGCAGTAAGAAGGGGTAGGCTCATAGCAGATGATAAGGCAGAAGTACCGGGAATACTCAAGAAATTAAATCTGTTAGTTGATGGGAGACTCACCAATGCGGCTATCATCCTCTTTGGCCGGGACCCCCAGAAGTACTTCACCAATGCCTTGGTCCGTGTGTTAAGGTTCAAGGATGATGTCAATATCTATGACCGGAGAGTTACCGGTAACCTTTTCCAGCAGGCAGAAGAAGCAGAAGAGGCAATTAAAAACTCTATCAATGTGAAATTAGAAATAAAAGGTAAACTAACCCGGGAGGAAGTCTGGGATTATCCCCTTAAAGCTATACGTGAAGCTTTAATAAACTCCATAGTCCACCGGGATTACTTCAAATTCCAGGTCCAAACCCAAATCAAGATATTTGATGACCAGATCTGGTTTTTTAACCCTGGAGAACTGTTCGGTGGATTAACCATTGAAAAACTACAAACCCCCCATCCTTCTTCAACCAGGAATCCTCTGATTGCTGAGATGTTCTTCAAGGCAGGTTTGGTGGAAGTTCATGGATCAGGCATACCACAGATGATGAAGTCACTCGAAAATGCCGGGCTCCCTGAGCCTGATTTTAAAGAAGAATTTGCTGGTTTTTCGGTTTACATGTTAAAAAATGTGTATGATAAGGAATACTTGAAAAGTTTAGGCCTTAACTATAGCCAGATCCAGGCAGTGTCACATATACAGGAACACGGATCACTAACCATGTCTGATTTCCTACGTATATCCCCAGGTATAAGTGAACGAACACTCCGTAGGTATTTAGCAGACTTGGTGGATAAAAAACTGATTATAGCCATTGGTGAGAAGAAAGGAAGAAGTTATGAACTTTCTTAATATGCATCAGGTTATTAAATATGAATCCGGAATTTTAATATACATAAAGTATATTCCATAACGGACATTATAACGGACATATCGGACAAAATAATGGGTATCATGTGAATAAGAATCCCATATTTTTTTTAAAATTAATTTTTAGTGAGGTTTCTGATTTTTTAGTGTGGTTCTAAAATAAGGTAAGATAGAAATAATCTTATTATAGAACCTCATCAACACCCAAGTATTTTATACAAGTTCATCCAAACAACAGATTATGAAACTCTCATCACAGAAAGACCTTTTACTCATTATCATCCTCAGCATAGCAGTTCTCTTAATGAGCTGGCTCAAGCTGATTAAAGGATATCCATTATCACTTTTACCAACGATTTTAGTTTTATTCTTACCAGGATACGCCCTGATTACAGCTATCTGGCCCAGTGATGAGAAAATGGGCTGGACACTTCGCTTAGGTATGGGATTTGTTCTGGGACTTGTTTTCATCCTGTTTTTACCATTAATATTCAACAGTCTCAATTGGACTGAACTTACAGGGTCCATTAATCAAATACTTCTCATAGTGGCTATTGTGTTCTCCCTGATTGCCATGGCCCGAAGGACAGAACCAGTAGATGAACTGGAACCTCTTCATAGGGATCCCCAACTCACACTGGAGGAATCCATTGAGCGTGCAACTTTAATGCGCCAGAAAGCAGAAGAAGAACCCAATGAATATGAAGATCACTACGAAGGTGATGAGGAATATTATGATAATGAATACTATGAAGAGGAACCCCCGGAGGGTGAAGACAACCACAAAGGATATTATTCTGAATATGATGAAGGTTTAGATGATGAAACCCATGGGGAACCTGAGGAAGAATCATCTAAGGAATTTGAAGAAGAAACTGGAGAAGAGCCTGAAGATGAATTTGGGGAAGCCCCAGACATAGAACCTCGAAAATATCAGGATTTGAAGAATGAAAAACCTCTCCAGTACGAGAGAATCAAGGATAAATATCCCTTGGATGAAGATGAATATCATCCAGACGATAGCGAATACCATCGAGCTGAAGATCAATCATATTCAGATGATGAATACGTCACAGATTACCATGAATCTCCCCAAGATGAGGAAGATCATCCCAAACAAACCAGAGGTGTTCCGCTCCGAGTAGAAGAACCAGTTAAAACCTCACCCACAGATTATGAAGCAGAAATGGATAAACCAGTGTGGGGAGAAGAACCACCCAAGAAAAAAACTGGTTTTAAAAACTGGGATCTGGTTATGATCCTCTTTTTAAGTGGAATTTCACTCCTGTTCCTATATTTCAATCCTTTAAAAACCACAACCACATCAGTTATTTTCTTTATATTACTCCTGTTTATCTTAGGTTACGCTGGACTTACCATCATCTTCCCTGCTAAATCCAGGGCCAGTTCAAGGAATCTCCTCATTGCCAGTACAATTATCGCAGTTATCCTATTCATCCTATCTTTCCTAGCATGGAACACACATCTATTGCCCTCTGTGCCCAAGTACGTGGTAACCATAATGTTCGTGGCATCAATAATACTAGTGGCAGGAGCATTC
>NZ_OY762022.1 GCF_963665055.1 uncultured Methanobacterium sp.
TTTACTATTGTTAATGCTACTGGATCTAGTGGAATTAATGTTTACTCCGTAGAAAACGTTACTTTAAATAACAATACTGTTTCGGGCAGTCTTGCAGGAATTACAGTGAAAAATAGTGCCAATACCACTATCATAAATTGTACTATTACTGGTAATGATTGGGCTTTGGATGTTGAAAATTCAGGGTCTGTTACTATTTGTGGTAATAGTATTTCCAACAATACTAATGGAGTTTTGTTGTATGAAACTGATGATAGTGTGATTTCTGGTAACAATATCAATGACAATTACTACAATGGTGTGTACATCCAGAAGGGGGATAATAACACTATGGAAAACAATACCATTGCCCGCAATGGTGTAAATAGTAGTAGTCAGGGTATTTTACTCCAGTCAAGTGATTACAATGTCATAAAAAATAATACTGTGTTAGACAATGGGTTTTCAGGAATTTTACTCCAGCAATCCAACTACAATACTGTAGGTGGTGCTAGTGATGTTTCTAACACTGTTTCTGGTAGTGACAATGGTATTTTAATTTATGATAGTTCATTTGGTAACCTTGTAACTGGTAACCAGATCACTGGTAATGACTACAATGGTTTGTGGATTTTTGTCAACAGTGAGAACAACACAGTCTACAAAAACAACATTTCTGGTAATCAGGAAACCGGATTATTGGTATTCGGGTCAAACAATAATAATTTAACTGGTAACACTGTGAATAACAATAAATTTAATGGTATAGTTCTAACAGGCAGTAATTCGAGCACTGTTAGTGCAAATATTGTTAATGACAATGGAAATACAGTTAGTTTCGGTGGAATTGGTATTTTGTTAACCCAAAATGCAGATAATAATACGATTTCTGGTAATCAGTTGACTGGTAACTTGTGGACTAACATTGTTTTGGATACAACAGCGAACAATAATTTAACAGCAAACACCCTCAATGGAAACACCATCAGCCAACAGGGAATCTATGTTGAAAACAGTCAAAACATTGTTATTAATGACAATGTGGTGATTAGTAACACAGCTAATGGAATGGATATCAGAAATTCAAGTAATATCCAGATAAACTCAAATAATGTGTCCAGTAATGGTGTTACTGGGGTATTATTCTATAATTCCAGTGGAAGCACCATATACAACAATACTTTCCAGAGTAATGGTTGGACTGGTACTAACTGTGATTCCAGTAATGGTAACACAATAACACACAACAACTACATCAACAATCCAGGACAAGCCTACGACAACTCTGTTAACAGTTATGATAACGGAACCAGTGGAAATTATTGGAGTGACTGGAGTACTACGGATCCAAGATCTATAGATGGAGGGGCCAATGTGGACAACCATCCATTAACCACTCCATTCTAGAAAAACCATGGAGAACCAATAAAACTAGAAAAAAACCATTTATTTTTCTTTTTTTCTTTTTTAAATTAGATTAAAAGTTTAATTTGCATGCTTTTATTATAATTTTCAGATTCGGTACTCAATTGTTCACATAAGTAGTTCCTGATTCATTTAGTAAACTTTATATTTTCATTAATACAAATCGACATGTATTACTTTTCATATCAATCAATGGGTAGATTTAATGATTCTGCAAGAAGCAATCATGAACAAAACAGGAAATTCACGATTTCAAATAAAAAGATTATTACCAATTATAATTTTATTTTTTTGCTTAATTTTAACTTTGAATATGGGAACAGTTTCAGCAGACCCTGGAATCATCTATGTGAACAATGAAACTGGAAATGATACTTGGGATGGACAAAGCCCAGTATACAATGAAACAAGTGGAAGTGGACCAAAACTAAGTATTAAAAACGCAACTGGAACTGTAACGACAGATGGGACACTTAAACTTGCTGATGGAGTATATTCTGGCGAAAATAATACAAATATCAACATAAACCATAATTTAACCATCATTGGCGAAAGCCAGAATGGAACCATAATCAATGCACAGAACTTCGCCCAGATACTCATTATTTCTTCCAATATAACTGTCACTCTGGAAAATATAACTCTCACCAATGCTACAGCAACTGATGGGGGAGCTATCTACAACTGTGGTACGTTAAACATTAATAACTGTAACATAATGGGAAACACAGCAACTGCCAGTGTTGGTTGGGTTAATGATGGTGGTGCAATCTACAACACAGGAACTTTAACCATTGAAAACAGCAATATCAGCCAGAATAAAGCGAAAGGTAATGCGGGTGCAATCTACAATAGTGGAACCTTAACCATCCAGAACTCTCTAATAAACCAGAATAAAGCAACCAGTTCCAATGGGGGGGCAATTTATAATGTTGGAAATTCGGCTATTTTGAATATAATCAACAGTACTTTCACAGACAATAATGCGGGTAATGGTGGTGGGGCTATAGACAATTTCAATTCTAATAGTTTAACTGTAACCAACAGCACCTTTATCAATAATAGTTGTGGAGCACGTTTTGGTGGAGCAATAGATAATTGGAAGGATGTTTTAAGTGCAGGCAGTGTAACTGTGGACGGTTGCACATTCACAGGTAACAGTGCATACCAGTCCGGGGGTGCAATAAATGTTGATGATGGTTGTACAGCAAGTATAATCAACTGCACATTCACAAATAACAGAGCAGAAAGAGGTGGAGCAATCACTATTTGGGACTATAGCTCTGTAGATATAACCGGCTCCACTTTCACAGACAATACTGTAACATCAAATCATAATACTGGTTATGGGGGTGCAATTAACAATCATAACTACAGTAATGCTACTGTAAACAACTGCACATTCACTGGTAACATTGCGGAAGTTAATGGTGGTGCTATCAGCAATTATCTAAGCAATATGACATTAAACAGTTGCATATTCACTGGAAACAGTGCAGTTAATGGTGGTGGAGCAATCGATAATGAACCTACAAGTATTTTAACAATTTTGCACTGTATTTTCGCTGGCAACACTGTAACAAGCAGTGGTGGGGCTATTCACAACACAGGAACAATAAATATCATTGGTTCTGTATTCAAGGAGTGTAAAGCAAGTGACGGGGGTGGATTTTACAATGGTGGAACATCAACCATAAATAACTGTACTTTTGAAGGTAACACTGCAAGCAACGATTCTGGTGGTGCTATTTTCAATTACGATGGTAGTAGCCTAAATATAATCGACAGTATATTCACAGGTAACACCGCAACTTATGGTGGTGCCATCTGCAACTATAATTACAGTAATCTTCGGATTTATCGCAGTCCTGATGACAGGGAACTTAGATTACAGATTATTTCAGTATTTAATGGCACTTATAGCTATTTAACTGTGGTTAACTGCACTTTCATGAGTAACAATGCCTTTTACTATGGTGGTGCTATCACCAATGATAATTATGGTATTTTAAATGTAGCAAACAGCACTTTCACCAATAATACTGCGGATAGATATGCAGGTGCAATTAACAACGATTTTTTCAGTGATGCAGCTGTAACTGGCAGTATTTTCAATGGGAACAGTGCAATTGATGGATCTGGTGGTGCTATTGATAACTACTATTATGGTTCATGTAATGTGAATGGTTGCATTTTCATTAATGGAACTGCTAATTATGGTGGTGCTCTTTGTAATGATGATGATGGTCCCCTAACTGTAACTAATTCCACTTTCACAGGTAACAGTGCAAATATAGATGGTGGTGCTATCAACAATGATGATGACTGTATTACCACTGTGATGGGTTGTATCTTCAATGGTAACACTGCAACAGCAGGTTCTGGTGGTGCAATAGACAGTTATTCTAGTACAGTAACTGTAAACAACTGCACATTCAACCTGAATATTGCCCAAAATGGTGGAGCAATGGATAATATCAATGGTAAAGAGACAATTAGCAACTGTACATTTATCGGTAACAATGCAACAGGTACTGGAGGTGCCCTTTACACAACCGGAACAACAAAAGTAGACAATTCATTATTCAAACATAATACTGCAGTAAATGGGGGTGCAGTGGGTAACTATTACAACACCGGGACATTAACCATAACAAACTCCACAATAAACCAGAACAGTGCAACTAACAATGGTGGAGCTATTTACAACCTTGCATCTCCCTACACTTTGCGGAAAACATTAATAATCACGGGTTCAGGGATTGATCAGAACATTGCATTGTGTGATAATTTTATCTATAATAAGGGGGGTAACTGTGAGATACATTACAATCGCATTATGGCAAACAATGGGTATTCTATATATTCGATAGGAGGAACTGTCAATTCACAGTATAACTGGTGGGGTAGTAATTCTGATCCTGCAGGTTTGGTAAGTGGTAATGTAGTTGTTGGCCCCTGGATTGTGTTATCGGTTAATGTTTCATCTGATGTGGTACCAGTTAATGGATTATCAACGGTTATTGCAGATCTAACTCATGATAGTAATGGAAATGACATTTCCAATCTGGGCCATATTCCTGATGGCATAATTGTGACTTTTGGCAGTGATTCTGCAAATATAACTAACGAACCCACGGTTAATGGTGAAGCAGTTGTGACTTTCACTGTGGGTTCTAGGAGTGGATTAATCACAATAAATGCAACATTGGATAATCAGACAGTTTTCACTAGTTTGTTAGCTGCGGATCATATTGTGGATGTAACTCGGACCAATAATGAGATTCAAAGGGTGATTGATGATGCTAATAATGGGGATATCATAGTATTCTTGTCTGGAACTTATGCCAACATTGCATTAACAGTCACCACTCCAGTGAGTTTGTTTGGTGAGGATGTAATTTTAGTAAGTAATGGTAAATCTCCCATTTTAACTGTCAAAGGTTTTGGTAGTAATGTTACGGGGTTTACTTTGATGAATGCTACTGGGAGTAGCGGTATTAGTGTTATTTATGCAGATAACGTTACTTTAAATAACAATACTGTTTTGGGTAATCTTGCAGGAATTGTAGTGAAAAATAGTGCCAACACAAATATTCTGAATAGCAGTATAACTAATAATACTTGGGCTTTGGATATTGAAAACGCACAGTCTACTGTTATTAATGGTAATAATATTTACAACAATAAAAATGGGATTTCATTGTATGGAACGGTTAGTAGTGCAATTGCGTGTAACAATATCAATGACAATTATTACAATGGTATATACATCCAGAATGGGGATAATAACACCTTAGAAAAGAATACAATAAATAATAATGGTATTATTAGTGGTGCCCAGGGTGTTTTATTAGATTCAAGCGATTATAATATTTTAAAAAATAATACAGTAGTGGGTAATGGGTTTTCAGGGATTTTACTTCGCCAGTCAAATTATAATACTATTGGTGGTGGTAGTGAAGATTTTAACACGGTTTCTGGTAGTGATAATGGTGTTTTGGTCTTTGATAGTTCAGTGGGAAATAATGTGGCAAGTAATCAAATAGTTGGTAATGACTTCAATGGTTTGTGGATATTTATTAATAGTGAAAACAATACAGTGTCTGGAAACAATGTTTCAGGTAATTTTGAAACTGGTGTGCTTGTATTTGGATCTAATAATAACAATATAACTTCTAATAATTTAAATAATAATTTATGTAATGGTGTTGTCCTCACAAACAGTAATGGTAATGTTATCCGCACTAATACTGTTAATAATAATGGGAATACAGTTAATTTTTGTGGAATTGGTATATTGTCTCAAAACTCCAGTAACAATACTGTTTCTTGTAACCAGTTGACTGCTAACTTGTGGACTAATATTGTTCTGGTTACTACAAAGTACAATAATTTGACAGCCAACACTGTTAATGGAAATAACACTAGTCAACAGGGTATCCAAGTGGAAAGTAGTCAATACTGTGTTGTTGGGGGTAATGATGTAGTTAATAACACTGCTAATGGAATGGACATTCGTAACTCTAGTGCTGTTGAAATTGGGGGGAATAATGTGTCTAATAATACTATTACTGGTGTTTTATTCTATAATGCTACAGGGTGCACAGTTTACGGTAATACTTTCCAGAGTAATGGCTGGACTGGTACTAACTTCGATTCCAGCAGTGGTAATACAGTAACTCATAACAACTATGTAAATAATATTGGACAAGCTTATGATAACTCCAATAACAGTTATGATGGAGGCATAGGCAATTACTGGAGTGACTGGACCACCATAGATCCAAAACCAGTAGACGGAGGGGTTAACATGGATAATCATCCTTCAAATTCACCAATATTATACGTTCCCCCCGGATTCGAGCAATATGTTTTACCGACTGACAACTGTCAATCAGATGATCCAGTTATAATTACATTGGCTAACAATTTTACTTCGGGTGCAGTGACTGCCAGGGAAAAGGCAACCAAAATTTTTGACTGGGTAAAAGATAATATAACTTATCAATTCTATCATGACACTCAAAAAGGTGCTTTAGAAACTAGTAAAGTAGGTTCGGGTAACTGTGTGGATATAACTCACCTATTAATTGCTTTATGCAGAGCCTCTGGCATACCAGCACAATACATGCTTGGAACCTATCTTAATGATAATGGAACTAAGGTCGGATATGTATGGGCAAGTCTCTACATTACGGATGATTGGGTTTTTGCAGATGCAACCAGTACTGAAAATCTAAGCTGGGGGTTATAAACAATTGGAATACTTCTAGTTTACAGTTAAATGGCGTTTATACCAGTTTACCTTTTTAAAATCCTTTTTTAATTTTAGTTCCAAAGTGACTGCCTCCAATTAATCTCCTATAAAGTAATCTCCTAATAAATATCCTCTTCGGTGTTTCTTTCATCAATATATCTTTTAACAGTTTTTGGTGTGTTTTTCCAATACTTCATTTAATAGTCTTATTGTAGCCTATTCCACTTAATACCTCTAAATAACCTAATGTTTACTATTTTTATTTTTTAAAAAATTAATTTATACAAAAAGCAAGGTTATCAGTAGGGCTTAACCGTATATGCTATAGGGATAGATGGCTGATGAAAAAAACATCCCTTCTTATATTGATGGATCATTCAATTAAATCATAATAATGGATAATGGATCTATTTTAATCAAGCTTAGGGTCATGATTTTGCATGGACAGTGCTGATCTTTGTGGAGATGGTGGGAGATTTATGGAAAAATTAGATATTGAAATGGAAAAATAAAAAAATTAAAAAAATAAGGTAAAAATAGTGTTCATGTTTTTTTTTGTTGGGGATTTGATCTTAGTAACTGATGTGGGGTTATGGTGCTATTTTGTTTTATTCTTTTGATTTTTTAATCATGTTCTGTATGTCCCGGCGGTAGTATACTCCAATAACTGCAATTATAAGGATAATCACGGCGATTATGGCCCAGATGTTGGGGTTTTTCAGTGGGTCGTCAACTGTAAGTTCCTGAACTGTTCCCTGGGATTTTGAACCAGATGTAGATGCCTGGGAAAGGGCAGCAGTGAGGCCTACTGTTGAAGCAGAACCGGAAGATGCTCCACTTCCAGAACTGCTTCCACTTTCACTTCCACTACTGCTGCTGCCATCACCCCCCGGACCTTTATTTCCTCCAGGTGTATCAGTAACCTTTGGATCATCCGGAACGGTATTTTCATCAGGATTTGTTTTATCAGAAGTTACAACGTGTTCTACAACTGTATTTAAGTTGTTTTTAGCTTCTTCTGATATGCTGGTACTATCCACGGTTGTGTTTATACCAAAGGCTGAGAATGTGACTGTTCCCTGTCCAGTAAAAGTTACTATGGCTCTTCCACCTACCACTGTAATGGCCATGGTCTGAGAATTTAAGCTGGCTGTGGCTGCAAATGATGCT